>CAZAHB010000005.1:0-57673 GCA_964484945.1 uncultured Armatimonadia bacterium | reverse complement strand
ATTACCATCTGCGGGGATGGCGCGAACCTCTCCAGCGGGTACTCGTTCATCTACGGTGGCGAACTCAACAGCTCGACCCGCATCATGAAGGGCAACGAGATCCTCACCGAGAATCGCGACCCGGAGGCTCTGCTGCCCATCTTCGAGGACGGCTACCCATCCACGTATGAGTTCCATCGGAAGTGGTGGATGCTGCGTGTGCGCAAATCCGGTGACACGCTGCGATTCTGGGTCGACGACACGCTGGTGGCCGAGGCGACCGATCCGGAGCCGCTGGACGGTGGCCGCGTGGCGATCTGGGCCCGTGACAACGGCCTGATCATCTCGCGCATCAAGGTCTATTACGAGCACGAGCAGATTCCGCGCGATCCGGCGCCCCTCCATCACCTTGCCGTGCGCACCGAACACGAGGTTCACCCGCGACACGCGACACTCTCGAGTTCAACCCATCCGGCGCTCTTCACGGATTTCGAGACGGATCTGGGCGGCGTGTCCACTCGTGACGGCGACCAGGGAGCAACAGTGACGCTCGCGACACCCGGCGCCGACGGCTCAGGACACTGCGCCAAGCTGATTAATACCTACGCCGGGGGTAGCTTCGCCGCTAACCTGAGCGAGGGACGGTTCGATCTTCGCGAACTGCCGAAGCTGACCTTCGATTACCGCCTCGATCCCGAGGCCAGGGTCAACCTGCATCTCACGATCGACGATGAGCCCTGCGAGGTCATCTTCTCCGGGCTGGAAAAGGCGGCCGGGGGACGTACGCTGCTGGGTCGGATCGCTGACGTGGAAGCCGACGGCAACTGGCACCACGCCGAGTTCGACCTGCTCGGACACGCCGAGCGCGCATTGGGAAGTGACGCGAAGCTGATCGCCAGCGACCTGTTCATCGGCAACATGTCCAGTGAAGACTACCTGGACGCAGGCTTCGGGGGCAACCATGCGGGTGTGACAGTCTGCATGGACAACCTGGGGCTGGTCAAGCCCGCCGGTGGCGACCTGCAGGTTGCCGCTAAGGCAGCATCGGGCGTTAACGCGGACGGCTGGGCTATCAACTTCAACCGCAGTCCGGTCTGGAAGCCACCGGCCGAAGTCACGTCCGAGGACGGCTCCGCCACGTTCACCGTGGAGGAAGATGGTGTCTGGTGGGTGCATGCAGCGCCGAAGCTCGCCGATGGCACGTGGGGCGAGGTCGAGCACATGCCGGTCCGGCGCGACACGGCTGCCCCCAGAGTTGAGCGGATTGAGCCTGAGGGCGGCCAGCTTGCCGAGGGCCCGGTACGAATACACCTCAGCGACGGAGACGGCATCGGCGTCGATCCCGCGAGCGTGAAGCTCGCGGTGGGCGAGCGGGAACTGACTGTGGCAGACGATGCTGTCAGCTTTGATCCCGGCCACGAGGTCCTGGCGCTTGATGTCGGGCAGCTTGAGCAGACCTTCCCGTCAGGCGGGACGCTGCAGGTCAAGCTTCTGGCGCTTGCAGACCGCAACCAGAATTCGCTGGCCGCGCAGAGTTGGGCCTTCCGCGTTGGACCGGACGTAGATCAGGCCGCGCCGCCCGCCCCGAAGATTGTGGTGGGCGACGTGCCCGTCATCGCAAACGACTTCGAACACGAGACTGGCGAGTGGAGCAACTGGGGCGCGGAGGGCGGGGCGGTCGTGAGCCTCGACCCGACGACGGCGGCGACGGGCGACCAGTCCCTGAAGCTCTTCAATCCGATCAACGGGGGGAGCTTCGGCGCGTATATCCGCAAGACCGCATTCGACGCCGGGCGGTACCGGATCGTGCGGTTCGCGTACAGGATCCCCGAGCGCCTCCGTGCAGACCTCATGGTTCACGTCAACGGTGCGCGCAAGAGCATCCGCTTCACCGACACCGACAGTAGCTACGAGCGCATCGGCGAGATTCCGGACGTGCAGGCCGACAACCGGTGGCACACCGCTGAGTTCAACCTCTACGAGATGCTTCGTCGCGACAACCCGCGCGCACCCGGGTACAAGGTGCTGCAGATGTGGATCGCGGACAGCGGCTGGACGTCCAACGCGCCCGGGCAGAGCTACCACATCGACGACTTTGAACTCGTGCCGATATGCAGTGGCGCCACGCCGCTGCGAATCGCCTGGGATGTCGATGACATCACCGGAATTGGTGGCGTGAACTGGGCGATCAACGAAAGCCCGTCCACGGAGCTTCCGGAGAAGCTGGCAACCACAGATTCGGACACCGCGTACTCCGAGAAGGGCGAAGTTGACGGCTGGCTGCATGTGCGCGCTCGCGACTCGGCCGGGCACTGGTCGGAGACCGCGCACCGGCGGCTGCTGATTGACAGTTCGTCACCAACCGCCGCGCAGGCTGCCCCCGCAGACGGCGCCAAAACCGCGACATCGCAGGTGGTGCTGGAGCTTCAGGACGAGGGGCTTGCGGGCATCGATCCATCAAGCGTGGTACTTGGCGTCGGAGGGAAGGATTACTCGGTCTCCAACGGCGGCCTGACGTATCTGTCCGACCGCGGGCGGCTGGTGTGGAACTGCGAGAACACGTCGCCGAAGCCAACTGTGTTCGACGATGGTGCGACGGTCGATGTCCAACTGAAGGCCGCCGGCGATTACGCGGGCAACCCCGTGGGTGAGCTGCCGTCGTGGAGCTGGACGATGGACTATGCCAGCGATAAGCAGCCGCCGCAGATCGCTGAGATCGACTGCAGCACTCACCGCTCACATCTGACTCAGACATTCGAGAGCGGGCTTGATGGCTGGTCGAATCGCGGTGGCGGTGAAGGAGCGAAGGTGGAGCGCGACACCAGCACCGCCGCCAGTGGCGAGGCGAGCGTCAAGCTCACCCAGCAGCAGGACGGTGGGCACATGCAGGCGCTTGTGACCTCTCGCGGCTTTGCGGCCGACCGCTTCCCGGTCATAGCCTTTGACTACCGCTTCGATCCCGGCGTGAAGCTCGATCTGCTGGTACACATGCGGGGACGCTGGTGGGCCATCGGCATGACCGATCGGGGCGACGGAACCATCGGGCGGGTGCCGGGTGTGCGCGCCGACGGAAAGTGGCATCACGCGTCGGTGAACATCGCTCCCTTGCTCAAGCGCCATCAGCGGCGCGGATCGCTGGATGTGACAGCCGTGATCGTCGGGGACCGTAACAAGCGCGACAACAAGAAGGGCGCGACCGCGAACTTCGACAACGTCATGATCGGCAGTGTGGGCACGGTCAAGCCGGTCTTCCGCTGGAAGGCAACCGACACCACCGGAATTGCCGGATACAGCTACACGCTCGACCAGGAGCCCGCCACGGTTCCCGGTGCGAAGGTTGTGGGTGAGAGCGCAGCGAAGACCTTCGAGGGCCTGGAGACCGGGCTGTGGTTCCTCCACGTTCGGGCTATCGATGGCGCCGGCAACTGGGGCCCCGCCTCACACTACACGATCATGCATTCGGCCGGCTGATCACAGTGACGCAAACACCTCGGCGGCGCTCTGCGTTCACGCGCGGCGCCGCCTCTCTCATGGGAGGCCACGATGGCGGAAGCGGAGATGCAGGCCGACGACCCCGGAAGAGAACTGCGCCGAATGGCCGCCCTGGCGGCGGTGCTGGGGATCGCGCTGGCGCTTCGGTTGATCGGCCTTACGTGGGGACTGCCGGATGACACCCATCTTTTCTCCTATCATCCAGATGAACTCCATTCACTCCGCGGAGCGTTAGGCCTGGCCCTGGGAGATCCGAACCCGCACTTTTTTAACTACGGGAGTCTCTACCTGTATCTCGTCGCCGCGGCAAGCGCTATTGCCAATCCGACGCTCTTTGCTGCGGTCGCCACGGCCGCGCCGGGAGGCCCGGTGCTTCCCGAGGTGCTTGCCGGCTGGACGCTTGACGCCCGGGTGGTGACAGTGGTGCTCGCGGTGGGCACAGTTGCGGTCGCCTATGCGACGGCCCGTCGGATCTGGGACCACGGAGAGGGGCTGGCGGCGGCGCTTCTGCTGGCACTGGCTCCGCTGCACGTGCTGCAGTCACACTACGGGACGGTCGATGTGGCGGGGGCGTTTTTCACCGCGCTGACCTGCTACTTCGCGGTCGCGATGATCGAGGAGTTGAACTGGCGTAACGTATTGTGGGCCGGCGCGGCTGCGGGTCTTGCGGCGAGTGTGAAGTACGGTGGCGGCGCGGCGCTGATCGCGCCCGTTGTAGCGTGGGTGGTCGTCTATATTCGCGAGCGCGGTACCGGGAGAGAGCCGGGGTGGACGTTCCTTCCGGCGCTGGCGGGTGTGGCACTGGTGGCATTTGCGCTGACCTCCCCCTACACATTTATCGACTGGCCCAATGCGTGGCGGGACATCTCTTTCGAGATGCAGCACATGCGCACCGGCGACGACCCGGCGATGCAGGCGCTGTATCCGAGCGGCGCGGCCTTCCATGCGCGAAACCTGCTCCTGGGGACCGGGTACATCATGCCGGCGGCGGCCGCGGTCGGCCTCGCAGCCGGGATTGCGATGCGGCGGCGAGCCGTGTGGGTACTGTTTGCGTTCGGCGTCGTCACATTCGCCATGATTTCCGGCACCGAGGTGAGATACGCCCGCTACGCCGTGCCTCTTCTGCCGGTGGTGGCTGTCCTCGCCGGTGGCGTCGTCTCGGAGGACCTGCTTGCGGGAGTGCAGTCCCGATGGCGGATATGGGGGCTTGCCGGCGCCATCGCGGTGCTGATGGTGGGATCCGCCCTTTCTGCGGGGGTGATGGACTGGCGGTTACTGGATGAGCTGGTTACCACCGACGCGCGAGCAAGCGCGCTTGCAACCGTGGAAGAGCATGTGCCGGAGGATGGATCGGTCGGGCTGATCACGGAGCCATGGTTCTACCATCCGCCGGTCGATTTCTGCAACGGTGGGAAAGCCCTCCGCGACAACCCGTTGTGGGCGGCCTACCGCGACCCGGTACGCGACCTCGCGGTCCTGGGAGTGGACAGCCAGGCAGTGCGCAACCGCACACCGGATGCTGTGGTCGTGACGGGGGTGGAGGTCGGTGTGCGCCTCGCCGCCGGGGACGAAGAGGCCGAGGCGTTCATGGAGACCCTCGGCGACCTGGGCTACGAGAAGGTCTCGGACTTCCGCTCCGATGCCTGGGGCGGGCGTGAAGACCTCCCACTGCCGCAGGACCTGCTGTATCCGTTCGGGTGGATCGAGGTCTGGGCGCGCGAGAGCGGATGACAGCGTACCAGGCGTAGTGGTATCATCCCTGTTGATGAGCGCACAGGAGCCGATGAATACAGGCCGGGAGGCGTCGCGCGTGAATACCGCGCGAGGCGACCGCACCGAGGCCGGCCTGGTGGTGGTGTTGACGGCCGGCGTACTTGTCGCCGCGTGGCTGCTGCATCCACGACCGTCCGGTTACGGAACGCATGAGCAGATCCTTGTCATCCCCTGCCTTTTCCGATGGCTCACCGGCCTGCCCTGCCCGGCCTGCGGGTTGACAACATCCTTCGCGCTTATGGCCCGCGGCCAGGTGCTCGCGGCGCTTCGAGCGCACGTGCTCGGGCCGGGCCTGTATGCGGGAACGTGGGTGCTGGCCGCAAACGCGATGATCGCGCTGGTGAAGGGCAGGCGGCCGGTCCCGCGCTGGCTCAGCGGCGCATCGGGGGCGCGGTGGATGCTGATTGTTCTTGCAGTTGGCTGGAGCGCCAACCTCGCCATCCATGTTCTGAACATCTGACCCCGCTTGCCCCGCCGGAGGCCGTTGGTTATACTCCTGCCTGCAGGTGGCTTCGAATGGGGGACGCGCAGCATGAGTGAATCGTCCGCGAACGTGATTTTCCACCGAATGAAGCATGGAAGCCTTGCGCTGGCCGCTCTGGTGCTGATGGCACTGGCCGGATCAGCCGTTGAGGCCGATCGCGAGCCATACCGGCTCGGGGTGGGGGACGTTGTCTCGGTTCAGGTGCTCTACCATCCCGATTTCAGCATCGAGGCCGCGACTGTCCGGCCCGACGGGCGCATCAACGTGCCGGTGGCCGGGGATCTCACCGTCGAACAACGCACCGTCGAGGCGGTTGCGGAGCAGATCAGGGAGGCTCTGAGTCGCGAACTGCGCGAGCCGCAGGTCTCGGTTCGACTCATCAGCCGCCACGTGGAGCCGGTGTACGTGCTCGGAGCGGTCCAGGCGCCCGGCGCGGTGGATGTCCGGGAGGCCGTAAGCGTCGGCGAGGCGATCGCGCTCGCGAAAGGGCTGGCCCCGACGGCGGCACCGCGCGCTGCGCTGCTCATCGACGAGGCCGGAGACCAGCAGCAGGTCGATGTGCTCGCCGCCCTGAATGGCGAGGGACCGGACGCGGCGGTTCGGATCGAACCGGGGGAGACGTTGCTGGTCAGCGGCCAGTACCTGGTGACCGTGATCGGGCGGGTGAAGAGCCCCGGTCGCCACCCTGTCGAGGAGGGCGATCGGGCTGCGGATGCGCTGGCAACCGCGGGAGGACTGCTGGATGACGCGGCCCTCACAGGGCGCGTCGTGCGCAGGGACGGAAACAGCGAGCAGCTTGACCTCGAGGCGCTCACCGAGCGCGGGGCGCGGAGCGCCAACCCACTCCTGCGGCCGGGAGATATGCTGATCGTCCCCCGGGCCAGCCGCCGCGTTTCGCTCGTTGGGGCCTTCGCGAAGCCGGGGAAGTACGATTTCGATCCGGGCGATCGGGTGTCCGACGCCCTCGCGCTTGCGCAGGACATTGACGACGATGCCCTGCCGGGGGCGGCCTTGCTGATGCGCGCGGACGGAACATCGAGCCGGCTGGATCTCGAGCCGCTGTTGCAGGCACACACGGACGCTGAAGATCCGCAGTTGCGCGACGGCGACACACTTGTGCTGCCTCGGGCGGTCGAGCGGGTGGCGGTGGTGGGTATGGTCGCGGATCCCGGGCCGATGCCGCTGGAGCCGGAGATGACGATCATGGACGCGATCGCCGCCGCGGGTGGCTGGGATCAGGAGCAGGCCCATCCCGAGCGGACCGTGTTGTGGCGTGAGACCGAAAGCGGCGTGGCGATGACACGGGTCGATGCACAGCGACTCCTCCGGGGAGAGGAGGGGGCGGAGAATCCGGCGCTGGCGCCCGGGGACGTCATCTACGTGCCGCGGGATACGTCGATGACGCGCGACGAACTGTCGCGTTTGCTGCTGGGCGTCTCGGGCCTGTTGCGCATCGCATTCTGACAGACCATGACATCAAATGAACTGAAACCGATGACGCTTCGCGACCACCTGCGAGTCCTGAAGCGACGCAGGTGGGTGCTGATTGCGGTCGTGGGCGTGTGCGCTGTAGCCGCCACCGCGTATGCGCTGTTCGGCACACCAGTGTACGAGGCGCAAGCGGAGCTTGTCATGGCGTCTGACGCTGATCCCCGGTCGGCCGTGCTTTCTGCGGCCGCCCCGGTCCTGTCGATGCTGGGCGAACCGGTATCCGCGCTCGGCGGAAACGATCTGGCGACCCAGGTGCAGATCATCGACAGCCGCCCGAGCCTCGAAGGCGCGTGGGGGCTGATGCACGACCGCCCCGAGGTGCTCGATCGTTTGCTGCGCATGGGGCTGACGGATGAACTGCTCGAAGAGCTGCCCGGCATCGTTGAGGGCCTGCCACGGCAGCCGCCCCCGGCACAGTGGCCTGATCCGTGGGAGGACATGCTGGAGACGCTGGTAGTTGCGCCCGTCGAGGAATCCGAAGTGATCGAAGTCCGCTGCGAGGCACCCGATCCACAGCGGGCTCGGGATTTCGTGAACGCACTGGTGCTGGCGTATCTCGGCCGGAGTCTCGCCGATGCGCGGGCGACCACGCGCCGGGCGCGCACCTACGTGGACGATCAACTTGCCGATGTGGAGGCGCGACTGGCCGAGTCGGAGGAGCGTCTCAGGCGATTTGGCGAACGCATCGGAACCGTGGCTCTGGACGAGACGGCTCGACAGCAGGTTGAACTTCTCGTCAGCCTCAACGAGCAGGCGGCGGTCGCGCGTTCGAGGTTGAATGCCCGCCGGGCGCTGCGTGATGAGCTTGAGGCGAAGCTTGCTGATCTCGATGAGCGGGTGAATGCCCCCACGGTGACCCGACGCAATCCGGAGATCGCACAGTTGCAAAGCGAGCTTGCAACGGCGGAGGCGGAGCGGGTGAGCCTGCTGGAGGAGTACGCCGCCGACAGCATGCCCGTGCGGCGGGCGGCTGCCCGAGTCGAGGAGCTTCGGGCCCGGCTGCGCTCCACCGCGGTTGAAGTGGTGGACTCGCGCCAGGAGGCGATCAATCCGGTCACGCAGGAGATCATGCAGCAGATGCTGGTGGCCGAGGGCGAGCAGATGGCGGCGGAGCACGCGGCGCGAGTACTGGAGGCCGCGGCGTCGCGGGTCGAGGAGGAGTTGGCGGGGCTCCCGGATGAACAGGTGGCGCTGCTGAAGCTGGAGCGCGAGATCGAACTGCTCGAGCGGTTCTACCTGGCTTTGAAGGAGAAGCAGCAGGAGTACGAGATCTCCGAGCGCGCGAAGACCCCGGCCGCGCGGCTGGTGACACACGCGATCCGCCCGGATGAGCCGGCGCGGCCGAAGCAGGCGCTGGCGGTCGTAGCAGGCGTTGCCGCCGGGACCCTGCTCGGGCTCCTGGCGGTCGGTCTGGCCGAGCAACTCGACGACCGTCTGCATGACGGGCGGCAGGCCGCGGAGGCACTCGGGCTCCCGCTGCTCGGCGTGCTGGCAGAGCAGTCGGAAGGCGATGGCCCGCAACGCGCGGAGGCTCTGCGAGCCATCCTGGCGCATGTGCGGGGCGTGGGAGCGGTCAACGGCCTGCCGGACATCTGCGTGATGGCCTCCTGCAACACTCCACACCCGGCCCGGGAGGTCGCGGAAGATCTGCAGCACGCGACTGAGGCGCCCTCGGTCGTCGTGGGGCCCGGTGACGCGGGAGAACGGGCCGACGAGAGCGGTCTGAGCGTGCTGCTGGCGCCCACAACGGAACCGGGAGTCGTGGAAGCTCTGCTCGAATCGATCGAGGCCGAACTGGTCATCGCAGTCCCTCCGTCGGACAGCGGCGTCATGGCCGCTTCGCCTCTTCTGGCCGCGGGCGGCCGGGTGGTGGTGCTCGTGCGCATGGGGGAGACGAATGCCGAGGACGCTCGCGCGGTCGTGAAGCTCGTTCAGCAGCGCGGGACTGAACCACTGGGGCTCATCGCAGTCGGAGGCCGGCACAGTTCGGGCCGGTATTACACACCGGAAACGTAATAATGACACTATCATCACGGTACCAAATTGCAGCAACAGCGGAGGGCCGCGCGATGGGCGCGTGTGTGAGGCCATGCTTCTTCTGATTGGAATTGACGGGGCGACACCGGAACTGATAGAGCGTCTGAGCGCGGCCGGGCAGATGCCCACGCTCCGTGCGTTGATGAGGCACGGGGTTCACGGGCGCCTCGAGTCGTCGGTGAACTGCGACCCATGCTCGGCGTGGTCGAATCTTCTGACCGGTGTCAACCCCGGGAAGCACGGTGTCTGGTCGCTGCGCAATCTCATGCCCGACAGCTACCGCTGGTGGGCGGCGAACTCCCGGATGCTCCGCGCTCCCACGCTCCCGCAGATGCTCACCGCTCGCGGCCAGACGGTCGGGACCGTGTGTGTGCCTGTGACGTTCCCTGCCCGTGAGGCAGAGTGGGCCACTGTCGCCGGCTGGCTCGCACCCTCAGTCGAACATGAAGGTTTCGCGCATCCCGAGGACGTCGCGGCGATAGCAAGGCGACGGCTGGGAGACGGTACGCACGAAGTGCGCCTCGGGCCGGATGCGACATCCGGCCGGTACGAGCAGGGCTTCGAGTTGGCCGTGGAGGCGATGCGGAGTCGAACCGCCCTCGCCCTCGAACTGCTCGATGAGCGCCGCTGGGACCTGTTCGCCGTTAACTTCACTGAACTCGACCGCGTACTGCGCTGGTACTGGCATCTCATCGACAGCAAGCACATCGACTTCGACGAGGAACTCTACAACACGTGGGGACAGCTCATCTCCCGCGTCCACCATCAACTCGACGCCCACATCGCCCGCCTGATCGACCTGCTCGGTCCGGATGACCACCTGATGATCGTCTCACCCTACGGCATGGGGATCAACAATCGCGCCGTGCTGTGCCTGCCGGAATTGCTCTCGCACCTTGATCTGCTCAGCACACGTTCCTCGACTCGAGGGGCCCTGCATAATCTTTCCGCCGGCGTTGACGGGTGGCTGGCGGATATGCGCCACGTGCTTCGGGAGGTCCTCCCCGGACCTCTGGCGGAGTTGATGTCAGCGCCTGAGCGGACGCCGGAGGGCCCGTCGGATAGTGGAGATCCACGGATTGACTACGCTCACAGCTATGTCATTCCGTCGCCGGAGGGCGACCTGTATATCAATCACGAGGACACATTCCCGATGGGCATTGTGGGCAACGGTGTTTCGGATCGTCTCACGCTCCAGATCATGTCGGCTCTGCGCACGGCGATCGACCCGGCCACAGGCCGCAGGCCGCTTGCGTGGGCGAAGCCGCGGGAGGAGGTCTGCGACGGTCCCTACCTCGACCGCATCCCCCACCTGGTGACCCGCTGGGAGCAGAGCGGGACTGTGCAGGGCCTCACCGCCACCGGTCGGAACGGGCGTGTGCAGGTGGCGAGGCCGTCAGGCGGCAGGATACCCTCGGGCGCCCCCGCTCCGAGTGGAATCTTCACCGCCGCCGGCGGCGGACTCCGGCGCGGAACGCGCATCGAGGGCGCCCGCGTCGAGGATGTCGCGGCCACGATCATGTATCTGCGCGGCGAGCGCGTGCCCGGCTACTTCGACGGCCATGTCCTCCAGCAGGCGATGACGGAGCGCATGATTCGGGAGGTGCCGGTCCGCGTGCTGCAGCGAGATCTTCCGCGCATCATTGAGGATCCCGAGCGCGTTCAGGCGGCGTCCGAAGCAGTTGAATCGGGCCTGCGCGGCACCGATTACGAACTGTGAGTGCCCCCCTGATTGTGATCGGCGTTGACGGCCTGCCGCCGTCGCTTTTCGAGCGGCTGATCGGCGATGAGCGGATGCCGGTCCTCGCGGGGCTCGTTGAGCGCGGATGCGCCGGGGTGCTGAGATCCACGCCGAACTATCAGAGCGCGTCGGCCTGGACGTCGATGGTGACGGGCGTCAATCCCGGTCGCCACGGGATACTCCACTTCACGAACCCCGTCCGTGGCAGCTATCAGTTCGCGCAGATCGACGCTCGTGCACGTCGCGCGCCGAGCATCTGGCGCATTCTCTCCGAGGCCGAGGTGCGCGTCGCAGCGCTGAATCTCCCCGTCTCATATCCCGCCGAGCAGGTCCCGGGTGTGATGGTGGCAGGCTGGCTCTGCCCGTCGCCTGAGAGCACAGGGTTCACTCACCCGCCGGAGTTGGCGCGGTGGATAACCGATACCGTCGGCGACTATCCCATACACCCCGACGTGCGCCGCTATGCCGCCGCGGGCAGATTCGGCGAAGTCGCGCGCATCGCGCGGCGCGGGATCCGGGTCAAACTCGACCTTGCCCGGCGGATCATGCAGCGTGAGCGGCCGGATCTGCTCTGGTGTGTCGTGACTGAGACCGACTCACTGCAACACTGGTGCTGGCACCTGCTCGACGAATCGGCTTCGGACCACGATCCGCTCGAAGCGGCGCGATGGCGCGAGGCTCTCCTGGGCGTGTATGAGGCCCTTGACAGCGCTCTCGGCGAGGTGCTCGCAGAGGCGGGTGACGAGGCCGATATCCTGATCGTCTCCGATCACGGCCAGGCGCCCAACTCCGGGGGACAGGTGCTGTTGCGACCGTGGCTGGTGCACGAGGGCTACATCGTGCCGCGCGCGCGCTCAGCCCCGCACAGGGCGGCAGACAGAGCACTCGCGGCGGGCTTTGAGTGGCTCCGCAGGCATGCCGGGCGCCGGTTGAAGTCATGGCTGCGCGCGCGCTTTCCAGCTCTGCAGAGCCGGGCGCAACAGGGAGCAAAGGGGCTTGAGATTGACTGGCCGCGCACGCGGGCCGGACGGAGACCGGACACATCTTCGTCAACACCGAGGGGGTGTGGCCGGAAGGCCGAGTGTCGGCGGGCGCCGAACGCGATGCTCTGCTGTCCGAACTTGAGCGCGGCCTGCTGGAGTTGCGCGATGCCGATACCGGTGAGCGAGTCGTTGCCGATGTGACGCGAGGTGATGATCAGTTCGCCGGTTCATCAGCGGATTTGATGCCCGATCTGCTGGTCCACTGGCGACACGGCCGACGGATCGAGAGCGTAATCGCCTCGGACGGGACGGTGATTGCGCGGGACAATCCACCGCAACTTCCGTTCGGCGCCCATCATCCTGACGGCACGCTGGTCGCCTCCGGTCCCAGTTTTCGGTCGGCGGGGATGCGGGTGAAGCGATCGATTTACGACATCGCCCCCACTGCGCTGCATCTGCTCGGTCAGCCGATTCCCGAATATTTCGACGGTCTGGTGATGACGCCGCTGCTGACTGACGAAGCAGCGAAGGATGTTGCGCGGGTGTCGGAGAAACCGCGAGTTGATGACAACCATCGCACCACAAGCCCGGGAGACAGGACAGTGAAGGAGCGCCTGCGGTCACTCGGGTATATGGAATAGCATCTGGAGTAGGTGACAGGTGATGCTGCCAGACGTGCTTCTGGAGCGGCTACAGTGTCCCGTCTGCGGAGGCAGCCCCCTTGTTCTGGGGGTCGAGGAGGATAGTGGGGAAGAGGTGGTCGAAGGGAATCTCGGCTGCCCCGACTGCGGCCGGTGGTATCCGGTGTACGACGACATCGCGCGTATCATGCCCCCTGATCTCGCCTCGAACCTCTCGGCCTCCGATGAGAGGTGGCAGGAGTGGGCGGCGACGATGCACCGTTTCATCAGTTGGCGGCGGAGGGCCTGGGGCGACCCCGAGAAAGCTGCCGAGCGGCGGGAGACTGCTCTGAGGATGCATCGCCGCTTCATCGAATTCTGCGCGCTCTCAGACGATGCCCGGGTCCTCCTGGACATCGGGGCCGGCACCGGACACGTGGCTGACCTGCTGCCTGCTGCCATGACGTACATCGGCGTCGATCCGCTTCCAGGCGGTCTTGCGCCTGCCGGCGACATTCCCGAGGCGATGCCCCGCCCGGAGCGGGAGGTCACGTTCCTGCAGTGTGTGGGGGAACACCTGCCATTCTCGGATCAGACCTTCGATGTGGCAATCATGATGGGTGCGCTCGATCATGCGCGCAGCCCCCGGGAGGTCCTTGAGCAGGCCGCGCGCGTACTTAAGCCCGGCGCCACTCTTGGCCTCCTCCAGGGCTTGACGACTTCCAACAGTGGCGGGCTGGCGGGTGTCTTCGGGTCAACACTGCACGCGCTGGGCGGTGCGGGCGGAGCCGACGCCACGGAGACCCACCTGCACGCATTCGCCTCCACTGACGCAGTCCTGGAGTTGATCGCGGATTACTTCGAGGTGCTCGACACGAAAGAGGATTCGGGCCGGGCATTCGTGCGGGCGCAAAATCCGGGGGCCGGGCAATGACCGCCCCCCCTCTCCTGGTGGTCGGTCTCGACGGGGGGACCTTCGACCTGATCGATCCGTGGCTGCGCGCGGGTGAACTGCCGGCGATCGCTGACCTGCTCGCCGGTGGGGCCCGCGCCCGATTGCGGTCCACGCATCCTCCGCTGACACCTGTCGCCTGGTCCTCGATGCTGACCGGCTGCAACCCCGGCAAGCACGGTGCCTTCGCATTCATGCGGATCGCGCGCGACTATGCTCCTCGTTTCCTCAACGGAGGCTCGGTCGCGCTTCCCACCATCTTCGAGCACCTCTCGGCCCGCGGTATCCGCGTGGGGATGCTCAACATCCCGTGGACCTGGCCACCTGCGAGTGTTAACGGCTTCTGCCTCTCGGGGCTCGATGCGCCTGCATTTGGCCCGGATATCGCGTATCCCCGGGGCCTCTTTGAGGAACTGAACAGGCGGTTCGACGGGTACTTCGACAAATCCCTCGTCCCGGGCCCCGACGGCTACCCGCTCAAGCGACTTGAGGAGCGCATCGAGAAGGTCGGGGCGATGGCCCGCTACCTCGCGCGAACACGCCCGGTCGACGTGCTCGCGCTCTGCTTCGTATCAACCGACCAGGTGCAGCACTGGTTCTTCCGCACCCGCAACGCCGTCGGCCGCGATGGTCGGACCGTCGATGACCTGCTGCTGCACACCTGGCGGCTCGTGGACAGGCAGATCGGGATGCTGGTCGACGAGGTCGCCGGTCCGGACACGACCGTGATGCTGGTGTCCGATCACGGGGCGGGCCCGACCGAGGGCGGAATCAACCTCGGCCACTGGCTTGCCGAGCAGGGCTGGCTGCAACCGCGTCGCCCAGGCCCTGTCCGTCGCATCACGCGATCGCTTCTCAGAGCAGGCGCTACGCTACTGCCCGCCGCACTCCGCCGGCGTCTCCGCGGTCGCCTCGCGAACACCCGCAGGCGTATGATCTCCCAGATGCTGACCGGAGGCATCGACTGGGAGCGCACCGCCGCGTTCTGCTGGAGCGACTACGGCAGCATCTCGCTCAACCACGCCGGGCGCTTCGATTCGGGAATGGTCACAGAGGCGAATCGCGCGGACATTGCCGACGAGATAGCCGAGCGCCTGTTGGCGCTGGAGGATCCGGAGACCGGTCAGCGCGTGATGTCCGCACCACTTCGCGCCCGCGAGATCTACCACGGCCCGTTCTCGCACGAGGCGCCCGATCTACTGGCCGTGCCGCTCGACTACCGCCACGAGATTCTCACTGACTTCACCCTCTCCGGTCCGCTGGCCGAGGACCGCCGCGGAGCCGTATTTGCGCCGGCGGTACGCGAGGGCACACATCGGCTCCATGGCATGCTGGCGCTGTCGGGGCCGAAGATACGCGGTGGCTTCACTGCCTCCGGCGCGCGCATCGAGGACATAGCGCCGACCCTGCTGCATCTGATGGATGTGCCGGTCCCGTCGTACATGGACGGACGCGTGCTCTCGGAGATGCTGCGTGACGGGGAGCGCGTGCGGCGAGAGGATGCGTCACTTCCCGTCCGGACCGGGGCCGATGGATACACCGACGAGCAGTCGGAGGCCGTTGAGCGTGACCTGCGCGGTTTGGGATATCTCTGATGCCGGGGGGAGACGGGCCGGTCAGGATCGCGTTCTATGATGCCTATGCGCTCTCCGCGGGCGCGGGTTTGGCGCTGCGCGACATCATCGCGCGTATTGATCGCGATCGGTTTGAGCCTGTCGCGCTGCTCCCTCGGGAGGGAGCGCTGGCGGAGCTTCTGCGTGAGATCGACTGTCCCGTCGAGATTCTCGCGCCCCCTCCGCCATTGAGCACGTACGGTGGCGGCCTGACAGGCGCCGGGCCCGTCATGAAAGTGCGGGGGGCGCTGGCTCTGGCGAGGTACGGATGGACGGTTGCGCGATGGCTGCGGCGCTCGCACATCGAGCTGCTGCACTGCAACCAGACGCGGGCGGCGGTGCAGGCAGGGCCGGGCGGAAGACTGGCCGGCATTCCGGTCATCTGGAACGTTCGGATCCGGGAGCGCCTTCCCCGGATTCTGGTTCGGCTCGCCGACCTCTGCTCGGACCGCATAATCCCGCTGACGCCGAACGACTTCGCGGGACGGGCCGATGAAGACCGCCTGCTGCGCAAATCCACCATCATACCGAACGCGGTGGACATCGAGGCCTTCAGGGGCGATTCTGATCGGAAAGCCGCTCGGAACCGACTGGACATCGCGCCCGGTCGAGCGGTGATCCTGAGTGTCGGCATCCTGGTCCACCGCAAGGGTTTCGACACACTCATCAGGGCGCTGGCGACCGTAGTCGAGTCGCAACCTGACGTTCTCCTGTTGATCGCAGGCGAAGCGCCTGAGGGCGTCGACGGGGGGCGCGGAGAGTTGGAGGACCTGGTGGACAGCCTCGGGCTGCACGAGAACGTCCAGTTGCTCGGGTGGCGCGAGGATGTTGCCGACCTGCTGACCGCCTGTGACCTCTTCGCACTGGCCTCCCGGCGGGAGGGAGATCCCGCGGCGGTGCTGGAGGCGATGGCATCAGCGCGACCGGTGGTCGTAACTCCCCCGGCGGCATCGGCCGTCGAGGACGGCGTGACAGGACTGGTTGTTCACGGCGACGGAGACGCTTTCGCTGCGGCGATGGCGCAGATCCTCGGATCACCACGGCGCGCCCGTCAGATGGGCCGGACGGGGCGCGGTGTGGTCGAAGAGAGGCACGAGATCGGGGCGATGGTCCGCTCCTACGGGGCGGTGTGGGAGGACGTTGTGTTCGACGGCGACCTGCCCTGAGGGAGCTTCTTTGCCAGCAAACGGCCGTAGATGTCCTCTATCTGTGCGACAAATCGCTCGTGACCGAACTCGCGCGCATGGGCCAGTCCGGCTTCGCCAAGGCGCTGCGACAGTCCCTCGTCGGTCGCCACACGCTCGATTGTGCGCGCAAGCTCCCGTGTGTTTCCGGGGTCCACCAGCAGGCCGGTTGTCCCGTCGGCAACCGCCTCCGGGGCGCCGTCAACCCGCGTGCCGATGACGGGGAGGCCCACCGCCGAGGCTTCCAGGTAGACGATGCCGAAAGGCTCCCAGTGCGACGCAAGCGCGAATACATCGGCCGCATTAAGAAATCTGGCGACATCGCGTCGGGGGCCGGTGAGCGTTACGCGATCGCCCAGTTCCAGGTCATCCACCATCGCGTGAACCTGCTTTTCAAGTGGCCCGCCGCCGACGATCACCCAGCGAAGCTGCGGTAGTCGCGCCGAGAGCAGCGCAGCCGCTTCGAGAAGATCCCCGGGGGCCTTCTGTCGCGCCAGGCGCATCACGGAGGTAACGACCGGCGCGTCTATCGGGAGCCCAAGTTCCGCCCGGACCTCAGCGCGAGCCCCGGCGCGGTCGTCGGGATTGAACCGCGCAAGATCCACCGAGGGCAACACGACCTCGTACTGGTGCGCCTCGCCCACTCCGCGGGCGAGTCCCTGCTCGCGCATGGCCGCCGAGCAGGCGATGAGCGCGTCATAGCTGTGGGCGGTCATCCGCGCCTCCCACTCGCACGCCCAGCGCTGAGCACAGTTCGTGGTCGGCATCCACTCCCACCCCCAGATATGCGCGATGCGAACGGGGACCTGGCCCAGAGCCGCTGCCGCAGGGCCCAGCAGCTTCGACTTCGAGCCGTGGGTATGCAGAATATGTGGGCGCTTGCGGTGTACGAGTGCTGCCAGTTCGATGAGCGCCCGAGCGTCGCTGCGCAGGTTCGGCTCGCGCCGCATGTGCGGGAGCACCACCAGGTCCAGGTCCCGCTCACGCATCTGCTGACGGGCGTCCCCTTCGCCCCCGGCTTCCGGGCCAAGCGCGATGGTGACACTGCATCGGTCAGGGTCAATGCGTCGCGCAAGCTCCATCGCCTGCAACGTGGCACCACCGGCGGCGGCGTGGGGGAGCACGTGCATCACGCGGACTCTGGCGTCGCTCACCGGTCTCTCCTGCGCACAGGGGTATGGGGCCAGAACTTTCACCTCCAGCAACCGACAGACCTTCATCTCGGCGGTGGTTGGAGGAAATGCTGCCGAGAGGCGCGAACTGCTTCAACAGGCCTGTGATACGAGCCATCCACGCAGCACGGGAGTGACGCCGATGTCCGACCAGGGCTCTCACCTTATCGATCTCCTGCAAACTCCCCCCGCAGACTGCCGCCCGGCTATGTTCTGGTTGATGAAGGGTCCGCTGACCCTCGAACGCATCCGCGATCAGATCCAGCAGATGGCTGATCACGGTTGCGGTGGGTTCTTTCTGCATCCCATGGGTGAGGACTTCCGTCTGGGCGACTTCATCAGCGGCATCGAACCACCATACCTGTCGAACGAGTATTTCGAGTTGATCCGGGTGGCAGTTGAGGAGGCCGATGAGTTGGGGTTGTTCGCGTGGCTGTATGATGAGGGAGGATGGCCCAGCGGCAACGCCCGGGGGAAGGTCCTCGACGGCCACGATGAGTTTCGCAGCAAGGTGCTCGGGATTGGGGGCGAGGGTGAGATCGTTGCTGAGGTCCCGGTGGGGCAGCGAAATCTGCTGTTCACGCTCAACGATGTGGACGAGGCCGTGGATCATCTCAACCCCGACGCGACGCAACGGTTCATCGAGCTTACCCACGAGCGCTACGCGGAGGCGGTCGGGGAGCACTTCGGCGGCACCGTGCCCGGCATCTTCACCGACGAGACATCGGTCCCGGGCGAGGTCGGTTCCAATCGGATTCCATGGACCGGGCGCATGCTTGAAGAGTTTGAGGCCCGGCGCGGCTTCGACCTGAGGCCATGGCTGCCCGTGTTGTTCTCCGATCACGCTCTCGGCTTCACCCTCAGCGAGCATTTCAGCGAGGAAGACATCGCCGCGGTTCGGTGTGAGTTCAACGAACTGTGGACCGACCTTTTTCAGGAAAGCTACTTCGAGCCGATCAATCAGTGGTGCGCGGACCATGACCTGATCCACACCGGTCACGTTGGCGGCGAGGACAATCTGCCCGATCACCGGCGCGGCTTCGGGCAGTTCTTCAAAACCGCCGGCTCACTGCACGCCCCCGGCATTGACGCGATCTGGCGCCAGATCTTCCCGGGACAGGACAACTTCGGCTTCCCGCAGTTTGCAACATCGGCACTTGCTCACCGCGGATATGACGAAGATGATGGCAGCGACTGGCGCAACCTCACGCTCAGCGAGACGTTCGCGGTCTATGGGTACTCGCTCACACCCGAGCAGATGCGGTGGGTCGCCGACTACCAGTTCCTGCGCGGGATCAACTACATGTGCCCGATGGCGCTGTATTCTCACACTGACGGGGGCCACTGGATCGGTACCATGAGCCATCTCGGGGAGGGCAATCCCCTCTGGGACGGCTTCGCGACATTCGCCGACCACTGCGCCGTGATGAGCGCGGCGGTGCGAAACAGTGAGCCGATGGTGGATGTGGCGGTCTACTACCCGATTGAGGCCACGTGGGTGGGCGAAGAGGCGAGGCAGGCCGCATGGGACTCGCTCCGGGCAGTGACCGACGCCCTGAACTCGCAGCAGGTCGCATTCGACTTCATCGACGCGAAGACACTTGCCGCGGGCGAGGTCTCGGACGGTTATCTGGCCACACCCGGTCAGCTTTACGGTGCCGTTATCGTCCCCGAGACGCCCGTCATGCCCGTTGACGCTCTTGAAGCACTCGGCGCGCTGCGCCGGAGCGGAGGGAGGATCGCGTTTTGTGGCGAGCCGCCGTCAATGGCCGCGAATTTCGACGCCACTGACGCCTTCGAGCAGGTTCGGGCCCGTGCACTCGACGAAGCCGTGACCATGGATCGAACCCGAACAAACGAGATGGGGGGCGACGACCCGCGGGGCCTTGGTATGACGATGACGTTCCCGCTGGACGGTATTGCGGAAGCGTTCTTCGGCCCGGGTGGTGGCGCGCGCTTCACCGAGGCCGAGGCGGCCGAGGGAAGCTGTCTGGTGGTCCCCGAGGACGAGATCGGGCGCCTGGCCGAGTTGCTGCTGTTGGTTACCGGACGCTACGAACTGCAGGTTGACACCGCGGAGGGCGAACTGGCGCTTGCGAGCCGCGTCGCGGACGAGGTGGGCGTTCACCTGCTGCACAACGAGGGCGACGCGGAACTGGACGCGCAACTGATGCTCATCAGCGAAGAGCCGCGTGTCGTCGAACACTGGGATACCATATCAGGCGTCACACGTGTACTGGCAACACACGAAGAGGTCTCCGACCCCACCTCGTTCACGCTGACCTTTCGCGCAGGCGAGGCGGCGCTGATAACGACGCGTCCGCTGACAGGCGAGGTGCCGGAAACTGACGAGGAGCCGTCGCTGGTTCGGGTAGCCACGGAAGTGCGCGCGCAGTCGATCGAAGTGGTGCGGCAGTTCGTTATCAATGCAGCGGGTGACATCGAGATCCGCGAAGCGACCCACGTTCCCGACGAGATCCCCTCTGACTTCTCCCTTCGCCCGCTTGAGGAACTGGGCATGCCTGATTTCGCGGGGACGGCAGGCTACGACATAGATTTGTACGTGCCGCCCGGCGACGTGGAGAAGCGGCTGTTTTTGGATCTCGGTGAGGTGGGGGAGATCGCTCGCGCGTGGCTGAACGAGGAGGAACTGGGTGAGAGCGTCTGGCCACCTCACATCGTGGAGATCACCGGACTGGTCATGCCCGGCATAAACGATCTGTTCGTCGAGGTCACGACGACGCTCGCGAACCAGGCTGCCCGCGAGGAAATCGTGCAGATGGCCCGCGAGCGCGGGTGGTTCAACGCATACTACGAGCGCACGCTGGACTGGATGCGGGATGAACCACGCGCGGGTCTGATCGGGCCGGTGCGTGTGCTGCGCGACAGCCAGGACGGGGGCGTGTCGATCCTCTAATGTGCGTGATGCGCCGAACATATCGTGTGGCTCTCCGGGAACGTGCCCCCGCTTGAGGCGGGTTTGTCGCGTGGGTTTACAGTGCGACGTGCATGATGTAGGATAACCATTCACTCAATAAGCCACGGCACCCGGTAACCGGGCGCCGTCAATCCAGCACAACAGTCAATCCCATGTGCTCAAATCGGAGTGAACAGCATGGCTGAGATTCCAGTTATGAAATTCGGCGGTACCTCCATGCAGGGAAAGAATCGATTCGGTCCCAATGAGGACCGC
Source organism: uncultured Armatimonadia bacterium (assembly GCA_964484945.1). Classification (GTDB taxonomy): domain Bacteria; phylum Armatimonadota; class Zipacnadia; order Zipacnadales; family UBA5352; genus UBA5352. The sequence goes on along the minus strand of CAZAHB010000005.1, from coordinate 36,959 downwards.
CTGCTCGAGGAACTGCATCGCATGAATAAAGTCAATGACATCTATCGCACGCTCGCGCAGAGGCGAAATGACGCGCGAGCGCGGCGTCTTTCACAGGTCGCGCGGGACTTCATCATCCCGCTCAAAGAGGCCGGTCATGTCCCCGTCATCGTTGTATCGGCGTTCGACTGGGCAACTGACAAGCTCGATCACCTCGCCGCCGCCATCAGCTCCGACCCGCCCCGTCGCGAGTACGCCCGGCTGCTGATGTCGGGAGAGCTTCGCGCCAACTCCGCGCTTGCGATGAGCCTTGAGGAGCGAGGCTGCCCTGCCAGGTCCATGACCGGACGGGAGGCCGGTATCGTCACGAAGGGCGGACCGGTTGACGCCGAGATCGAGCGCGTTGACGAGCAGCACGTCGCAGAGCTGGTCGAAGCCGGGATCGTACCGGTGGTGGCCGGTTTCCAGGGCTACTATCCTGACCACAGTGGTGGCCGCGACGAAGTCTCGATCCTCGGGCGCGGCGGCTCGAATCTGACTGCAGTCGCCCTCGCGAATGCTCTGGATCAGGATTCGTGCACGATGTTCACCGACGTGGACGGGGTCTATGACTGCGATCCGAATGTCCATGGCGAGCACGCCTGCAAACTGGGCAAGATCACCGCAGATGAGCTTCTGGCCATGGAGGACTGCCCGCAGGTGATCCAGCGCGAGGCGCTGCAGTATGCCTGTGAATGTGACATCAATATCTGGATACGTTCCGCCTTCCAGCCAGAAAAGGAAGGCACACTGATCATCTGCCGCTGACGGCCTGCAATTTGCATGATACACAAAAACGCTGCGCCGGACGCCGGCGTCCGGCGCAGCAGTGAAGCCGGGAGAGGCCACATGCCCGTATCAGAGCCGACGGAAAGCCCCATCGACCTGGCGAAGAAGTACGTTCGCCGAAACCAGCCATTGCTGGCCATCGAGCTGCTCGAGCCCTGGCTTCAGGAGTACCCGGAAGATGCCTCAGCCTGGTCGGTGCTGGCCGGTGCGCGCTACAAGCTCGACAACCTTCGCGAGGCGCATATTGCCGCTGGAAAAGCCGTTGACCTCAAGCCTGGCAGTGCGCGCAACTGGTGCAATCTCGGCATGATCCTCCGCAAGCTCGGAGAGTATTATGAGGGCGAGCGCGCCCTGCACCGTGCCCTCTCGATCGATTCCTCCTACGAGCGCGCCCGCACCGAACTGCGCAAGATCCACGAACTGCGCACCGGCGAACGCCGCCCTGTCTCAGAAGAGGACTTCGGCTGAACGGCCTGCTTCTTCGACCGCGCGACACTCCTGGCTCCCACGCCCTTGATCGAATCACCGATCGTGGTCGAGCACCACGCCGATCGTCTCGTCGGTATGCTCGACGATCGTGTCGATCGCTTCCGGCGCGTCGGACATGGCGAAGGTGTGCGAGGTGAACGCGCCCACATCAAGTCGGCCCTCGTCCATCAGCCGCAGGCACTCGTGCAGATTCCGCTCTGTCGTCCATTGCACGAAGACCGGGGGATACTCGCGCCCCTCCTCGTAGGCCGGGTCCAAAAAGCCCGGGCCGGTGCGCGCTGCGCTACGCACGTCAAGATTCCCCATCGCCGCCGCCCACTGGTGGTGGAAGCTGAAGCCGCCGACGATAACGATCCGACCCATCTGGTGGGTGTCGGGCGAGACCTTCATGCTGTCCACGACCTGCTGGAATGTCTCATCCGAGTCGCCGCCGAAGGCGATGAACGCGCAGTCCATCCCGCGTCCGAGCGTGAAGTCACCGGTGGGGGAGACCGGATCGCCCGCGGTCGGGTCGAGGGTCAGCCCCGCGCCTCCCCTCTCTGCGCCCTCGCGTCGGATGCCAAGCGGATCCCATCCGACCACGCGCGCGCCCGACATGCGCGCAAAGCGCGTCACGAACTGCCCCATCACGCCCAGCCCCACGACCAGCACGTTCTCGCTAAGCTGAAGCTCGCCCCGGCGGATCGCATGCATGGCTGTCGCGCCGAGGTGGGCTGACGCCGCCTCCGCGTAGCTCACGTCATCCGGGATCGGCTCGGTGAGGTTCACGCCCACCGCGACGTAGTCCGCGTGGTACGCGCCGACGCCCTCGTAGCGCTCGCGTCCGGACATACATGCGACGCGCTGGCCGATCTCGCGACTGTCCACACCGGGCCCGAGTGCGACAATGTCGCCGGCACACTGGTAGCCCAGGGGTCTGGGCTCCATGCCCTCGTTCGGCTCCTCGCGGTAGAGGAACGCGGAGCGCAGCTGTGTGCCCTGGCTGAACATCGACGCCCGCGTGCGCACGAGCACATAGCCCTCGCGCGCCTGAGGCGTCTCGCGCCCGACGACATGTCCCTTTCCGTGCCCGTCGAGGACGAGGATACGGTGGTTATCGGGTGTGGTGGTCATCATGATCTCCCTGCGCGTCGGCCCCTCCAGACGGCAACGCCTCCGTGTCCGTTCACCTTCCGGGGAAGCCCTTCGCATTCCCCACGTACGCCGCGAGCGTCTGCAGATTTCGCTGCATGGTGCGCATGTTCAAGTGCGGTACGTCCGGGCCGTAGCCGCCCTTGCTGAGCCACACGCCGTTCGGCGTGCGCGAGTTGAGGATCTTGCGCACTTCATCCTCCAGCGACTTGGCTCGAGCGATCTGTTCCTCGCGGGTGTGCTCATCCGTGCTCTGTGCGGTGTCCACCCAGTTGTCGAAGCCAGCCTCGAGGATATTCTGCAGCCGTTTGGCGAACTCCGGGTTGTAGTAGGTGCCTTTGAACCCGTAATGCGTGGGGGGATTGCTGTCATCGTATGTGAGCCGATACGTGTCCTTGTAGAAGTACAGGGGGCGGTTGGTTTTCAACTCGTAGAAACGCGCCCGCCGGCCGTCCGGAAGCTGGTTGTTCTCGAACCACTCGATTGCGGGGGGCAGTGGCTTGAGGTAGCGCTCATCGCCTGTGAATGCGGCGATCTCGATCAGCAGCCGCATAACGCCGTAACTCTCCGCGGTGCAGATACACGCTGGTTCGAACCGCCGCGCCCACCCCGGCTTGAGATCCGCATCATACTGCTGGGCCCATGCCGCCTGAGGCTCCGGAAGCTGGGCCTTGATAATGAAGTCGCCGCAGGCGACCACCGAGTCATAGAAGCGCTGCTCGCCGTATGCTCGCCACGCGTGCATCATGGTCCGGCAGCAGTCGCGGATCGTGTTGTCGTTGAAGGTCATGAAGTCATGATAGCTGCGCCCATCGAGCGGATACCACTGCGGCCAGCCTCCACCGTCTGCCTGCGCCTCGATCAAAAAGTCCAGCGCGGCCATGGCGGCATCGTGAATCTCCGCGTGGGGTTCCCCGACCGCCTCCAGCGCCTGATCGACGCCGATCAGCAGTCGCGTGGCGGCCTGCGTTACATTATCGTCCATCGTCGCCCGGTTGCGGCCCGATGTCAGCGCCTCGTCGTCGCTGCCAACGTTGTGGCGATAGAAGTAGCGCTCCTCGCCCCTGCGCGAAAAGTCAATGGTGTAGGTCCAACCGCCGCACTCAAGCTGTCCCCAGACCAGCGATTCCGCGTTGGCCTTCGCGGCATCGAGGAACAGCCGGTCACCAGTCGCCTCCCACTCGCGCAGGAATGCCTCACCGGTGCTCGGCGAGCCGGGCGGCTGCACCCAGTTCATTGTCTTCGTGATATGGCCCTCGCCCCACTGGTCGGAGAGGTCCGCGAGGTAGGAGCCGCCGTATCCGCCGCCGACCGCGACCTCCTCCACGAGATACGTGGTCGCGGTTCGCATGGCCTCGGTTGCCTGATCGACCAGCGCCTCATCCAGCGCGAGGCATGGCGAGGCCAGCAGTGTCAGGATAATTGCCAGGATGGGTTTTCGCATGGATCGGCCTCCACGTCGTCCGCCGTTTGCCGTCGCCCGTCGCCCGTCGCTAGTCGCTCGTCGCTACTCCGCCAACCTGCCTGCCACCGAGACGTCCCTGATGCGGATTGCGTCGATCGCCCCGTCCATGGGCAGATACGGGATCTCCCAGTCGGACGGCGTGTTGGCGAATTCGATCCGGGAGAATGCGCCGGGCTCAAACGCGCGCGGGAAGAAGCTCTCCATGCCGACGCCGTCAACCATCACCCACAGGTACTGCCGGTCCCCGGTGAAGTCCCACGAGACGAGCATATGATGCCAGTCATGGATGCTGAGATTCCCGGTGCCCATCTGTGCCCGTTCGTGCAGGCCCTCGGTCATCCCGTAGGGAGTGCCATCGGGCGAGGCGTACAGGCTCAGGTAGCTGCGCAGAAGCTGCACGTCAAGTTGGGTGCCGCCCGGCTGAGCGGGTTCGGCGTGAATGAAGTAATGCCAGCCCTGGTCCCACCAGACGTGTGCGGCCTCGCGGGGCCTGGCCCACCACTCGACGGTCCCCTGCTCTCCGATGGACAGGTCGCTCGCGTCGATCGTGAATTGTCCGTCGGGCATGTCGAGTACAAGTGCCTGTCCGAAGGGACCGTCCATCCATCGATGCTCGCCCGACACCCCGCCGCACTCCGTCTCAAAGTCTTCGCGATAGACGGTGCGCTCATCCGGGGTCGCGGGATCGGACGGGACCTCGGCAAGTCGGCAGGATGTGCTGAGGCGCTCAACCTCGTCGAGGCCGACGCTCTCGCCGGTCGTCTCGCCGGGCACGTCTGCAAAGGAGATGTCTCCCGCATCGTGTGAGCCGCGCACCACTGCCATCCGGTCCAGCGTCATGCCCGCCTCCTGGCCCAGGATCAGGATTGTGACCGTGCCGTCCTCTTCTACATGGAACGGATGCACGATCGTACCCCAGGAGCCGATGTGACCCTTCAGTCGCGTGCGCTCACCGTCGATCTCCACGAAGAAGGCATCCTGGTCGCCGGCAGGTGCGTAGTCCGAGAACAGCAGCGTGTACTCGCCTGCCGCGAGCTTCAGTCCACCCGCGGCGCAGGCATCGGAGGCCATTGCCATCGCGACGTCACCCGAGGCATTTTCGCGCCCGATCGGCTGCAGCCCGCGCGCCTCGCCCCAGCTTTCGAACTCGATCTTCAGGATGACATCGTCCTCGGTGAGGTCGGCGGTGTATGCAATAGCCGGTGCGTTGATGATGAGTGCCATGATGATTACTGAGCGCAGCACTTCATGTGTCATGGTAAGCCTCCGTAGCGTCTCACCCGGTCTGGCAGACATCCGAGGGCCTCTTCGCCGAATGCGTGGAGCGTTCCTTTGCACGTCACGGGCTCTTTTCGGATATGGCCATGAAACTGTCCGGGGGGCTCGGGCGTCAAATGTACCAGTTGATGACGCATCGATGCGCGGAGGTGGGCACGATGAAGAGGCGACTGGTACTTACATTGATGGCGATCGGTGCGCTGGGGATACTCGTGGCGCTCCCGGCAGAGGCCGAGATCGAGCCGGAGCCGGTGGACCTGCTCGATGCGCTCGGGAGCGGCAAGATCGATGCGACGTTCTACGGAAATGGCGACAGGTCGGTCAAGGGTCGCATCCGGCGGACACCCTTCGGCCCGCAGAAAATATTCGTGGCGCCGGGGACACAGTTCTGGGCACAGCGCGAGGACCGGCAGGGCATGACGACTCTCGGCTGGGTGCCGATCGACCTCTCGCGCAGCCACGTGGAGTACGTGACGATCCCGACCGCCTGCACGAATCACGGTCTTCCCGCGCCGACACGATACGATCGGATGAACCCGGTCTGCTGTCCGGAGCCACGCATGGCGGCGCTTTCCGAGCAGGTGGGAAGGATGCACCCGCCCCATCCGGTATCGCAGATCGCGGTGTGGGCGATCGCGAATAACCCGGAGTGGGAGCAGATCGAGGGGCTGATCCGGGCCGATGCGGAAGCCGAGACTGAGGAGGAACGGGCCGAGATCGCCGAGAACTGGCGCCGGCAGGCGGCCCACCTGATGCGCGAGGCGGGGCTCAACCCGGCGAAGTACAGGGTGTTCCGGTGAGGTCACGCCAGCAGACGTCAGCAAAGGACAGCGCACGGCAGCAAACGGCAGCACTGGAAGTGGAGCGAGAGGGGGGATGGTGTGGGCGCGGATGTTGTTGCAGATCGCCGGAACGACAACGACGGGCGGGCAGGGAAGCTGATCCGGCTGACGCCGTCTCACCCTCACGCCCGCTACACGGCAGCGGACGGGAGCCCCGCCCCTCCTGAACGATGGCAGGCTGGAAGCGTGCCCCACATCAATGATTGAGTGTGGGCCTATGCCTTCAGCACATACACCGGCATCAGCCGCGCCGCTATCTCGCCGAGGGAATACTCCACGCTCGAAAGGATCACCCGGCGGCCGCGGTAGGCATAGGTAAGATCGCGCGGGGTGCCGAGCATGATCCGCACACCGTGATCGTGTGTTTCCACCTCGTAGTAGCGGCGCCCGTTGTACGTATGCACGTCCAGCACTCGCGAGACGCCCGGCAGCATGTAGCCCGCACCATGGGGAATCACGTTCGCGCCCCGCAGATGCTCCAGCACCCCATGCTCCTCCGCCCGCTCGCGCCAGCCGAGCACATTGATGGTCGCGTCAGTGAGATTCGGCAGCGCGTGGAACAGGTAACCGGGCGTGTCCTCGCGCAGCATCACCGGCATGATGCCCCCGCCTGAAGTGTCCTGGCAGCCCAGCACCACCGAGTTGAGCCCGGTGAGGCCCTGGTGGTGGAGGTTCGCGATGACAGAGAAGTCCTCGAAGAGCCGCTCCGCGGCCATCAGGCGGCGCTTCAGGATGAACTCGTCGGCGCGCTGGAAGAAATCCCGGTACTCGCGCGCATCGTCACCCAGCAGCGTTCGACACGGCCCCCACGGCGTCTCGAAAACCTCCATCCGCCTCTGAAGCTCCGCGCTGCTATGCCAGTAAAGCCCCATCCCGAGCGGGTTATCGCCCCGCAATTCGCCACCCGAAAAATGCAGCACGAAGCACCACGGGGGGAGATCGGCCTCCGCGTCAACCGGCTCGACGCGCAACACATCCACGAAATGGTTACCGGTGCCGATGTCCCAGTTGATCGGGACCCCGTCGAGTTCGGCCCTGTCATCGAGCATCGCGTCCAGCCGCGCCCCTACTTCCGCAAGCTCCGGCGGGTCGGCAAGCCCGCCCACGAGCATACCGCAGCAGTTGGGCTTGACGTCGAGGAAGACCACATCGCGGTCGCCCGGGCCCCAGGTGATCTTTCCGCCGTAGCCCACGCCCGCGTTCCAGCGCTGCTCGTTGCGGGTGACGGTAAGGTCGGGAGTGCCGATGAATGTCGCGTCCGGCTCGTGGCCCAGTTCGTGCAGCACATAGTGCATCTTCGCCAGCCCATAGCGCATGTTCAGGCGGCTCATCTGCGCCGCGACATCGCCAAGGCCCATGGAGAAGATGTGATCATTCGCGCGTTCGAGCGCCTCATCGGATGGGTGCTTACTCATGGCAGTCGGCTCCTGCTGATCCGGCATCGGTCAACTACAGCCCGTAGTACGCTGATTCAATTCCACATGTGGGGGTGAATCTCCTGTCCGGGAGAGAAGAAGTTCTGGCATAAGGCACAATGCGATGAGGTGGCTACTGTGTCAGTGTGTCCCGCGGCGGTTCGTCCTCGCCGGTCGGCCTGCGAAGCACGCGAGAATAGAGGGGGCGATCAAGGCGAGTCGGGGCGAAACTGGCCGATCTCTTCTGCCGGCACCATCATCGGTCGAGACAATCTGCGCAAATCGTGCAGGAGAACCCGCGGCTGTCTCGTAAGTTTAAGACACCATACACCAGGAGGTGCAGCGGAAGGGATGGGAATTATCGAGGACCTGCCTGTCATGCCCCTGAACTCGGTGCTTTTCCCCGGAGCACCGACGACTCTGTACATTCACGAAGAGCGCTATCAGAGAATGCTTGAGGAAGTCTCGGACGACGAGGGCTATTTCGGCGTGGCGCTTCTGCGCGCGGGGAAGGAAGTCGGCGGTCCGGGAATCCCGCATGACGTCGGCACCATCGCGCGCATATCTGAGTGTGCGGAACTGCCGGACGGATCCTCAATGGTGCTGGCAGTAGGCGGACCGCGGTTCCGGATTCGGGCGATCCTCAGCGCAATGCCTGTGGTGCGCGCCGACGTGGAGTTGATTGACGATCGACCGCGGGATGACGGTCAGAGCGCGGTTGGAGCCGATGTTGCGCGCTCGGAGTTGCGCGAGTTGATGAGCCTCGTGCGCCGGACGATCGGGGCTGAGAACACCAATGTGGACGTGCCGGAGGATCCGGCGTCCCTCTCCTGGGCCATCGCTGCCAACCTCCAGATGGAGCTGTCACAACAACAGGAGATCCTGGAGATGCAAAGCCCCGGGGAGCGGCTCACCGAGGTGCTCCCGATGCTCCGCCAGGAGATACGTCACTACCGCGTGATGGCTGCCGCGCGGAGGAAACTCGAGGCCCTTGGTATGACCGAGCGAGACGAAGAGACCCCTTTCTCACGAAACTGAGGGCGGCAAGAGGCCTTGTTCTTGACACTGCGGGCGGGCAGGCGTACAATCAGTGGCGTGATGATCACGCGAATACGAGCTTTCATTGCGGCAACAGCTATCCTCGCACTCCTCGCAGGTGCCCTCCCGGCCCTCGCCCAACCTCTGGCCGGGTACACCGCCTCCACCGGCGACGTCCTCTCAGTTACCGTCTTCGGCGAACAACAGCTTAGCGGCAAGTTCCGCGTCGGCCCAACTGGTACGCTCTCGATGCCGGTCATCGGGAACGTGGAGGTCGGCGGCATGAAGCTGTCGGAGATCGAGGATTCCATTGGGACCGAACTGCAGCGTCTGATCAAGCGCCCGATGGTCACGGTGGCTCTCGATGAGTTGGCGTCCGAGCGGAAGGTCTACGTCACCGGGCAGGTACAGCAGGTCGGCCCGATGGTGCTTCCCTACGGCGCAACCATCGCCGATGCGGTTGCGTCTGCCGGTCCGACGGAAGTCGCGGATCTGCGCAACGTTCGCCTCACCCGCACCGGCGATCAGCCGATGACAGTCAACCTCAGCGGTCTGCGCACCGGCAGGGAGCTTGACGCGTTCGTCCCCCTCAGCTACGGGGACGCCATCTATGTTCCGCGTCTGGAGGACCGCATTGCGGTGCTTGGCGAAGTGCAGCAGCCGGGGGAGAGCGTGTTGCCTCTCGGTCGGCGGGTCACGCTGCTTCAGGCCATCTCAAGTATCGGGGGAGGGCTCGCCGAAGGGGCAGACCGTAGCTCGGCGATGATCATCCGTCCCGGCGAACAGGTCATTCAAGTCAACCTCAACCGCCTGCTGGAGGAGGGGGATCTGACGCAGAACAAGGTCCTGCAACCCGGCGACGTGGTGGTCGTGCGGGAGGCCGGGAAGATATCTGTGCTGGGTGAGGTGCGGATGCCGCAGTCGCTGCAGGTCACCGAGCCTGTCACCGTAGTCGAGGCGCTCGCTCGAGTCGGCAGCGCCACGCCCGAGGCCGATCTCAGTCGCTCACAGGTCATCACGGCCGAGGGATCGATACCCGTCGATCTGCAGGCCCTCATCATGGAAGGGCAGATGAGCTATAACCTCACCATGAACCCCGGTGACGTGCTGCTGGTACCCCCGGCACAGCCGGAGACCGTGCTCGTGCTCGGGGCCGTCGAACGACCGGGCGTCATAGACATTCGTGAACGCCAGCAGCGCGACGTGCTCCGACTGCTGACCGCGGCGGGGCCGACTGAAATGGCCAAGTTAGATACGGTTCACGTCTATCGCGAGGACGAGGCCGTCACCGTGAACGTTGAAGCCATGATGGATGGTGACCTCGAAGAGAATATCTCACTTGCACCCGATGACGTGGTCGTCGTGCCCGAAATCAACACGGTCTACCTGATGGGGGCGGCCTCACGACAGGGCGCGATCCCGCTCACCACGGATCTGACATTGCTCGATGTCGTCTCCTCCTACGCCAACTTCTCGGCGGGCGAGATGAACAAGGTGACTGTGCTGCGCACCAACGAACTGGGGGAGACCGAGTTCTTTACCCGAAACATGGGCCAGGCCGACGAGGGCGTGGCTCCGGAGGATATGCCGCTACAGGAAGGCGACATCATCTTCATCCCCTTCGAGGATCGCGGGTTTGACTGGAACCGCACGCGCAACATACTGTGGGCTCTGGGCACTGTCTGGGGCCTCTTCGGTGGCCTCTGATCTGACCCGACCGGATAAACCGGATTCATTAAGGGCGCCGGTTTCAGCCGGCGCCCTTTCATTCGGATAATGTCAGAAACGCTTCCTCATGGCATGCAGCAGTCCTTGTACTTCCTCCCGCTACCACACGGGCACGGATCGTTCCGGCCCACATGCTCGGGGAACTGCGAGGGCGTGATTACGTTCGCAGCGTCCGACGCCTGTTGCGATTCCTCCTGCTCGGCGAGAAGCTCTTCGGCCATCTCCTGCAGCGTATCGTACGCATGCTCGAAGAACATTCGGTACGACTTACAGAAGTAGGTCGGCTGCGCCGCGTCGCCGAGCATCACCCGGTACTTCGGGCACCCCCCGTGGCACAACCCAAACCACCTGCACTCCGCGCACTCATCGAGTCCGGCGGTCTTCCGCGCGCGGAACGTACTGTATCGCTCCAGACGCGGGATGTGGTGGAACCGCAGATCGTGGATGTTACCGTACTTCCACTGCTCCTCTACGAAGAAATCGCACGCGTAGATATCTCCGTTATGCTCTACCACGAAGTACGGGCCGCAGTGGGCGCTGAACATGCAGGTTGGATGGTCGTGACCCATCAGCACCGCCAGGGTGTCATCGAACATCCGCACATATGCCTGGCGCGGCTCCTCGGCGGCCCACATGTCGAAGACTTCGCACAAGAACCGCCCGTAATCCTCAGGGCTGATCGTAAAGTCGGTCAGGCCCGGGCCGCACGGGTTGCGTTCCGCCAGAGGAATGAACTGCAGGAAATCGACCCCGAGCCCCAGCAGGTATTCATAGGTCTCCCGGGGCTGATGCACGTTCTCTGGCTGCACCATTGCGAGAATATTGACCTCAACGTCATGTTCAAGCAAGGTATCAATCGCAGCGACGACCTTCGCGTGCGAAGCGTTTCCGGCATGGTCCACGCGGAACGCGTCATGGACCTCCTGCGGGCCGTCTATGCTCGCGCCCACCAGGAATTGATACTCGTGAAGAAATCGCGCCCAATCAGAATCGTCGAGAACCACCGCATTCGTCTGCAGCGAGTTCGACACCGATTGGCCGGAGCGCCCGTAAAGCTGCTGGTACTCCACGGCCCGCTTATAAAAGTCCAGCCCCATCAGCGTCGGCTCCCCCCCCTGCCAGGCGAAGGGAACCACCCGCTCATGGTAGTTCATGTACTTGCGAACCAACTCTCTCAGCGTCTCATCGGACATGCGGTGCTTCGGTGAGTCCGGATACAGTTCATCGCTCTTCCCGGAATAGAAGCAGTACCTGCAGGCCAGGTTGCAGTCAGGGCCCGCAGGTTTGATCAGGACAGTCAGCGGTTCTTTCGGCATTTCTACCTCACTCATCATCGGTCACTTCCTCGGTCCTCGTGCGAAACACGACGCGACAGTGCTCGTCTCCGTGACAGATCGCCTCAACCAACTCGGCCTCAACGGGAGGGCCCACCTCAGGGGAGAACTCCTCGGCCCACACCGCTGCCTCCGTCGCACAGATCCGGTCGGCGATCTGAGGGCCCAGGTGCTCGCGACCGCTGTCCTCGAGGATCTCGCGCCACGGGCACTTTGAAATGACGAGTGACGCGGCGTTCTGGTTCTCCACGGACAGATCATACCGGTGCCCCTCGGCGGCGAACTTGAGCGCCATGCAGCGGACCAGCGCCGCCGGTGTATGATCCTCCACGCCCATCAACTCTCGCGCCTTTCGCGCCTGAATCTTCGGCATCACCCGCCATACGCGCTCGTCTATGTCCATGGCGTGCTCGAGGCCGTCTTCCTCCTCGAGCATAACGAACCAAAGGCCGTCGGCGGCGAAGTAGCTCCGCCGGAGCATCTCGAGGATCATCTCGCTGCCGGTATCCACGTTATCCCTCGTAATCGTCGCGCTCTCACTTGGCTCTTGTCGGAGTATGATTGACAGAGAACAATTCGCCGGCGGCGTCAGAGGGCCTTCCATGCAGGGCCCGATGGCTCCCGCGTTGAATTGGCATGTCGCTAACAGCCCGACCTGCCGGAGGTCGTTGCCATGCGAACGAAAGTCGCCATCGTTCTCGCGGTGATGTGTGCACTCCCCGCGGTTGCGATAGACCTGACCGTAGACGGCGCGTCGAACTGCGTTATCGTCGTGCCTGAGGACGCCATGCAGATCCATCGCTTTCCTGCAGAGGAGCTTCAGCAGCACTTGCAGGCGGTATCGGGGGCGGATATCCCTCTCGTCACGGAGAACGACTGTCCGTCCGAGATCGCGCACGTGATCTACGTCGGGCCCTGTGATGCCGCGGCGGCAGCCGGGATCGATGTAGAAGCCATTGAGCCGGAGGCAATTCGCATCGTGACCGCCGACGGGGACCTCTTCATCGTCGGCGGCGATCGGCTTGGGCCGGGCGATCGGGATGATCCGTACAGCTGGCACAACCAGGTCGGCACCCTCTACGCCGTCTACGATTTTCTGCAGGATCAGGTGGGAGTGAAGTGGCTGTGGCCGGGTGAGACGGGCACGGTCATCCCTGATGAACCGACCGTCAGCGTGGGGGAGATCGACGTTCATGAGGTCCCGCAGATCAAGCAGCGCAAGCTGCGCAATACTATCCGCAGCACATTCCTGAACCGGATCGAACAGTTCACGGGTCGGCTGGATCGCGATGTCGTACGGGACCTTCAGGAAGATGAGCGCGAGTGGCTGCGCAGGATGCGCATGGGCCGATCGCTGTTCATAAACTACGGCCACTCGTTCACCGACTGGTGGGAGCGTTACGGTGATGAGCACCCCGAGTACTTCGCGCTTTACAAGGGGGAGCGGAGGCCGTGGGGGCCGCCGGATCGCGTCAAGATGTGCGTCTCCGAGCCGAAACTGTGGAACGCGGTTGTGGCCGAGTGGAAGCGAAAGTGGGAGGACAATCCCCTCGCGTACCAGACGCTGAATGCCTGCGAGAATGACGGTGGCGGGTTCTGCGAGTGTGAAAGCTGTGCCTCGTGGGACGTGCCGGGCTACACGGAGCAGACGCCCAAGGGCGAGCGGGTGATCCTCACCGATCGCTACGCGAAGTTCTACAACGAACTGGCCAGGCGCGTCAGAGAGGTGGACGCGGACGCGCATGTTGCCGCCTACGCCTACTCGCGCTACCGCTTCCCCCCGCGCGAGACCACGCTGGAGCCGAACATCATCATCGGCTTTGTGCCGGCGGTCGGCTATCCGAACTCTGGCGAGCAGAGCGAGCAGTTCCAGGATGACTGGATGGCCTGGCACAAACAGGCGACGAAGCTGTTCCTGCGCCCGAACTGGCTGGGCGCGTTGCATACGGTCCCGCGGGCGCCGCTGCATCAAATGGCAGCGGACTTCAAGTTCGCCGCCCGGAACGGCATGATCGGCACCGACTTCGACTCACTGTCCGGCCAGTGGCTCGCACAGGGGCCCGTCTACTACCTTCTGTCCCAACTGCACTGGGACACCGATGCATCCGCCGAGGCGATACTCGAAGATTACTACGCGGCCTTTGGCGCCGCTGGCCCGAAAGTCCGCGAGTACTTCGAGTACTGGAACGAATTCTGGCCGCGCGAGTGGCAGAAGTGGCGGGACAGGGCGTACGAGCTTGGCTACCAGAACTATGGCCGCGGTAGTGAGCGCGCGATTCCGCTCATGTACGATGACGAGGCCTTCGCACCCGCCCGCGACATACTGATGGAGGCCCGGCGCCTGGTGCTGGACGAGCCAGAGATCGTGCGCGAGCGCGTCCAACAGCTTCTGCAGGCGCTTCGCCACGCGGAAATGACCGCGGACGCAATCGCCGCCACCGAGCGCATCAACTCCGGTGAGACCGGAGACCTCGCCGCGGATGTTGCGACCATCAGGCGCATGCACGACTACCGCATGGCTATCGGGAAGCGGAACGTGATCAACCCCTACTGGGCCATGTGGCGCGATACCAGGTACGGAGATTTCGCCGGATACAAACTCGTGCGGGACATCGGTGACCGGAAGGCTGTGAAGCTGCTGCCGGAGAAGTGGCACTTCCGCTTTGACCCTGACGAGGTGGGGGAGAGCGAAGAGTGGTGGGTGCTGCAGAGGTCCGCGGAGGGCTGGACCTCGATCCGCACCACGAGGTTCTGGGAGGACCAGAAGCCCGGGCGGCAGTGGGAGGCCGATCATGGGGAGCAGTATAACGGCCTCGGATGGTATCGCACCCGCTTCAAACTCGAGCCGAAGCATAGGGGCAAGAAACTGGTGCTCTTCTTCGGCTCAGTGGACGAGGATGCGAAGATCTGGCTGAACGGCCATATTGTGGCGGATCACAGGATGGAGGGCCAGGACGGCTGGAAGACGCCCTTCACGATCGACATCGGCGACCATCTGCGCTTTGATGGCTGGAACTACCTTGCCGTTGCGGTCCGTGATTCGGCGGGCAAGGGCGGCATCTACAAGCGCGTATGGGTCATGGAGGAGTAACGACAGCGACGAAAGCAACGACGGACTGCAGGGGTGAGACGTTGGAGACATCAGACGATGGCTGCACGTGCGAGAATATGGTTGTGCGCTGTATGGACTACCGCTTTCACGCGGAACTGTCGGACCTGCTGGCGGCGTACTTCGGTGTGGAGTGCTTCAGGCACGATTCCCCCGGGGGCTGCGGCGGCTCGAAGGCGCTGATCGATCCCCGTCCCCGCGAGATTATTCTCGAGGCGCTGGAGCTTGGCGTCTCGCTGCATGGTGTGAAGCGGCTGGTCATTGTCGATCACGTGGATTGCGGCGCGTACGGTGGCAGCGAGCGCTTCGATAGCGCCGAAGCCGAGCGGCAATTTCACGAAGAGCGCCTGCGCGAGGCCCGCGCCATCGCCGCAGAGGCCCAACCGCCAGTGGAGGTCGTACTCTTCTATCAGGACACCAACGGGATATCGCTCGTTGAGTAGAGCGGAGGATTGTCATGTCTGATGCGATCAGGGTCGGAGTTGTCGGCGTGGGTCGAGGCCAGACCTTCGCGCGTGGCACCGGTGAGCGCGTTGGGATGGAGCTTGTCGCGCTCTGCGACACGTGGGAGGAGCGGCTGGAGGAGCTTGGCGACCAGTTCGGGGTCGAGACCTACACCGATTTCGAAAAGTTCCTCGAACACGACATGGACGCGGTGATCCTCGCCAACTACTTCCACGAGCACGCGCCATTCGCGATCAAGGCGCTGAACGCGGGCATGCACGTGATGAGCGAGACCGCCGCCTGCTTCACGCTGGCGGAGGGTGTGGAGCTTGTGCGCACCGTCGAGCGCACCGGCCTTACGTATATGTTCGCCGAAAACTACCCGTACATGGTCTTCAACCAGGAGATGCGGCGGCTCTACCAGGCCGGCGAGGTCGGGACTGTGATGTACGCGGAGGGTGAGTACATCCATCCCGATCCCGCGGATGTGGTGATGGGCCGTTCGCCGGGCATGTATCACTGGCGCAACTGGATCCCGGCCACGTACTACTGCACCCATGCGCTCGCGCCGATCATGTTCATCACCGACACGTGGCCGGAGAAGGTCAACGGGTTCATCATGCGCTGTCGCGATGACGATCCGGTGATGGAGCGGGTCATCAAGTTCGGCGACTGTGCGTCGATGATCGCCCTGCGGATGGACAACGACGCGGTCGTGCGGCTGGTTCAGGTGCGGTTGCGCGGACATGGCGTGTGGGTGCGCGTGCATGGCTCACGGGGGCTGATGGAGAACCTGCGCACCGGCGAGAGGAACATGCTGCGCGTGGTGCGCGAGCAGTATCATCAGGAGCGCGAGCACCCCGAGGAGATCATCTACCGGCCGGACTTCCCCGAGCACCATGAGGAGGCAGTGAAGACCGGCCACGGCGGCGGGGACTTCTTCACCAACTACCACTTCGCGGAGGCGATCCGCACCGGCGAACCTCCGTTCCTCGACGTGTACCGCGGTGTCGCGATGTCGATCATAGGGCCGCTGGCCTACCGCTCGGCGCTTGATGACAGCAACACCGTCGATGTCCCCGACTTCCGGCGCGAGGAGGATCGCAAGCGGTACGAGGACGACGACTGGCGCCCCGACCCGCGCGAGGGTGACCCGTGGCCGAGTATCGACGGGGAGAAGGAGCCCACCGAACGGCAGATCGAGTACTCCCGCGCGGTCTGGCGCGAGCGGGGGTATGAGGGGGAGTAAGGCAGGGGGAGTGGGGATGGGGGAGTGGGAAGGGGAACGGAGATCGGCGAACGGCCGAGGCCTGCACCGGGGCATGCGTCGCTCCTGAAGGCGTAACGGAACGGGAGGAGCCGCGCCATGTGCCCGCAGAGGCGGCAGTAGAGGCCGCACCAGGTCACGCAGGTGAGGTCAGGCATGGGCGGTCACCTCTCCTTCGTTCTGGTGCCCCGAAGTTGGCGGGGCGAATAACGCCGGGCGGCCACGTAGGACCGCGCCCTCCAAACGACTGGGCGCTGGCGCCGTTTCGCCGTTAGCTTGCAGCTTGCGACGTGTGACCGATGACTGCCGTTCACACATCCACCCATACTGGACTGGACCACGCGTACTGGCCGTTGAGCTGGCTCACGCGCAGGTAGACGTAGTTGCGGCCCGGGGCAAAGTCGGTCTGGTCAAGGTCGATCTCGGCGGTGTAGCCAGCCTCCGGGACCGCGATGTGGCGCTTGATGATGTGCGCATTATGATAGACCGCGTCGCGCAGATCGTCCCATTCGCCCGTCTGGTCGCCGAATTGCTCGCGGATACGCTCGCGACACTGCTGATCGTAGACGATCAGCCCGCTGCGCTGCATCGCCTCCGCCGGCGTGAACGTGATCCGATGGTTGTCGCACTCCAGCACGCAGAGCGCGTCCGCCGGCGCCTCGACCTCCACGATCAGGCGCTGTTGCGCGGTATCCGTCGCTGCGTGTCGCCGCGGATCGGTGGTCAGTTCGAACTCGACCTCACCGTCCCCGGTCTGCTCCCACGAGTTCCCATGCCGGGTGAACGCCCCCTCGACGGACACCACTCGGCCCTCGGCGATGCGGAAGCGCCCCTGCCACTGCTTCTCGCTCACGTCGAAGCCGTAGCCTTCGATTGGCCCCCAGCCGAACTCGAACGGGATCTTGCAGCGGACTGTGCCCTCGGTGGGCGCTTCCCACGTGCCCGCGTGGTTGCAGGTATGCGCGACACGCCCGTTGCGGATGACCTCGATCCGGTCCAGCGCCTCCGTGCACTCCACCGACGCGCGCAACGTATGCTCATCGCCACCGTCCAGGACCGAACCCATCGGCGCATCGCCAAGGGAGTAATCGAGCTTGATCCGGTCCCCGGTGACGCCGTAGACGCGCCGCTGCATGAACGCGTCCCACAGCGACTCGCGTGTGAGGTCCTCGGCCAGCGCGGCCATCATGCCGATGCCCCACTTGCCGGCGAAGCCCTGGCCGTTGTCGCCCGAGGCGATGATGCCGAGGCGGTAGCCGTGATCGAGACCGGACTGAATGGTGTTCATCGACACCCGCGGGGCCATCGAGCCGTTGCGATACATCCTGAAGGGCGTGTTGCAGCCCTCGGAGGACCCGTGCACCGAGTAGATCTCCCCGAAGGGCGAGACCTCGCTGTCGTAGTGCGCCCAGTCCTTCCCGCGGTTGGCGAAGGCGTAGGCGGTGTGGTGGGGGATGGCGATGGCGCCGGCCTCGCGCAGATTCGCGTAGAGGTCGTCGATGTGCAGCGACAGGTCCAGCGGCGGGTCATCGAAAGGGTAGAAGACATTGTGGTCGCCCCAGCGGGTGCGGTCGCCGGTCCACTCGTAGCCCGCAAAGGTCACGAAATCGCCGGGCGCGTGATACTCCTTGACCAGCGAGCAGATCATCTCCCAGTCGGCCTCGTAGTAGTCCTTCCAGCCGACCGGGTCCCAGCGGGAGCGCGGCTCGGGGTCGCGGGTGGAATGTGCGGGGTAGTAAACGATGGGGAAGAAGTCCAGATAGTCTCGCGCGCCCTCAAATGCTTCGCGCACGAAGTCCTCGCAGTCCGCGAGATCCTCCGGCGGCTCCGCGACGGCATCAACGCCATCGACCTGCAGCCGCATGTGTGCGAGGTTGAACTGAGTGTGCATGTCGCCCCAGTAGATGTTGTAACTCATGTCGGTCCTCCCATGTCACGATGCGCGCTCATCGGCGGTCATCAGGTGGTTCGCTGCGAAGCGTCTGATACCTTGGCAGCACTGGGAGCGGAGGTCCGACCGCGCCTGCGAGGAAGGTAGCCCTGTCTGCAATCTCACGCCGAGGATCGGAGGCCGTTGTCATGCCCGCCGACAGACCCAACATCCTCTTCATCATCTCCGACGACCAGTCGTGGACACATACCGGATACGCCGGCGATCCGGTCGTGCGCACACCCGCCTTCGACCGTGTCGCTGAAGAGGGCGTGATCTTCACCAACGCGTACATCTCCTCACCCTCCTGCACGCCCTCGCGCGCGTCGGTGCTCACCGGCCGGAACCACTGGGAGCTTGAGGACACCGGCAACCTGTGGAGCACCTGGCCCGGCTGGCGCGTCTACCCCGAGCAACTTGCCGAGGCGGGCTACCGCGTGGGGCATTGCTGGAAGGGCTGGGGACCCGGCGATCCGAAGTTCCGCTTCGAGAATAACCCGGCCGGGCCGCGCTTCGAGGATTTCGGTGACTTCATGGCCGGGGACGGCGATGAGCCGTTTTGCTTCTGGGTTGGCAGCTATCATCCGCACCGCCCCTACGTCGAAGGCTCGGGCGTGCACGCCGGTATACAGCTTGATGATGTCGAGGTGCCCGCATTTCTTCCGGACAGCGACCCCGTCCGCGCAGACATCGCCGACTACCTGCTCGAGTGCCAGATGTACGATGACCAGATCGCCGACTGTCTGCGCCTGCTGGAGGAGACCGGGCAGTACGAGAACACGCTTATCGTGGTGACCAGCGACAACGGGATGCCCTTCCCCCGCGCGAAGGCCAACCTGTATGACTACGGCACGCGGATGCCGCTGGCGGTCGCCTGGCCCGGGGAGATTGAGGGCGGCAGGACGGTCACCGACTTCGTCAGCTTCGCCGACTTCGCGCCCACGTTCCTGGAGGCGGCCGGGCTCGAGCCCCTGCCGGAGATGTCCGGCCGCAGCTTCCTCGATGTGCTTGGCAGCGGTGACGCCGGTCGCGTCGATGCCGATCGGGATCGGGTCCACTGTGGGCGCGAGCGCCACACCACCGGCCGTCAGGGCGACGTCGGCTACCCGATGCGGTGCCTGCGAACCGATGAGTTCCTCTACATCCTCAACTACGAGCCTGACCGCTGGCCGGCGGGCGATCCTCCGTATCATCGGCAGGACGTGGATCAGAGCATCACCAAAGACTACATGATTGAGAATCGCGACCTGCCGGACGTGGCGCCACTGTATGAACTGGCCTTCGGCAGGCGGCCCGGCGAGGAGTTGTATGACATTCGGACGGATCCGGATCAGATGGTGAACGTCGCGGAAGTTCCGGAGTACGACGCGATCCGCCGGAGGTTGCAGCAGGAGCTTCTGGACTATCTGTCAGAGACCGGTGACCCGAGGCTGGAGGAGGATGGCTTCGACTTCGACAGCGCGAAGTGCTACTGGAGCGGCCGATGGTTCCCGCGGGACACCCCGGATGTCTTCACGAAGCGGCCGCGGCCGTGACAATGCTCGTACACGAAATGAGGGCGTGCCCAGGCCCAGGTGGGCACGCCCTCTTCCCGTTGGAGCTATCGCGTTCGCTCCAGAGGGAATGCGCTAGAAGTTCGCGAGCGCCTGGCGATCCTCGTCGTCAAGCGGGATCGCCTCATCTCCGGACGGCTCTCGCGACTGGGACGTCTTTTCGTCATCGGAGACCAGTGTCAGATCAGTCCCGGAGGGCGTTTCGGCCGATACGTCCGCCGACAGCGTGAAGGCCTCGACCATGTTGCGCAGTTCGTCGGTCTGCGCGCTGATCTCCTCGGCCGCCGAGGCCGACTCTTCGGCATTGGCCGCGTTCTGCTGGGTGACCTCATCCATCTGCTCGGGGGCGGTGTTGACCTGCTCGATGCCGCCTGCCTGCTCATTGCTGGCAGCAGCGATCTCCGCGATGAGTTCTGACACCCTGCGAGAGCCCTCGCCGATCTCTGTGAGCGCCTCGTCAACCTCCTCGCTGATGGCGACGCCGCTCTCGGCGTTCTTGACGGCCTCCTCGATCATGTTGGCGGTATTCTTGGCCGCCTCGGCCGAGCGTTGCGCAAGATTGCGCACCTCCTCTGCAACCACGGCAAAGCCCTTCCCGGCATCACCGGCGCGGGCCGCCTCGACTGCGGCGTTGAGGGCCAGCAGGTTCGTCTGGAAGGCGATCTCATCGATGGTTTTGACGATCTTCGAGGTCTCCTCCGACGACTGCTGGATGTCGTTGATGGCCTGCGACATCCGCTCCATAGCCTCGTTGCCCTTCTTCGCGGTGTTGGCGGCCACGTCCGAGAGGCTGTCGGCTTCCTGTGCGTTGGCCGCATTCTGCTGGGTCATCGCCGACATCTGCTCGAGGCTTGCGGAGACTTCCTGCAGCGAACTGGCCTGCTCGGCAGAGCCCTCGGCCAGCGTCTGCGCGCCCTGAGAGATCTGGTCGGTCGCAGCCGCGATCTGCAGGATTGCTCCTGCGACCGGCCCCAGCGCCTGGTCCATTGCCTCTACGGTCTCATTTATGCCCTGGACAATTCGCTCGAAGTCACCCCGATGGCGGGACGGGTCGGCCCGCACGTCCAGCTTCTTGTCCGCGACCGCGTCGGCCATCATGTTGGCGTCCTGGATCAGGCGATTGACGGCGCCGATGCACATGTTGATGCTGTTCTTGATCTCGTTGAAGTCGCCATCGTAATCGTCCGTGATCGGATCCGGAATATCCCCTTCGGATATGCGGTCGATGTATTGGGCGGCGACATTCAGCGGGTTAATCAGCGCATCCAGCATCGTATTCAGGCCGTCGAAGAGTTCGTGGAAGTCATCACTTTCGGCGACCGAAAGATCGGCCCGTTCGACGCGATGCGGTCTGGCACTTATCACGTAACGGCAGATCATCGTCGCAGCGCAGTGATAATCAGCAAGCAAATACAGGTCGTCTGGAGGCGTCAGCGTTATGCCCAAAGATGGCTTCTTTGAGATGTGATGCAAGGCGCACTTTGTCAGCACGAAAGACCGGGAGGCACCAGGGTGAGCCTGCCCGTGAGGACGCGCGGGGGCGACAGAAGCAACAACCGGTTGTCTCAACCCCTCGCAGAGGAAGTAGCGAGTGGTCAATGGGCAGAGCATTGCAGCGGTGGGTAGTCGTGGAGTTACCAGAAACGCATCATACTAAGTAGCGGTTACAATATCAATAACTGTGTGCTTAGTTTGCCATGCGCCGCTTTCCCGTTTTCACGTAACTGAGCGTGGCATGATCCTCAAACTGTCGGGAGGCTATTTCGGCGCTACCGGCGAAGTGGACGCTGAGACCAACCAGTCGTTCGCAGGAGTGTGACTGACAGTGGAGCTTTCGAACGCAGAGACGACCGACCGAGGTCTTTCGCTAACCGCAGATGACGCGACCGTAGACGTGTCCTTCCTCACGCCGGGAATCGCGCGCATCCGGGGATGGCAGGGTGATGAGCCTCCGATGTCGCCGCTGCTGCGGTACGATCTGTGGCGGCGCGAGTGGGACGAGGTGGCGGTTCGCGCGGAGACCGGACAGGGGGCCTCGCTCGCGGCCAGTGAGTTCATGACCGTGGACGTGGCGGCGGACGGCTCGCTGGCAGTCTCCGGTGCCGAGGGAGAGGGGCTGTTTGTCAGCGCCGAGCCGCCGATACTCGGGCCAGACCCGGGCTTCCGCGCGCGGTTCGAGCTTCCCGCAGGCGAGCGCTTCTTCGGTCTCGGCGATCAGACGCGCGACCGCATCGAGCACCGCGGGACGAAGGGCGACCTGTGGATCCGCAACGTCGAGGAGTACATCCCGATCCCCTTCGTGCTCTCCTCGCGCGGCTACGGGCTGCTGATGAACACCACGCGCCGCGTGTGGTACGATCTCGGCGCTACATCCGATGACTGGTTCGGCTTCGAGTGCGAGAACGAGGTGCTGGACCTTTACGTAATCTACGGGCCGTCGCCGGCGGAGATCATCGAACGCTACACGCGCGTGACCGGTCGGCCGTTCCTGCCGCCGAAGTGGGGCTTTGGGCTGTGGTTCATCTGCCGCACACAGGCTGACGCGTACGAGTTTCTCGGCGACTGCCGGAACTTCCGCGACCGGGAGATCCCCTGTGATGCCATTGGACTGGAGCCGGGCTGGATGGAGACGAACTACGATGCCACGGTGGACAAGTGCTGGCATCCGGACCGCTTCCCCGTGCCTGGCTACGCCCGCACCGGCGACACATTCTTCGCCGCCGCACAGCGCATGGGCTTCAAACCGGGGCTGTGGCTGTGCAATGACTACGATCTTTCCTACGAAGAAGAGCGGCACGTTGACGATGAGGTCCGCGAGGCGGATGCGGCGCGTGATGAGGATCAGGAGTTTTTCGCCGAAGGCCATGAGCAGGACGAGCACCTGAGCGCGGGTCAGCGCCGCCTCGACCGCATCACCCGGCCCGAGGAACCGTGGTTCGAGCACCTCAAGGAGTTTGTTTTCGAGGGCGCGCACTGGTTCAAGCAGGATGGCGCCTATCAGTGCCTCGAGCACCCCGACCGGCTCTGGGGGAACGGGATGACCGACGATCAGATGCACAATCTCTACCCGCTGCTGTACTCGAAGCAGATGTACCTGGGCTTCCGTGAGACGGACGAGCGGGATTCAGCAGTTCCCGAGCGCACCTTCCCCTTCACTCCGGACGGGTGGGCCGGTGTGCAGCGCTGGACCGGCACCTGGACGGGCGACACCGGCGGGGGAGAGGAGCCGCTCGTCGCGTGCCTGAATCTCTCGATGTCCGGGCACGGCCTCAACACTGTGGATATGATGTCCTACCGCGCGGACGGCATTCATTTCGGCTGCCTGCTGCCGTGGGCGCAACTGAACTCGTGGAATTACTTCCGCCACCCGTGGCTGCAGGGCGAGGAGATGGAGGAGGTCTTCCGGCAGTACGTCCAGTTCCGCTACCGCCTGATCCCCTACCTCTACTCCATGGCGTGGAAGGCGCACCGCACCGGCATGCCCATCATGCGCCCGATGCCTCTGCTCTGGCCGCACGAGCAGGAGGCCGATGAGTGCCTGCACCAGTTCATGCTCGGCGATTCGCTGCTCGTCGGCTGCTTCACCGATGAAGTCTGGCTCCCCGAGGGCCTGTGGTACAACGTGTGGACCGGTGACCCCGTCGATGGCGGCGGCTGGCGCACTCCCGAGGTGCCGGACATGCGCGGTGGGCCGCTGCTCGCCCCCGCAGGTGCTATCATCCCCATGGGGCCGGTGACCGACTATGTCGGCCAGCGACCGCTCGATGAGCTTAGCATCCACGTGTGGGCCGGCGCAGCGGGTGAAATGACGCTCTATGAGGATGACGGGCGCACGTATGACTTCGAGGACGGGGCATTCCGAACGCAGCGTTTCACCACCGAACCGGTCGCGGACGGCGTCGGCGTGCATTGCGATGCGGCACAGGGGGACTTCCCCGGCGCGCAGGATCAGCGCGATTGCACGGTGGTGGTGCACGGTATTGAGGATGCATTCGCGGCCGTCGTGGAGGGCGCACCGTTGCAGCGATCCAGCTACGGTCCCCGCCCGCGCTGGCACATCGAGGACGGGCGCGTTATCGTCAGCATCGGCCGGTGGGGCGTCGGCCATCACGAGTTAGTTGTGGAGTAGCCGGCCGGGGCGCTTTGCAGGTCCAAAGGCAGGTCTCGCGCTGTCTGCGGGCGAACTATCCCTTGCCATGCGCACGCATGCTCACGCTCTGAGGAGGTGCCGCGGCAGCCGCGTGCCGCTACGTGATGAAGACAGCCGGATATCTGCTCGGCGCCGTGCTCGGCCTCGCCGGCCTGGTCTTCCTTGTCGGGTCCGGGCAGGGCAACACTGTTCCACGCGTCATCATCGGAATCGTGCTGCTTGGCGGCGCCGGTTTCATGATCTACCTCGCCCGCTCCAGGGGCCCGGAGATGAAGGTGACCCACAAGGTTGACTTCACCGGCGACACCGAACTTGAGAAGCTGCGCTGCGAATCGTGCGGTGCGCAACTAAGTTCCGATGCCATCGAGATGAAGGAAGGGGCCATCTACGTGAAGTGCCCGTACTGTGGCACCTCCTATCAGCTTGAGGAGAAGCCGAAGTGGTAGCCGATGACGGTGGGCTCTTCGCGCGTCTGAAGGCCGGCTTGCGGGAGGACCTCGGCCGACTGGGCGCGCGAGTCGGCGCTCTGTCACACGGGCGTGACGGCGTCTCACTGCGTCACCAGCGCTTCGAGCGCCCCGAAGGGCGCGTTTGCATGCATTTGCGCACTCACGATGATGGTACGGGCCTGCTGATCGTGAACGGGACCGACACGCTGCATCTCTCTCCGCTGCAGGCAGAATGCGCGGGGCTGGCGTTGGATGATGTGCCCGCCGATCGCGCCCTCGTCTATCTGCGAACCCGGTTCGCGGGCGCGCGCGATTTTGGACTGGAGGCGGAGTACGAACGGGTGCGCTCGGCGATAGCGAAGATCAGCCGCCCCTCAGAGGGATGCCGCGTGTGCGAAGCAGGCATCCCGCAGCCCGAGCCCCTCTCGATCCGCGCGCAGGCCCCGCTCAAGGCCGATCTCGCGCTCACGTACGCCTGCAACAACGACTGCGCGCACTGCTACAATGAGCCCGAGCGGCGGGAGATGCCGGCGCTCGACACGGACGGCTGGCGCGAGGTCCTCGACCGGCTGTGGGCGATCGGCGTCCCCTACGTGATCCTCACCGGCGGAGAGGCGACGCTCCGCGATGACCTGCCGGAGATCGTCCGTCATGCCGAGGACCTGGGGATGATCTGCGGTCTCAACACCAACGGGCGGCGCCTGCGCGAGCGCGAACTGATCGATGGACTCATGGACGCGGGCCTCGATCACGTGCAGATTACACTCGCCTCACACCGTGCTGAGCTTCACAACCGCATTGTGCGCGCGGAGGCCTTCGAGGAGACGGTGGCGGGCATCCGCAACTGTGTCGAGCGCGGCCTGCATACGATCACGAACACCACGCTGATCGAGGAGAACGCCGACGAGGCCGAGCCGATCGTTGACTTCCTGCACGACCTGGGCCTGCGCACTTTTGCGATGAACGGGATGATCCACGCCGGATGCGGGGCCGCAAACCTTTCCGCGCTGAGCATCGGCAGGCTGCGCGAGGTCCTCGAGAGCGTGCGCGACCGGGCCGCCGAGCGCGATATGCGCTTCATCTGGTACACCGTGACGCGGCACTGTGAGCTTTCGCCCATGAAGGTGGACGTCGGCCTCACATTCTGCAACGCCGCGGAGTATTCCATCTGCGTGGAGCCCAACGGGGATGTCCTGCCCTGCCAGTCCTACTACGAGCCGGTCGGCAATATCCTCCGTGACCGCTGGGATCGCATCTGGGAGTCTGAGCTTTTCACCCGGATTCGCTTCCGCCGGGAGCGGCCGGAGAACGCTGACCTGCCTGCCGAATGTCTCGAATGCGAGGATCTTCGGGTATGTGGCGGAGGCTGTCCGCTGGAGCGGGTGGCCAGAAATGAGGTGATGAGCCGGTGTCAGAGAGCGCAAGCGACGTGACGATCCGGCCGTATGAGATGCTGGTGGGCGAGTGGCCGACGCGCTTTCATCTGCGAGTGGACCCTGACGGCAGCGGCCTGCTGCTGGCAAACGCCGCCGAGGCAGCGTGGCTGTCCCCGGTCGGAGTGACGATGGCCGCCGGCGTGCTGGAGGAGCGCCCCGATCAGGAGATCATCGAAGAGATCACCTCGGAGTTCAGCGGGGCTCCCGAAAATCAGGTCCGCGCCGACCTGGGCCACGTCCACAACATGATCGAGGACCTCGCGAAGCCCGGTGACAACTACCCGGTGACGAATCTCACCGACCCTGAACTCTCGCACTGGGAGCGCCAGCTGGCAGCGCCGCTGCGCGCGGACGTCGATCAGTGCAGGCCCGAGCGCTTCCGTGAGATCATCCGCGCACTGTGGGATGCGGGCGTGCCGCACGTTTCCATACAGGCCGCCTCTGATGGCGAACGGGCGCACCTCGCGCTGCTGGTGGAGGCCGCTGAGGACATCGGCATGATCTGTGGGCTGCGGGCGCTGGCGGGATGGCTTCCCGCTGACGTGATCGAGAAGTGCGCGATGGCCGGCCTCGACCACCTCGACATGTTGTACGTCTGCAGTAATCCCGACGGGCATGACGAGACCGCGGGTGTGGGCGATTGCGAGGCGTTCAAATCGGCCGTGGAGCAGTGCCGGGAACTGGAGCTTGCGCCGGTCGCGCAGTGGCCGCTGATGGACAGCAACCTCGCCGAGATGGATGACATTGCGGAGGGCCTGCTGGAGATGGGTGTTACCAACGTCGTCGGATTCGCCATCGCCTGCCCGGACGAGGATGAGGCCGGCGATGCCTCGGGCGCGCTGCCGGCCAGGGCACTGCCGCAGGTGGCGACGACTTTCTTCGAACTGTCCGAGCGCACGAACTCTCGCTACCTCTGGGCGCCCCCGAAACGCTTTAATTCCGCGAAGGGCCTTGCTCAGCAGGTGCGCGAGGGCCCGCGGACATCGGCGGACGTGACCGTCCGTGTCAGTGCCGACGGCACCGTCTGGCCCGCGCGTGGCCCTGAGAGCGCCGGGAATATCCTCGAATCGCCATGGCGCGAGATCTGGGCGCACGATGTCTTTGAGCGTTACCGCGAGCGACTGAAGGCGCCCACGAGGTGTGCGGACTGCCCGGACCTGCCGATCTGCAATGCAGACTGCCCCAGGGACCCGGATGGCTGGAGCGATGACCGCGAAGGTGGTGAGGTGCAGTGAGGATCGCGCGATGGACACTTTTGGTCGCTGTGCTGATCGTGCTGGCGATGCCCGCGGCAGCTCAGGACTACTCGTTCTCGGTGCCGCGGATGGTCCTGGAGTTAACGCCGAACCCGGACGCCTCCGTGACGCTTGATTACACGATCCAGTTCCACTGCAACCAGGGCGCCCATCCGATCGATGTAGTGGACATGGGCCTGCCGCATGACGACTACGACATTTCGAACATGAGCGCGTCGGTTGACGGGACGCCGCTGTCGGGTATCAAGCCGTCCACCTACATCGACACGGGCGTTGAGGTCCCGATTAGTCCGGCTGTCCAGCCCGGTGAGACCGGTACGTTCCGTTTCCAGGCCACCATGCCCGACATGGTCTATCAGGACACGACCGATTCGAAGCTGGCGATTCTGCAGATCACACCCACCTACTGGGGGTCGGCCTTTGTCACGGACACCACTGACCTGCTGATCGCGGTCTATTTGCCCGATTCCGTCGATCTTCAGCGGGTGAAGTACCGTCTGAAGAAGTTCACCCAGAAGGCAGAGCTGGAAAGCAAGAAGGCCGTCATGTGGCGCTTTCCCGCCACCACCATGACCGGCGAGCACATGGTTGACGTCTCCTTCCCGAAGGACTGGATGGATCGGGTCATCAAGCAGACCGTCTGGGACCTGGCATGGAAGTGGTGGACCGAGAGCAGCGGCGCGCGCACCATTGTCGGCATTCTGATGCTCGTCGCATTCAGCATCTGGTACTTTCGCCTCACCGCCGGCACGGGCACCTGCCTCTTCATCCCGCTCGTGATCGCGATCCCTGTAACGTGGACGCTCCCCGATGGTGTGGGGCCGGCCATCGAGTTGGTCGGCATCCCGGTGCTGATCCTGCTGTTCATCTTCGGCGAGCGCCTGCTGGAGTCCAGCAAGCGCTCCTATCTCCCGCCCATCGAGTCGGTACCCGGCGGTCAGATCAAGCGCGGGCTCACCGCCCCGGAGGCTGCAGTGTTGCTTGTGCGGGCGCTGGGCGATGTGCTCACACTGCTCATCTTCGGAATGCTGCAGAAGGGGCTCGTGGCGATGACGCGCGACGATCCGCTCACCGTCGAGGTGGCGGAACCGTACCGGACGACTCGCGGTGAGCGACGGAAGATCGCCGCGAAGAGTGGCAGTGTCATTCGCGGATACGAGCAGCCATTCCTTGACGCGATTATGGAGAAACCCGGCACCCCGATCCCCGACCTTGACCTCAGCAAGGAGGTAAAGGCGCTCGTTGACGGCGTGGTTGAGCGCATGGAGGGGTTCGATCTGGAGCGTACGAAGGAGTACTACGAATCGATCGTATACAAGGCGTGGAAGGAAGCCCGCACAATCGGCGATGTCGAGAAGCGAGACGACTTCGTCGATCAGAACATCGGGTGGCTGATGCTGGATACCGACCGCCGGCGCCACTTCCACACCTGGCACACCGGCGGCTATCACTACTCGCCACGGTGGGCAGGCCCGGCCCTCGGCGGACGGTCCGACAGCGGCCCGGCCGTGGGAGGGCGGACGACCGCCGGCGATGTCGCCGCATCATTCGCCGGATGGTCTGAAAACGTGGCCGGCAACATGGCCTCAACGATGGATCCCGTCTCGGTTGGCATCACGGATGGCGGTGTCATGGACCTTTCAGGCGTGGACAAGGTCGGCATGGACTTCCTCGAGTCGATGGCCGAATCCAGCGGCAGTGGCGGCGGCTACAGCGGAGGCGGCGGCTGTGCATGCGCCTGCGCGGGCTGCGCGTGTGCGTGCGCTTGCGCGGGAGGTGGCCGCTGATCGGGGAGGAGCACGCCAGCCCCGAGCGCCCGTCGCGCAAGCTGTCAGGGCTTCTGGCTGACTGGCTGCAGGGACCGCGTTCGCGTGCCCTGCGGAGGGCCGGGATCGGTCGCCGTGAGCGCGTGCTGGAGGTCGGGTGCGGCCACGGCTTTGTGACAGATGAGCTTCGCCGCCGCGCGCGGGGCGAGGTCGTGAGCATCGACATCGCCCCTGCGTCTCACGTGTCTGCCGCCGCCGATGCCCGTGATCTGCCCTTCGCCGGGGGGAGCTTCGACCTTGTCTTCTTCCAGAACGCGCTCATGTGGATCGATCAGCCGCATGGGGCCATCCACGAGGCGGCGCGGGCTCTCTGCGCAGGCGGCGTGCTGGTCGCGCTGGAGCCGGATTATGGGGGCATGCTCGAACACCCGGATCTCGGCCTCCGCGTGGTCTGGCTCGATGCCCTGGAGCGCGCCGGCGCCGATCCGCTCATGGGCCGGAAACTTCCTGAACTGGCCGAAGAGGCGGGACTGGAGCCCTGGGTGGAGTTTGCGCACATCCCGCGCGAAGCCGAGCCGGAGGCGCTGGACCTGCTGGCTGACCTGCCCCTGACCGCCCGCCAGCGAGAACGCGTCGCCGGAGCCCGCGAACTCGCCGGCACCTCCGAAGACACGTGGTCGCCTTTTCTTCATGTGCCGTGGCTGATGATTGTGGCGAAAAAGTGTGCCACCCGGGAAGGTGACGGAGAGCCATTGCTCTAAACAATAGACAATAGCGACATCACTTTGGAGAGGTGATCATCATGAAGCGCGGTTTCACCCTGATCGAATTGCTGGTCGTGATCGCCATCATTGCGATCCTTGCAGCAATTCTCTTTCCTGTATTCGCGAGAGCGCGCGAGAAAGCGCGGCAGTCCTCGTGCCTCAGCAACATGAAGCAGATCGCCCTGGGTGTGCTCATGTATGCTCAGGATTACGATGAGAAGCTGCCCATGCAGGATCACACGAGCGATACCTCTGACCCCCTCCGGCTGTTGGACCCCGCGGGCGACACCTTCTGGTTCGTGCGGATAGAGCCCTACCTGAAGAACGAGCAGATCCTGCGGTGCCCCAGCGGCAGATACGACTACATCCGTGGAGCGCCCGCGGGCGGCGGCTCCGTGCCCATCGACTACGATGTTGACTACGGCTGGAACTACAACTTCTGCTACATTCAACCGGTGAAGCTGGCCCGGATCACCGAACCGGCGAATGTCATCCTCCTCGTCGAGCAGGAGGGCACGCTGCCCTACGGTAGGTGGTTCAATGAAGCCGACTCCGGCTCCAAGAACTTCCGCTGGCGCTATGCGCAGCATAATGGCGGATCGAACTACGCCTTCTGTGACGGTCACAGCAAGTGGGTCAGTGGACAACGCGCACCTCACGCGAACTACCCGCCCACGACCTACGCAAAGAAGGACTTCCGCATGGACCCTGCGTGGCCGTAAGCAGTCAAGCTGATTGTGGAGCGGGGTGGGATCTCGCCCCGCTCCGCAACACCTCGGGTAGTGGGAATCATGCAGGAACTTCGACGCTCCTCGGCGAAGTGACCGCCGTGCCGCGTCCGTCTATTACACCGGAGCAATGCCCCTGACCGTCCTGCCAGACTACATGGAGGTCTACCATGCAGCGCATCGCTATCGCCTTTGTGATCCTCGCTATGGCCATTACGCCCTGTCTGGCCCAGCAGGCTGATGCCGACGGTGACACCATCGCCGACACTGTCGAGCAGGAGCTTGGTGCCGCCCCGGATCATGCCGAGGAATTCGCCCTGCAATGGCACGACGGCGTCATCGGCGACGATGATGAGAGTGTATCGAACAACCATCAGGAAGCGCCGGACTTCGTCGATGTGTACCTCGCGAATGTGGCACAGGACCGCTGGCTGTGGAAGATCACATTCGCGGACGATTACGTCGGCGAGAACAACACATTCATCCTCTACCTCGATGTGGACGGCGACCTCACGACGGGCCGGCAGGATGCCGAATGGGCCCGCGGCACCGACCTGATGTACGTCCAGGCGAATGGCGAGTTCAACCTCACCGAGCACACAAAGAGCCTCGCGCAGGGCCCACTGCGCATGATGGCGGTGGGCGATACCATGTACGTCTGCGCCGACCTCCCGCTCGGCGAAGGGCCGGGCCAACCGCGCTTCAGGGTGCTCTCTCACGTCTCACCTCCGCAAAACAGTGATTCCGACCCGATGGAGTTTCATCCGGTTGTCCTGCCCGAGCGGCGTGATGCGGAGAAGCCGCGCATCGGGCCTCCGCCGGAGCGTGCGCCCGTTGCCGAGTTGAGCACGGATGAGCCGGACGCCGACGGTGACGGTATCTCGGATGCGGTCGAGGAAGTCCTGGGCATGTCATCGGAGCACGCCGACAGCATGCACCTGATCGGCGAGGACGGCACGAAGCCGGGCGGGGACGAAGACGATACGTTCGAGCACGCCAATGACATCGGAAAGATCTACTTCGGTAACGCGGCCGGCAATCGCTGGATATGGAGGATTGACTTCGCGGAGGAGTACGATGATTCGGGCGGCACGCTGATCATCCTCTACCTCGACTGCGACAACGACCGCTCCACCGGCCGCCAGGACAATGGCCACGTGCGCGGCACCGACATGATGCTCACCTGCAACGCCGGAGCGTTCGGCAGGAGCATCAGAAATGCCGATGTGCTTGCGAAGGATCGAGATGTGCGGGGCGTCATTGACGGCAATTCGATCTACTTCTCCATGGACCTGCAGCTTTATCACAATGAAGAGGGGAACACCGAGTACCGCGCCCACGTGTTGAGCCAGCAGAAGGTCAAAGGGGGCGGGAATGACAACACGGAGTGGTTCACCGTCTGCGGCCCGGGTGAAAGCCAGCGCACCAAGCCGCGCGTGGGATCTCTGTCGGAGGTCCTCTCCGATGGGGTCTGGGTGGAGAGCCCCTGGCTGTACTGGCGCGAGCAGCTTCGCGAGATGGACGCGCTGCACGTCGACCTCGCGGAAGCCGACCTTGAGGGCATGCACCTGGAGGACCACGCGGTCGTAGCCGATGAGGAGGGCGCAACCGCGACGGTCACGTCACCCGTTGCGGGCGACTATCACCTTAACGTGGTGCTGCAGGACTCTGCAGAGCGCCGCGAGGAGGTTCAGCTTCGCGTCGATGGCGAGACCGTGGCGACGATGGTCGCCGCCGACAACGATGGCCTGATCCACGTGTTCTCGACGCCCGAGCAGGTGTCACTTGACGAGGGTACGCCGATCGAGTTCATCGCTGATGGACCCGCCCAGGACGCTCGCATTACGGAGTTGACGCTCACCGAGCAAATGCTGGAGCCGCAGAGCCTGTCACTGAAGAACGTGACGGCGTTTTGCCCGCCGGCCCAGTCGGGCGATGCGGTCGATGTCGATATCTGCGCGCTGACGAACATGCCGTGTCTGACGCGAGTCGAGTGGGGCAGAGGAGATGCGCTTAACCAGACGGCCGGCGAGGAGCGCGCCACATATAACCACCGTGTTCGCCTCGAGGATCTCGAGCGCGGTGCCACCTACAGCTACCGCGTGATCGCGGGTGCCGGTGAGGGCCAGGTGACCGGACAGACGCGAACGTTCGTGGCCGAATTCCCGCGCCCCGAGCGCTGCAGCGTGGATCGCGCGCGGATTCAGCTTGCGGTCACCGATCCGCTCGAGGATCGCCCGACGTGGCCAGTCAGGGGCGGTGTGCCGATCCCCGAGGGACACCTGCGCGACGCCGAACACTGCCGCGTGCTGCAGGGCGGGGAGCCGGTCGCGGCGGACTTCACGGAGCTTGGATGGTGGCCGGACGGATCGGTCAAGTGGCTTCTCGTGAGCCTCATGCACGAGGGCGGAGAGTACGTGCTGGAGTACGGCGAGGGCGTGGCGCGTCCGGAGGTCCCCGAGCCGATTCGGGTTGAGGAGACATCCTCCGGTCTGCGCGTGACCACCGACGTGCTGCGCGCGGACATCTCCCGCGAGAGCTTCTCGCCGCCGGGAGACATCTGGCGCGACATCGACGGTGACGGTACCTTCGCTGCGGATGAGCAGTGCATCTCCGCCACCGATGGTGCAGTGCTGATGGATGCAAAGGGCAACCGCTACTCCACCGCCGGCGCGCCGGTCGAGCGCCTGGTCGTGGAGGAGGAAGGCCCGGTCCGCACGGTCGTGCTGGCCGAGGGCCACTTCGCGGGCGATGCAGGAACCTCACTGGGCTGGCGCTGCCGGATGTACTTCATTCGAGGCTTCGCGGGTGTGCCGACGGTCTTCACGCTGATCGGCGACCGGGGGGAAGCGGTGCGGCCGCCGACGATGACGAACATACAGTCGCTCGACATTCCGGTGCAGTTTCCCGGTGACGCGAGTTCGCCGTCCAGGCGCGTGCTGCACGACTACGAGAACCACTACATCGTTACCGAAGACGGGCAG
Organism: uncultured Armatimonadia bacterium; assembly: GCA_964484945.1. GTDB lineage: Bacteria > Armatimonadota > Zipacnadia > Zipacnadales > UBA5352 > UBA5352. Next base: position 3,596 of record CAZAHB010000005.1, on the reverse strand, counting down.
TCCGAGGAGCACTCCGGGCACATTACCCCGACAGGAAGCCTGCATTCGGACAGTCGCGGGATGACGGTCGCTCTGCGCGATTTCTGGCAGACGTATCCGAAGGCTTTCTCCGCCGAGGGCCGCACGGTCACTGCGGAGATATTCCCCGACCTGCCCGCCGACCAGTACGCGGATGAAGGCCTCACGCCCTTTGAACGGACGCGGTACTACTACTGGTGTCGGGACGGGCAGTACATGGTCCCGATGGGCGTGTCGCTCAGCTACGACATGCTCTTCTACGCGCTCGGCGAGGACCAGGCGATCAACGAGCATCTCGCCGATGCATGGCAACAGATGCCGCTCCTGGCGGCCTGGCCCGAGCACTACTGCGCGTCAGGCGGCTTCGGCGATCTCGAACCCGAGCGGGAGGGCGCCTTCGAGCACTACCAGGAGTGGATTGATGAGGGGTTCGAGCGCCTGGAGCAGCGCCGGCAGCGTGTGCGCGAGTATGACTGGATGAACTTCGGCGACACGCACGGGGAGCGCTGGGTCAACTGGACCAACCAGGAGTATGACCTGCAGTGGGGCCTATTGCTGCAGTTCGTCCGCTCCGGTGACTGGCGCTTCTTCGACCGCGCGGAGGAGGCGGCGCGCCACACCGCGTCGGTGGATACAGTCAGCGTCGCCCCCAATGAGTCTGTGCTGGGCCTGCAGAAGGCGCATTGCATCGGCCACGTGGGCGGCTGGGACCTCGAGCGCCCCGAAGACGCGAAGTACTGGTTCCACGCGGGCATCTGGAACACCGGACACATGTGGTCCCAGGGCGTTATGACGACCTGGTGTTTGACCGGCGACCGCCGCTACCTGGAGGCCGGCAGGCTGCTGTGCGACTGGTTCGCGCGTGAGGAGGCGCGTGCCACGCACAAGTGGGTCCATCGCGCCCAGGGCTGGTCCACAATCGCCTCTCTGGGCGGCTATCACGTCATTCCGCACCCGTGGTACCTCAATGCGGCCCGGCTCTTCACCCAGAACGCAATCGCCCGGCAGGACCCGGGAACCGGCACATTCATACATCCCATCGGCGAGTGTGAGCACGAGGTCAAGCACATGGGCGGCAAGGCGTTTATGACCGGCGTGGTCATGACGGGCCTGAAGATGCTCGACCAGGTTGACCCGGACCCGGACGTGAAGAACGCGCTGACCCGCTCGGTGGACTGGCTGCGCTGGCGGATGTGGGTCCCCGAGGAAAACGGCTTCCAGTACGCCCAGTGCCCGCAGTTTGACGACCGGGCCAGCGGCGCGAGTACGCAAACCTACGAAGGGCTCGCCTACGCCTATGAGTTGACCGACGCGGAGATATACCGCGAGATGCTGGTCAGGACGATGGGCGATATGATCCTCAACCACAATCCATCGGGCTCAGGCAAGGGCTACGCGATGCAGCTTCGCATGACGCCCTTCGCGCTCAGTGCCATGCAGCGGTGGGGGATGACCGAGATGCCGGCGCCACCGGCGCCTGATCCGACCGTGGGGATGTCAGATACGGTCTACCTGCCCGCGGACGGACCGGGGTTGCTGGCGCTTCGCGTGAACAATCCGAGCCGGCAGGAGATCCCCGCCGGCCTCGAAATCACCTCACTGCCCGACGGGCTGACCGCGGACCGCAGCGAGGTCGAGTGGACGGCCGGAGGCGGAGTGACGCTGAGCCCAACGATTCAGCTCACCGGTAACGGTCAGGGAGAGATCAAGCTGCGCTACACAGCCGGCGAAACCGAGGGTACGCTTTCAGCGAGAACCCGCCACGCGCGGGACCTGGCCATCGGCGAGGGGCTCGCCCTGCTGACCGGCGAGGGCGACCCGGTCGCGGGCGCGCTGGTGCAGATGGGCGTGGAACTTCCCACAGTCGCCGAGCTGACCCCGCAGGTGCTCGCGAACTACGACGCGCTGCTGGTTGGATCTGAGGCACACTATAAGGATTTTGGGGGCCTCAATAGCAACTGGCCGCTGCTTCTGGACTTCATTGACGCCGGGGGGCGGGTGGCCTTCATTCAGCTTCAGGACATGACACACGAGCCTGCGTTCCTGCCTCTGCCTCTGACGCTCTCCAACGAGACCACGATGCTCGGGGAAGTCGTCAAGCCCGATCACCCGCTCTTTGCCGATGGGGCGGGTCTGCTTGGAGGGTGCATCTCATACGACAGCATCACCTCGATCGATGACGACTGGACCGTGCTGGCGAGTGACAGTAACGGAAATCCATCCATCGTCCAGGCGCAGGCGGGCGGGTCGGTACTGGTGGTGCAACCATCCCCGGATCGGTATGTCATCAAGCGCGAGAACCCGACAGGGGAACTGACGGTTGAGGCGTGCGAGCAGTTGCTCCGCAATGTCGTCCAGTGGCTGGAGGGGGAGTAGGGCCTGCGACGGAAAAACTGCGGGCATCGTGTAGCGCGTTGCCCGGGTGTGTTGGCGTCATCGCGCTTCCTCGTGTATCATCGAATCACCGATTGCCGAGGGAGGCCCGCGAAATGCCTGATGTCCGACGCGTAACTGAACGCGGCGACGACCTGCTCCGCGATCCCACGCTCAACAAGGGCAGTGCCTTTACGCCTCAGGAGCGACACGCACTGGGGCTGGAGGGGCTCCTGCCGCCGGGGGTGAGCACCCTCGCCGAGCAGATCGAGCGCGTGGTGGAGAACCTGCGCTCCAAGCCGGACCCGCTCGAGCAGTACATCTACCTCCGCTCATTGCAGGATCGGAACGAGACGCTGTTTCATGCCACGCTCATCGAACACCTCGAAGAGCTTGCACCGATTGTCTACACGCCCACCGTTGGCGAGGCCGTGGAGCGCTTCAGCCACATCTTCCGTACCACCCGGGGGCTGTATCTGACGCCCGAGAACATCGATGACATCGACGAGATCTTCGACTGCGGGGTGGAGGACGAGGTCGGCATCATCGTGTGTACCGACAACGAGGGGATCCTGGGCATCGGCGATCAGGGCGTGGGCGGAATCAGCATCCCCATCGGCAAGCTCGCGCTGTATGTCGCCGCCGGTGGTTTCGACCCCTCGGCCTGCCTCCCCATCAGCCTTGATGTCGGGACGGACAACGAGGCCCTGCTGGAGGACCCGATCTACCTGGGCCTGCGCCGCCGGAGGCTTCCGGACAAAGAATATGAGGACTTCATCAGGGCCTTCGTGGAGGGCGTCAAGCGGAACTGTCCGGGCGCGGTCCTGCAGTGGGAGGATTTCAGCCGCGAGCGCGCCTGGGACAATCTGGAGCGATACCGCGACGAGCTTGCCTCCTTCAATGACGACATCCAGGGGACCGCAGCAGTCGTCCATGCCGGCCTGCTGGGGGCGTTGAAGCGCGCTGAGCGGCCATTGATCGGTGAGCGCGTGGCGGTGCTCGGCGCCGGGGCGTCGGGCGTGGGAGTGGCGTCGTCGGTGATCGCGGCACTGCAGGCTGAGGGGCTCTCCTTCCAGGAGGCCTCCGCGCAGGTAATGGTCTTCGACTCGAAAGGTCTGGTGCTCACCAATCGCCAGGACCTCCCCGGATACAGGCGACGCATCGCGCACGAAGCTGGCACCGTCAGTGACTGGGGCCTCGATCCC
>CAZAHB010000004.1:48270-59158 GCA_964484945.1 uncultured Armatimonadia bacterium | reverse complement strand
ACCTCTCAATTCGAGGCGCGAATCAAGACTTTTTCAACAGTCAGATGATCGCGATCACCACCAGGAGTTCAATCAGAGTGAAGCCATGCTTCATGTTTACCGCACCTCCTGTAATTGTTGTGGGACATTAGTAACGTGCCATCCGTGCCATCCATATTATTGGCGGACCAACTCGTCACCTCCTTTCGTCCTCACAGAAGCCCAGGATTCGCTGCCCCACCAATCCTGCTCACCGCACGGAAGGATTCTACGTGCTTCGAGGTGAACCAACGCCTGCACAAGGATCGAAGATCTCTTGGAGATGGTCGTCGTGAGTGCGCCGAATATTCTCTTCTTCTTCTCAGACCAGCAGCGCTGGGACACCTGCGGCTGCTACGGGCAGGAGCTTGATGTCACCCCGAACCTCGACCGGATGGCCGAGGAGGGCACGCGCTTCGAGCACGCATACACCTGCCAGCCTGTCTGCGGGCCCGCGCGCTCGTCGCTGCAGACCGGCAAATACCCCGAGGCCACCGGCTGCTGGCGCAACAATATCCACCTGCCGCAGGACGAGAAGACGATCGCCCACTGGCTCACCGAGTGGGGCTATCAGACCGCTTACGTCGGCAAGTGGCACCTCGCCTCCGGCCCCGAGCCCGAGCGCAACTATCGCGAGGACCCCGTCCCAAAGCAGTACCGCGGCGGCTGGGACTGGTGGTGCGCCTCCGATGTGCTGGAGTTCACCTCCCACTCCTACGACGGGCACATGTTCCGGGGCGACGGCTCCCGCTACGAGTTCCCCGAGGGCCGCTACCGCGTGGACGCGGTGACGGACGTGGCGATGCAGTTTTTGCAGGAGCGCGACCGGGACCGCCCGTTCATCCTCTTCGTCAGCTACATCGAGCCTCACCATCAGAACGATCACAACCGCTACGAGGGGCCGAAGGGCTCACAGGAGCGCTGGGGCGACTACGAGGTCCCCGGCGACCTGGTGGGTACGGAGGGTGACTGGCGCGAGAACTTCCCCGACTACCTTGGCTGCTGCAATGCGCTCGATGGCGCACTCGGGCGGTTCCGCGAGGCGCTGGCTGAGGATGGCATCGATGACGAGACGGTGGTCCTCTACACGTCGGATCACGGCTCACACTTCCGCACCCGCAACTCCGAGTACAAGCGCGCCTGCCACGACGGCTGCCTGCGCATCCCGATGGTTGCGAGCGGGCCGGGTTTCACCGGGGGCGGCGTCGTGGACGAGATGGTGAGCAACATCGACGTGGCGCCGACGCTGCTGGAGGCGGCTGACATCCCGACGCCTGAGAGCTATCATGGCCGCGCGCTGCAGCCGCTGGTGTCCGGCGAGGCCGAGGACTGGCCCGAGGAGGTCTTCGCTCAGATCTCCGAGAGCCAGACGGGTCGGTGTGTGCGCACGAAGAAGTGGACGTACTCGGTGAGTGTCTCAGAGCGCGATTCGCGCAGCGATGTCTACTATGAAGAGTACCTGTATGATAACCAGAACGATCCGCATCAGCGCAATAACCTGGTCAATGACCCCTCGCTCGCCGACGTGCGCGCGAGCCTTGCGGAGACGCTGAAGCGACGCATGGCCGAGGCAGACGAGCAGCCGTCGGAGATCAGGCCGGCGGGGGACGATGAGTAGTTCGGAAACGGAACACAGACCCCAGGGAGCGTGGAACGAATGAGTCTTCGAGCAGGCATCATCGGACTTGGCGGCATTTCCGGCGCGCATATCACCGGCTGGCAGGACGCAGACGGCGTTGAGCCGGTCGCCGGTGCCGACATCAGCGAGGAAGCTGTTGAGCGCGTTGAGGAGCACTACGGTATCACAGGATATACGGACTGGCGGGAGATGCTTGAGGCCGAGCAGCCGGACCTTGTGAGCGTCTGTACGCCGCCCTTCCTGCACCCGCCCATCTCCATTCACTGCCTGGAGAACGGCATCCACGTGCTGTGCGAAAAGCCGATGGCCGCGGACATCGCAGGAGCAGTGGCCCTGGCGCGGGCAGCCCGGGACGCCGACGCACTCTTGATGGTGGCCTACTGTCACCGTCATCACGGCCCGATGCTGAAGATGAAGGAACTCATCGATGACGGCATCCTCGGCAAGCCCCTTTTCTTCCGCGGCTGCTTCACCGGGCTTTCGGATATGGAGGGGAATCACCGCGGAGACATGGCCAAGGCGGGTGGGGGCGCGCTGATGGACAACGGCTCACACGCAATCGACCTGTTCCAGTTCCTGCTGGGGAGGATCGCCAACGTCTCGTGCCGCGCCGGCACGTTCCTGCAGGAGATGGAGACCGATGACGTAGCCGTGGTGCTGTTCGAGGGCGAGAACGGCTGTTACGGCGAGGTGCTTGTCGGCTACTCGATCCCGCCGCAGTTCACCGAATGGCGCATCGCCGGGGAGCATGGAGTGCTGTCACTGGATGATTACGCCACAGGGCCTGTCCGCTTCTGGTCCCGCGAGACCACGGAGTGGACCGAATATGAGTGCGACAACTCCATGACGCGTTTCGAGAGGCAGTTCGCGCACTTCGTCGAGTGCATCGAGGAGGGCAAGACGCCGGTCTCCAATGTCGAGACGGCTCTGCACACCCAGCGGTCGGTCGGCGCGGCCTACCAGTCCGCCCGCGGCAAAGGCCTGCCGGTCCAGCAGCGGAAGACGAGGTAGACCTCAGCAGACGTCAGCGCACAACAGCGTACGTCAGCGAACGGCAGCAACGACGAAACGCAACCGCTGGCAGGCACTACCACGCAATCGCGAACTCCACGACCGCGCCCTCGATGGGCGCGGTCGTGTTGTATCGCGCATGCACGAACGGGCGGAAGTCGTTGGGCGAGCTGTAACTCCAGACCACGCGCGTCGGCCGCGCTGAGGCCGTGAGCGCTGGTTTCGTGCCGCGCGGGGCGATGCTCAGCGATGGCTCATCACCCATGCGTGCCTGAAGCCCATCGACCTGCAGCCCGAAGCGCTCCTTGGTGTGGAAAAGCCAACTCAGCGTGCGCGGGCGATCACAGACCACGTGATCGCGCACCACGATCTCCCGCTCAGGCCCCACCAGAAACTCGCGGCTGTAGTGCAGTACGCCCGTCTCCTCGGCGTACGCGGGTGCGAGATCCAGCCGGACGCGCCCCTGACCCGATGCTGCATCGAAGCGGGCAAATTCCACACGTTCTCCACGGTCTTTCCAGGATGGTATCGACATCGGATAGCCGATGTCCCCGAACTGCCCCTCGTCGTCGATCAGCAGCGTATTGCGCAGGAAGGTCTTCAATCGGTAGCCACCCTCAGGACTGCACAGCAGCGGCACGCCCTGCACTGTCAGCGTGAAGTGCCCCGCACCTGGCGCGCCCGCGAGCCGATCGCAGGGCCCGGGAGCGTTGCGGTAGCCGGTTCGTCCGCAGATCGGCCCCACCTGCGCGCTCAGCACCACGCCGGTCTTGTCATTTCGATAGTGAACTACCCCCGAGTCATCGAAGTGGCGCAGGGCAGGATCCGGGTGCCCCGGGTCCCTGGCCGGAACATTCGGGTCGTAGCTCAGCAGGCCGTGAATGTTGCCGAGGTTGTACGCGTATGGCTGATTGGAGTGGCAGAAGTCCGGCTGACAGTTGCGGACGATCTGTCGTTGCAGCCATGCCGCGCGGGTGTCTTCGAACTTGCTGGCGATTCGGTTGAGGAACTGGTTCCCGCCGTAGAGCGGCTCAGCATCGTGTCGGCCGAAGACGGTCTTTCCGGTATCGCGGTCGTAGACGGCGAGGAGAAAGTCCACAATCCGCCGGAATTGCGGCTGGTCGAAGATATCCTCTCCAGTCGCCGCCAGAAGGGCGTCGCGGTAATACGTGACCTCATCGACGTAGAGAAAGAGCCGGTAGTGCGATGAGGGCGGGATAGCGCCGTCGCGAGCCATCGCGCCAAGCGAGCGGCGCAGGCGCGGTATGATGTACGCGACCCAGCGCTCGGCCTCGGGGATCTCTCCGAGCATATGCAGGGCCGCCGAGCCGAAGCCGAACATCGACCGCCAGCCGTGGTCCTGCAGCACCGAGCCGCCCCAGTAATCGCGCATCAGCAGCGCCTGCTCGAAGAAAAGCTCTCCCTGCAGGCGGATCTTCTCCCGAACCCGCTCTCGGCGCCCCTCGCCCATCTCATCCGCGAGAGCGTGATAGGCCCAGGTCAGCGGCATAAGCATATACATCGCGCCCATGTCACCGTTGTGCCCGTAGGCGTCTGGGGCCTCGTTCCCGAAACATTCGCGCTCGACCAGCGCGTCCACGTGCGCCAGCGCCGCCTCCAGAGCTTCTTCCCGGCCCTGCAGCTTCCACGCGGCCATGTAGACCGCCAGCGCCCGCAGGCCCGGGTCTTTCTCGAGGACCCACGCGGTCGCACAGTCGTGGGCATCGCGGTAGATCGCGTGCGTGTCATCGAGGCCGTTGCGGAGGTGCGCCCAGAAGTCCGGGTCGGCCCACTCGGTTGCGGGCGCGACCTCGCGTCCGGGCCGGATGTCGGCGGGTAGCGGGTCCAGCCGATCCACCGGATCGGGCTCCAGCACCGCCGACTGCCAGCGGACGTTCATCTCGCGGTAGGGCTCAAGCTCGAACTCGGCCGGCTCGTCTTCGAGCAGAAATGCCATCCGGCCCCGGAAGCGCTTGCGCTCGAGATCGTCCAGCGAGATTCGCTGCATGTACCAGAGGCCAAGCCGGCGCCCGTTTCGGGTCACCCAGTATGCGGGCACGACCGGGACGGAGCCGTGGTTGATGGAGAAATCCCACGGGCCCGTCACCTGCCCCTCGTTGTGATACTTCTCCAGCGGCTCGTAGAGCAAGTCCCAGTCGTAATCGCTCGCGTCGAGGATCACGGAGAGTTGATACAGTCCCGGAGCGCCATCGGCGACGAAGCGGATGGTTCCGTCGGCATCGGCTTCGATCGGACGGTGCTCAACCCCGTCTTTGGTTGCGACCGCAAGGTCCGCGTGCGACTGCAGCGTCTCCGTCTGCGACATCGCGCGGGTTCAGCTCCTGCTGTGTTTCTCGTGGTACACTGTCGTTTCGCTGTTGTGCCGTCCCGTCTTTTGGTCGTTTGCGGGACGGGCTTTCAGCCCGTCAGCTGTTCCGAGTACGAACGAGATTGGAAACCGAAGATACTCTAATCTGACTCCACATCCGGCACGGGCCAGCTGTACACGTGCGAGCCGTGGCCGAAGTAGATGCGGCCGTCGAGGTAGTCGCCGCCGGGGCCGATGGTCACCGGCGACTCGGCCAGCATGGAGATCTCATGCTCGTGGGGACGCGTATCGATCTCGGCGATCCCCTTCCGAAACAGCATGAAGATACGCTCGTCCGGGCCCTCGACGAAGATACGCGGGCCCTGCTGGCCGTTGGTCCGTCCAAAGCCGGCTTCCTCCAGATCAACCTCGCGAATGACCTCGCGGGTGGCCGGCGCGAACACGAAGAACGTGCGGTAGTCCGCGACCCCATAGACGAGGCCGGTGGGAGTCACGATCATGTCGGAGATGTTCCGCGCGCCCTCGAAAACCTCGCGCCACTTGATCTCTTTCGTCTCCATGTCGAGGATAAACAGCTCCGCGACGTCGGCGAGCACTTCGCCCCCGGTGCCGGCGGCGACAGTTGTGCCGCACAGCAGCTCATTGCGGGGCAGCGCGACCATGCTCATGATCGACTGATTCTCGATGAGCTGTTCGTGTGTGAGGACCTCGCCGGCGTTCGCCTCGCGATCCCAGAAAAGCAAACCGCCGCCGGTGTAACCGTACCCCGGCGTACCTGCGAGGATCACGTAGCGGCCGTCTGGATGCACCAGGAGGTCGTGTGGGCGGTGGATCGTCGGTGTGACCTGCGTGAGGAAGCGCGGATTGCTGTTCGGGTTCCCCTTTTCGGTGTCCACCCATTTCTCGTGCGGATCCCATTCCAGCAGAAAGCCGCCACCGTAGCCGCCTACGTAGAACAGCTCCTCCGCGGGCGCAACGGTGTTCCACTGTCCGTACGCATCGCGATTGATCCACTCACCGGTCTCGGGATTGAAGCTGAAGAAGCGCATCGGGAAGGCAGTCCCGCCGCAGATGGTGCCGTCGGACGCCGCGGCCATGCCCATCGAGTGCGCGCCCTCACTCTCGTAGTCGAACTCGTGAGTGAGCGTCTCACCATCGGGCGTCTCGACAACGAGCTTGCGATTCACCAGATCGAGGCGCTTGAGCCTGTGACCGGTGGGGAAGCTGCGGTGAAAGAGGCCCTGGCTGTCCTGGATAATCGGGGTGCGCTCGGCCTCCGGCTCTGCATCGATCTTCGTGGCCTCGCCCTCGTACAGCTCATACCACTGGTCACCGTTCTTGCCGTAGACCTTCCCGTCCTGGTAGCGCCACAGCGGGCAGCGGCCCTTGATCCGCTCGTCCTCATCCAGCACGGGCGTGGCCTGTTCGGTTTTGGGATTGAACATGATCATCTGGGACTTCGTGTTGCCGATCCCGAAGTATACCCAGCCCTGATCATCCACGGCGACATCGCGGGGGTACTGGCGCCAGTTCTGATCATACAGGTAGCCGTAATCGTTGAACTCCCCGGTTTTCGGGTTGTACGAGACAAGACCCGAGTTGGGGTAGGTGGCGGCCCAGATAGTGCCGTCATCGCCTTCGGTCATACTCATCGCCACGCGCGGCTTCGTCTCTGCCGAGAACGTGAACTCGCGCTGCTGTGGGTCGAACTCGATGAACGTACTGCCGTAATGCGTGTAGTAGCGGTTCTCACTTGAGAGCACCGAGGCGAAGGGGCTGTCGCCGATCTGTGGGCTGGCAAACTGCTCGGCTTCTCCGGTCAAAGCATTCACCATCAGCAGCGAATAGCCGCCGCGATGATCCATCAGCCACGACAGCACAACCGGGTCGCCGTCCCCGTCAACAGTAGAGACGGTTCCGCGATGGTTGCTGATGGGTGTGGCGACGCCGTGATCGACAAATCCGTCCCCAAGTTCCACGCTCTCAGACATGACAACCTCCGCTGCGAGCAGAAATGACAGTACAAGCACAATCAGGATTATGCGGTTCGTCACGGCCATCAACGACTCATCCTCTCACGTTATCCGTTCCGTCCTATCGCGCTGCCGGCGGTCCGTAGTCGGTCTCCAGGTGCGGCCAACTCGGCATCATGAAGTCATCGGTATCCCATGACCAGCTCACCAGCCGCGAGCGTAGCTCATCGGCGACCTCGAGCCTGCGTCGCTCGCCGATGATGTTGTGCAGCTCATCGGGGTCCTTCTTCAGGTCGAACAGCTCGTCATGGTCGTTGTGATGGTAGACGTACTTGTATCGCCGTCCCATCACCGCGCGCATCTTCCAGCCACCGCTCATCCAGCCGTTGTACTCCGAGAACGTGTGCGTTCGCCACGGGGCGTTGCGATCGCGCATGATCGGCACCATGCTCTCGCCCTGGGCCTTCTCGAGATCGGGCAGGCCCAGAAGGTCGAGCACCGTCGGTGCCATGTCGGTCTGGGAGGTCAGGTGATCGCGGCGCCCGGGCTGGTAGCCCGGCGCGCGGATGATGAACGGAATGTTGATCGACCGCTCGTACATGACCATCTTCTGGTAGATCCCGTGAGCGCCGAGCATCTCACCGTGATCGGCGGAGGCGATGACGACCGTGTCATCGAGACGGCCGCTCTCCTCCAGCGCGCCCATCACGATCCCGTGGCAGTGATCCGCGAACGCAACGTAGCCGTAGTAGGCCGCGATGGCCTTCGACCACTGCTCCCAGTCCCATCCGACGCAGCCGAGTGCACCGGGCGCTTCGCGCACATCATGCGGGCGGCCCGACAGGTCGCACCCGAATCCGGGCGGCTGCTCGATGTCCTCGGGGTCGAACATGCTCGCGTAGGGCTCAGGCACCAGTAGCGGCGGGTGCGGAGCGCCCACCGAGCACCAGGCCGCGATCGGCTCATCCTCGGGCGCGTCAAGGATGAATTCGGCGATGCGCTGGGCCTTCTGCATATCCGGATGGGCCTTCAGCGGCTTCGTCCAGGTTGCCGGGACCGGAACGGAGATCTTCCCGGGGATCATCCCCTCGTCGGTCATGCCGTGGATGTCAGCGCGATGCGCGTCCTCGTCCATCCCCTGCTCCACCAGCGCCTCGCTGTGGAGGTCGTAGGGGAAACCACCCTTCCGGAAGTGAGCGTACTCGTCGGTGCGGTCATCCTCCTCGGGCCGGCGGATGTGCCAGACTCCGTCGTACGCTACCCGGTAGCCCGAGTCGTGGAGGCGATCGATGAGCAGTTCGGTCCCCTGCTTGATGGTATCATATCCTTCACCGAAGCTGCGCGCACCGTGCGCGTGCGGCCAGCGCCCACTCATCATCGAGGGCCGGGTTGGGATGCACAGGGGCGTGGCACAGTAGTACCGATCGAAGGTCTGACCCTCTTCGGCAAGCCGCTCGAATGTCGGCACCGAAACCGGTCCTCCGTAGGGACCAATGCATGGCTTCTGAAGCTGATCGCACAGGAGCACGACGAGGCTCTGTCTTGCGGGTTGATCCATGGGAATCCTCCGTCCTTGCATCACGCGTCTATCTGCGTCCTCTTGCGGCAGAGGCGACAGGACGCACTCGTCCTCGCTCGAACGTCCCCTCTGGTATACCACTCATTGATTCTTCTTGACGAATTCCAGCACCTCTTCGGGGTGGCCCTCGGGGCTGACCTTCCGCCAGATCCTCGCGATCTTCCCGTTGGTGCCGATGACGAATGTCGAGCGCACAATGCCCATGAAGGTGTTACCGAACATCTTCTTCTCCTGCCAGACACCGTACTTCTCGCAGACCGTCGCGTCCTCTTCTGACAGCAGTGGGAAGTTCAGCTTCTGCTTCTCCACGAACTCTTCGTGTGTCTCGATGTTATCGGTGCTGACGCCGAGGATCACCGCATTGTTGCGCGTGAACTGGCCCTTGAGGTCCCGGAAGCCCACCGCCTCGGTGGTGCAGCCCTTTGTCATGTCCTTCGGGTAGAAGTAGAGAACGACCACTCTGTCGCCCTTGAAGTCCCGCAGGCCGATCGTATCGCCCGTCATGCCGATCTTTTCGACATTGACCGCCGGGAGCGTGAACTGAGGAGCACGCGCCCCTTCCGTGATCTCCGCCACGACACTCACCTCATGACCGTCAGCGATACGCCCGGTTGGACTTCTGAAACAGTTCTGCGCAAACGCCCAGGGGCCTTCCTGTTGGGTGGAGAAATGCAGGGAACGGAAAGGGGAGTGGGGATGGGGGAGTGGGGAGAGGAAACGGCGGAACGGCCGGGAACCGAGAACGGGGAAACGGAAAACGGGTACGGCAACGGAAACGACAACGACACCGACAACGACACCGGAAACGACAACGGCCCCGGGGAAGGACAACGGCCCCGGGGAAGGACAACGGCCCCGCTCGTCATTGATCACAGGAGGCAAACCACCATGCCCGACAGGCCCAACATCGTCATGATCGTCCCGCACGACCTTGGCACACACTGCGGTTGCTACGGGGCCGCGGTCGAGACCCCCAACATCGACGGCCTTGCCGCCGATGGCGTGCAGTTCAACCGCTATCACTGCACCGCCGCCCAGTGCTCGCCCTCCCGGGGGAGCATCTCCACCGGGCGCTATCCGCATACCAACGGGCTGGTCGGCCTCGCTCACCTCGGCTGGGAGATCGACCAGGACATTCCGACGCTCCCTCAGCGCCTCAAGGGCGCCGGCTACTCCACCCACCTCTTTGGCGTGCAGCATGAGGCGCGGCGAGAAGACGATCCGGCCGGCTGGCTCGGCTACGATGAGGCCTATCCCACGAAGGGACGTGCCCCGGAGCTTGCCGAGGATTTTGCAGGATGGCTGGGCGAGCGCTCGGGCGATGAGCGACCGTTCTTCGTGAGCATCGGCACCCGCGAGCCTCACCGAGCGTTCCCGCTCGAGGGTGACGACGTGGACGCACCTGAGGACGTCGATCCCCTCCCGTATCTGCCCGACCGCGAGGGCATCCGGCGCGACATCGGTGGCCTCAACGCCCTTACGCGGCGCCTCGACCGGGGCGTCGGGATCGTGCGAGACGCGATCGAAAGCAGCGAATTCGCGGAGAACACCCTGTTTATCATGACCTGCGACCACGGGATCGCGATGCCTCGCGCCAAGGGCACCTGCTACCGTCCGGGGACGCTGACCACTTTGATCATGCGCCTGCCGGGGCGCTGGGACGATGGCTCCGAGCGCGACGCGCTGCTGAACAACTGCGACCTGATGCCGACACTGATGGACATGATCGGGCAACCGGTCGAAGAGGAGCAAGTGGACGGGCGCAGCTTCCTCGGGCTGCTCGACGGGAGCGACTGGGAGCCGTACGAGCAGATCTTCACGGAGATGACCTATCACGCGATGTACATCCCGATGCGCTGCCTGAGGACCGAGCGGTACGCCTACATCCGCAACTTCGGCGAGCTTCCGCTGGTGCATCTTCCGGGTGATATCTTCAACTCACCATCGGGCGACGAGATGCGCGACGAATACTACGGCGAGGCCCGACCGCGCGAGGAGCTTTACGACCTTGAGCAGGATCCGTGGGAGTATGAGAATCTGGCCGGTGATGCCGAATACGCGGACCTGCTGAGCGATCTGTCCGGGCGCATGGACAGGTGGATGGAGGATACGGACGATCGCCTGCTGGAGGGGCGCTGGCCGGCCAACCCGAAGCTTATCGAGAACATGCGCGAGCGTACGCACAGCGAGCGGTACGAGGAATGGTTCGAGTACTGCTGGCCCGAGCAGACATGGTTCCTGCAGTAACGACAGGGGAGTGGGGAGTGGGAACGGCACAACGCCAGCGGGTCGTATGTCGTACGGAGGAGCCGCTCCCCGCGACGCATGGAGTTCGCGCA
>CAZAHB010000004.1:0-48170 GCA_964484945.1 uncultured Armatimonadia bacterium | reverse complement strand
GCGCTGTCGTTTAGCGCAATGCGAACTCCCAACCCCGCCCGCAGGGCGCGGGTCGTTTGTCGTACGGAGGAGCCGCTGCCCGCGACGCATGGAGTTCGCGCAGCGCTGTCGTTTAGCGCAATGCGAACTCCCAACCCCGCCCGCAGGGCGCGGGTCGCTCGTCGCTGACGTCAGGAGGTTACCACCATGCCCGACCGACCCAATATCATCCAGATCATCGCCCATGACCTCGGAACGCATCTGGGCTGCTACGGCGCAGGGCTTGACACTCCGCACATCGACCGCCTCGCCGCCGAGGGCGTGATGTTCACACAGCACTTCTGCACCGCCGCGCAGTGCTCGCCGGCGCGCGGCAGCATCGCAACGGGCCGCTATCCTCACAATAACGGGCTGGTCGGCCTCACCTGGGGCTGGCAGTTCTACGAGGACATGGTCTGCCTGCCGGAGCGCCTTCGGCGCGCGGGATATTCGACGCATCTTTTCGGCATCCAGCATGAGACTCGCGGCGAAATCTCTCGCCTGGGCTACGAAAAGCGCGAGTCCGGCAATACCACCGCGCTGCCTGTCGCCGAAGACCTCGCGCAATGGTTGCGCGCCCGCGCCTCTTCGGCCGAGGACCGTCCTTTCTTCGCCAGCATGGGCACCATCGAGCCGCACCGCCCCTACAATCGCGAGGGCTACCCCGATGATGACCCCGCGGATGTCGAGGTGCTGCCATGGCTGCCCGACCGGCCGGCCATCCGCTATGACATCGCGGGCCTCAACGGCCTCGTCTACGCCTTCGACGAGGCCGTCGGCGTGGTGCGCGAGGCGCTGGAGGACAGCGGCCTGGCGGAGAACACGCTGCTGATCGTGACCTCCGACCACGGCATCGCGATGCCCCGCGCGAAGTGCACCTGCTACGATCCGGGGACGCAGACTGCCCTCGTCATGCGCCTCCCCGGTCGCTGGGATGACGGAACCGAGCACGACGCGCTGCTGACGGACTGTGATGTGATGCCGACACTCATGGAGATGATCGGTAATCCGGTCGAGGAAGAGCAGATCGACGGGCGCAGCTTCCTGGGGCTGCTCGACGATGGTGAGTATCGACCGCGCGATCACATCTTCACCGAGATGACCTACCACGGGATGTACAACCCGATGCGCTGCATCCGCACTCCCGATTACACGTACATTCGCAACCTCGCCGAACTGCCGCTGGTCTACATGCCCGTG
The DNA here is from genome assembly GCA_964484945.1 of uncultured Armatimonadia bacterium. Taxonomy (GTDB): domain Bacteria; phylum Armatimonadota; class Zipacnadia; order Zipacnadales; family UBA5352; genus UBA5352. The sequence continues at coordinate 46,952 of CAZAHB010000004.1, read as the reverse complement.
GACATCTGGGAGGCACCGGCCGGCCAGGAGATGGCGGACGCCTGCTTCTCCGAGGCCCGTCCGCGCGATGAGCTATATGACCTGCAGGCCGACCCGCTGGAGCAGGAGAACCTCGCCGGGGAAGCGGAATACGAGGACCTGCTGTGTGACCTGTCCGCACGTGTGGACGAGTGGATGGCGGAGTCAGACGATCCACTGCTGACCGGGCGCTATCCGGTCTCCGACGCGCACGCTGAGAACATGGCTGAGCGCCTCGAGGAGGAACGCTTCGAAGAGTGGATGCGCCTGATTCTGCGCGACTGGCCGGAGATGCTGTGGTTCCTGAACAGGGGGAGTGGGGAGCGGGGATAGGGGAGAGGGAACGGCAGAACGGCCGGGAACCGGGAAAGGGGAACCGGCAACCGGGGACGGCGTTGCTGCTGGCTCGCAACTTGTGATTTGTAAATGACGACTGCCTTCCGAGGTGACGATCATGCGCACCACCGCAATTCTGCTGACGCTGCTCCTCACCGCCGCATCCGCCCTCGCGGTTCCCTCGATCGTCGAGGAGACCGCCGACGGCGTCTACGTCGTCCGCGATGACACCGGCCGCTCCTGGGGCGGGTGGAGCATGGGCGTCGCCCACATGAACAGTGCGGATTACCGGGCGAAGAAGATCCTCGACCTGAGCAATGTCCCGGAGGACGTCTGGGAGCGGACCCGCGAGGTCCGCTTGTCCGCGTACATCATGGTCCGCGACTACTCCGCGAACCAGAACCCGCCCGCCGATGGCCTCGACGAGGCCTTCGAGGTCATCGTCAACGGGAACGTGCACACCTGGCCGACCGACGCGGGATTCCCGACATGGCAGGGCGGGCGGCCCAACGAGCCGTCGTGGCATGACTTCTCCCTCCCGAAGGACCAGTTCGTGCGCGGGCCCAACGAGATCATCTTCCACAAGGCCGAGGATGACGAGAACGATGACTATCTCTACCTCGGCATAGACAACATCGAGCCTCGCGGCAATTCCTCGGTCACCTTCGAGGGCGAGGAGTGGACGCAGGAGAAGCTGACCATCCCCGGCGGCAACGGGGAGTACATGGTGCGCCTCTACCTCATCACCAGGGACACCGACCTCCACGTCACCTGGCGGCCAGGGGCCGAAGAGTCACTCGACGATCCCGCCGGCATCGTGCTCTATGCTGGTTCCCGCGACGGCGAGACAACGGACGCGGGTCTTGCGCTGCAGGCGGGCCAGACCGCCCGCGTGGAGTGGCGACCCGGTGCGCTGGATCGCCTCAACCCCGCCGAGGCAGCCATCACCGCAGATGGCGCGACCACAGTCGCATGGCTCGACGAGGCCGGCGAGCCCATCGACCAGCAGGCGGCCACGGACCCCGTGACGCTGACGCTGGCCGAGGGCCGCTCGGAGCGTACATCGGGCGTAGTCGTGACCGGCGGAAAGGGCGGGGCGACGCTCAGTGAAATTGCTCTGAACGCGAACATGACCTACCACCCGCAGGAGGAGCCTATCGACATGGCGCCGGTGGTCGCCGAACCGCCACCGCTGCCCGAATCGCAGCCGGCATCATGTCAGATCGCTGGCGACGCCGCTGTCCTGTCCAACGGCACCATCGAGGCCCGCTTCGACACCGGGGGCGAGCGATTGACTCTCACCTCGCTCGTGCATGGGATGGCTGATACAGAGATGGCCCGGAGCCCGGAGGGCGCCTCGCTCTTCCTGGTCGAGGTCGGTGAGGACCGCTACGCGGGCTCGCGCGACTTCCGCCTCGAGGGCGTCACGGAGACCGATGGCGGCTTCATCGCCGACCTGCGTCTCGATGAGCCCGCGCTGCAGGCCACGCTCACCGTCACCATCAACGACGAGGGCCTGCGCATGGCGATGGAGCTTGCGAACGCCGGCGAGGAGCCGGCGGACTTCAAGCTCGCCTTCCCGGTCCTGCAGGGCCTCGCGATCTCAGATGATCCCGCGGATGACTACTACTTCTTCCCGTGGGGCGGCGGCATCATCGCAGACCGGCCCGCCCTCCTGCGTGGCGGCTATGGCGACCACCAGGTGCTCTACCAGGTGATGGACCTGTATGCCCCCGCGAAGGGCGCCGGCCTCTCGCTGCGGATCGAGGACCCCGACGGCTGGCACAAGAACCTCGCGCTGCAGAAGACAGTCGAGGGGAGAACAGTCGAGCACCCCACCTCGCTCATCGCGAAGGTCCGCGATGAGTTCCAGTGGACGGAGGCGTCGCTCGACGAGACCGAGGGCATCGGCATGTCCGCCGAGTACCTGCGCCGCACCCGCGAGCCGGGCGAGAGCTTTGCGCCTGAGCCGGCGGTGCTTGGAGCCCACGGAGGCGACTGGCATGTGGCGATGCAGCGCTACGCCGACTGGGCGCACGAGGTCTGGGATTTCCGGCCGTATCCATCGCGCCTGCATGACTGCCGCAACATGATCGCGGCCGGGTGGGGCCAGAGTTACCTCTACCGCGACGGGAAGTACCGTACCGACATCATCAAACCGCGCACCGACGTCATCGAGCTTATGAGCTGGTGGGACTGGTCGGATGAGGGGCCCTTCGGCACGCCGATCGACCGGCTTGACGAGATCATGACCGAGGCTGAAATTGAACGCTGGAGCACGTACATGGTCGAGGACCCGGTGACCGGGCAGAAGATGTGGAACAACGCGCCGAGCGACTACCGTGGCTACAACGAGCGCTTCGGCGGCCTGCCCGCCTTCCGCGAGGCCATCGAGACCTACCGCAACCTCGGCGCCGACCTCGTCACGCTTTACACCGATCCGTTCCGCCTCCACCAGGACTGTGAGACGGGCCGCGCGCACGGCGAGGAGTGGGGCGTGGTCGGCGTCGATGGCGAGAAGACCCGCAACTACCTCGTCTGGAACCCCTGCCACGATCTGCCCGAGGTCCGTGAGTGGGTGGCGACCGAAATGGGCCGGGTGATGCGCGAGACCGGCGCCGATGGCATTCGCCTCGACGAATACGGACACCGCGGCTGGGCCTGCTATGACGAGACCCACGATCACACCTACGCGGAATGGGGCATCACGCAGTGGCAGAAGGCTGTAACGGAGACCACGCGCATGGTCCACGAGGCCATGGACGAGGTGCGGCCGGACCTCGTGCTCACGACCGAGCACCCGGGCTACGACTACATGATGCAACACCTCGAAGGCTGCATCACCTACGACATGACGGTCCTGGGACTTCCCGCGATGCGACCGGTTCCGTGTAACATCCAGCGCTTCTATTTCCGTGAGTGCAAGCCCTATGAACTCGATCATCGCGGCGCCGACCCGCAGGACCGCAAGAAGTTCTGGAACGCCGTGGAGTCCTTCGGGCGCTACTACCCGCCGAACTACTACACCGTCCTCAGCGAGAGCGAGGACACGTACTGGCTCGGCGAGAGCTACCCGCTGCTCGTCACTCCCGGCAACGCGCAGTACGTCTACGTGAACCGCTTCAGCGACGCGCAGAAGACCATCTGGCATCTCTACAACGCCACCGGCCACACCTTCGAGAGCGAGTGCCTGGCCGTCGAGCTTGACGAGGGCGAGCATCTCTTCGACCTGCTGGGCTGCCGGGAGATCGAGCCCATCGAGCGCGAGGACGGCCTTGCGGGCGTCTCACTTCACCTCGAGCGTGACGGCGTCGCCAGCATCGTCCGCCTGCAGGACCGGCTGAACGTCGCCCGCTCCGGCAATGCGCTCCGGATCAGCGCAGACCTCCCCGACGGCGACTGTCGCCTTGTGGTCGCAAGCGCGGAGGGGGAGGAACTGCTGGCGCTCAATGCCATCCCAAACGCGACATTCGATCTTACGCAGATCGAGGGAGAGGCACAGCCGGCGTGCGTGAAGCTGCTTCAGGACGGGCAACTTGTGGATGCGGCGGAAATCCCCCAGGACAAGTGAGGAGCGATCGTACCATGACCCGACGCGAGATACAGCCGGACTCAGTCCCGGAGCCTGTCGCCGAGTACGCCATGGGTGTAGAGGTATCCGGCGGCCGCACGCTTTATGTCGCCGGCCAGGTCGCGCTGGACGCCGACGGAAAGCTGGTCGGCGAGGGCGACTTCCGCGCCCAGGCGCGGCAGGTGCTGGGCAACGTGCAGGCGATCATCGAAGAAGCGGGCGGACAGATCTCGGACATCGTGAAAATGACTACGTTCCTGACGGACATGGCGCACTATGACGACTTCAAAGCGGTGCGATCGGAGTTCCTCAAACCGCCCTTTCCGGCCGCGACGCTGGTCGAGGTCTCCTCGCTCGTGCGGCCCGAGTGGCTGCTGGAGGTCGAGGCGACCGCGGTGATCGAAAAGCACTCTACTGCCCCACGATCTCGTAGCTCCCCGGGCCGTCGCCGCTGAAGGTGACGCGGTCGGGGGCGGTGTCCTCGTAACGCGCGCTCAAACCACCGGTGCAGACCACCAGTGGCCGCGCGCGGAAGGGAGGCGTGATCGCCACCGTCTCGCCCGGCGCGGCTATGCCCGTGATACGGCGCTCGGCGTCGCGATTCGAGCGTGAATCATACGTGAACACGCCCAGCACCGCCACCGGTGCGTCGGTCGCCTCCAGCGTCACCCGGTGCAGGCCGTAGCCCAGATCGAGGATGCCTTTGCGGTTCTCAAGGTAGCGCTCGCCGCCATCACAGTCGGTGAAGGGCATGTTTGCGGGCTGCGCAAGCCGCTCCTCGCCATCCACCAGCACGCGCAGCGTCCCCGCGTCGGGGGCGTCCACGTACGCCACCGAGATATCGGTTGCGATCACGTCCAGCGTGAAGGTCGCGCCCGGCTGCAGCACCGCCTGCCGGGCGCCGAATGGCGCGCCCCACTCAGATGCGTACGGTTCGACCTCCCCGCCGCCGAGGTCCCAGCGCGGGTTCTGCACCCCGATCAGTTGCCGGTCAGGGCAGACCTTCGCGTTCACGTACGTAAGCTCTGGATTCGGCCCCTTTACTTCGAGTACATGCCGGTCGCCCAGCCGCAGATTCCCGTGGCGGAACCAGGAGTTGCGCAGGTTGTAGCTCGCGGTGCTGCGCCGCGCGCCGGACAGTTCCTCGCCGTCCACCACCGGTACCGGCGCGTCCTCGCCATCGACCCGCGCGAATGCGTTGAATGCGGTATCCTCGAGAATGAAGCGGCTGTCTGCGATGCGCGGGCTCTCGGCATCGAACAGGACCATCTCTCCCTCCCACCCGTAGGTGTTCGGGTGCATACGCTCGGGTAGAAGCTCCTGGGGGTGCCCCGCGACGGTCGGATCCCACGTCTCGAAGGCGCGCTCAAGCTGCTTGAACCACAGGTAGTGCGCGGCCGCCTGCGGGTGGCCGTCTCGCGGGACAAGCGCCCGGCGGTTCACCCAGCGCGTGAGCTGATCGCCGATCATCCCGTAGTCGCAAAAGGGGATGCCGTAGCGCAGTCCGATTGCCTGCAGGTCGCCGGGGTTGGGCGTGTAGCCGCCCTGGTTCTGGAACTGGCCGAAGAGAAACTCGCAGCCGGGATAGTGCCGCTGGATCCAGCGGATCGTACCCTCGAAGACGGCCACCTCGTCGGGCGTGTCGGTCTTCTCATTCGCGCCTGAGCCGAAGATCACAAGGTCCGGACCGGGACCACCCGGCCGGCTCATAAGCTCAGGGTAAAGCTCCTCCCATGTGCGCCCGGACGCGTGCCCGTTTGTGTTCGGATCCGGCGGGAGCGACAGCGAGCAGTACTCCGCCAGCCCCGAGTGCGCCTCACCCACACACGATCCGTCACAGGCCATCCAGTTAAACAGCAGCTTGTCGGGGCCGAGGTCAAACGTGCGCATAAGCTCGCGCTTGAGCCGCCCGGTGTAGCTGAAGTAGTGCCGCCACCATCCGTAGTAGCCGTCAAGGTCGGGCCGCCCGACAAGCTCAGCATCGAACTCCCTGTCGGCCAGAGGCTGCTTGAATGTGGGCGAATTCGGGTCCTCATCGTACGGGTAGAGCGGGGGATTGGCCGAGCCGCGGTCGATGCTGCTGCCCATCAGCAGCACGTGGATCGGCTCGCCCTTCCACAGCTTCTGGATCGTGCGCGGGATGTGCCGGTACAGCGGCTGCATCTCGCGGGCGGGGCGCAAGCCCGGCGCGGCCGGTCCGTTGGCCGTCAGCGCGGGCGCATAGACCCACGCGCCTCGATCCTCACCCTCCGCCGTTTCGAGCGTATTCGCTATCTCGACCCGCAGACCAACCGTGTTGACGTCCTCTGAATGCGATTCTTCGCCCGGAGTAAAGTGCCCGATGATCTCCGCGCCATCGATGCGCAGTTCAACCGTACCATCCGCGTCGGAGGTCGCGTCCCACTGCTCGGCCACTACCAGTTCCCCGCGCGAATGTCGGGGGAATGTGCGGTCATCCGCCATGCCGTAGTCCGCGGGTGACCACTCCCCGTCCTCGCTGTCGAGCTTCATCAGCTTCACCGATGCCCGCAGGGCCCCCGCCTCCGGCTGCCAGCCACGGACGCTGAGGCTGAGCGTGTCGCCCGGGGCGAGTCCGGCCTCGGGGAGCGTGACGAACTGCCAGAGACGCTTGCCGGGCGCAATCTGTACGAGGTTCCCGGTGGAGAAATCGGGCCTGACATCCTCGGGAGCGTGCGACTCGCGCAGCACAGTGATATCGCCCCATGCGTCAGTGTTCCAGAACGCAACGTTGTGGGAGCGGAAACTGACGCGCTCTCCGTGGCGGTGGTTGCCGAATGCATGGAACTCAAAGCGCGGGTTCAGCAGGAGATTCATCGGTTCGGCAACTCCTGGTAGCGTGCCAATGACGAGAGCAATAATCGCAGCTATCTGAGGGCGGCTGATCATGCGACACCTCCGTGGAGCGTGCTGCTCTGCAATAATGCCAATACTGCAGCCGGCACCTCTGCGGATGCCGGCTGCGGTTCAGCAGTTTTTTGCGGACAGCTTCAGCCTGACGGGTCGAAGTAGGTGTTGTTCCCGCCATCGTAGAGCGTGCTGTACTTCATCGCCTTCGCGTGACCGTCCACGAAGCCCATGTTGCCCATATCGTTGTGCCGGGCGCAGAAATTGAAGTACTTCCAGCTCTGCGTGACACCGCTGCCCCAGAGCTTATGATCGGAGCCATCGATTGCATCCGGCCGGTGGCCACGCGAGGGACGGTACATGCTCCACGCGCCCTGCCAGGTGTTCGGGGTCGCGTCCCCCTGCATGACAGTCGTTGCCGGCGCTTCAACCTTGGCCAGCATATCGCCCCAGAGCAATTCGTTGAAGCTGTAGCTGCGGCATTCATTGTAGACGATGGGCGGGTTGACTGTGACGCTCTGACTGGGGCAATCGAAGACCTGCGCGTTCTTCACGTAGGGCAGGATCATGTACATGTAGCCCCACCCGCTGCCGCCACCACCGATGTGTGAGCGAGGCATTCGCTCGTCATAATCCTGGATATACATCAGGATTGCCGTGTTAATCTGCTTGACATTGGACAGACAACTGCTCTGTCGCGCCTTCTCGCGCGCTCGGGCAAAGACCGGGAAGAGAATCGCCGCGAGGATCGCGATGATCGCAATGACCACGAGCAGTTCGATCAGTGTAAATCCGCGTGCCCTCATCTTGTTACGTGCTCCCTCGTTAGGACATATGTAGGTGCTCGGAGGGCTACTTCTGCGCAGACGCGGGCTTTCCTCCCTCATACGCTGTAAGTCGCTGAATCAGTACAAGAGACGGGGAGCCTTGCAACGAGAGAGGCTCCCTCACGTCTACTCACCTTTGCTCACCAGCGGCTCAGGGCGTCGGATCGAAGTAAGTGTTGTTCCCATCGTCATACAGCGCTGTGTAGTACTGCGCGGGCTGTTTTCGAAATTGCTGTAAGAACGGAACTCCGTATGAAAGTTCAGGGATTGGAATTATCACGGCAAACGAATGCGGACCTTCCGGCCCGCGTCGGGCGAAGGCTCGCCCGACCTCCGAACGACTCACAGGCGTGTCGTTGTCGTCGGGAGGTATGGGGAAGCCAGAGGTGTCGTGTACCTCCCCCCATCCGTCGCGCAAAGCGCGACAGGCCGGTTGCCCATTATCTCTAATGTTTGATATGGAACCTAAGAACCGAGGGGACAGCCCGTTCAATAGCGAAACCGCAATGGGAAGCCAGTTGGGCAAGAAAGGTTGAACGTGCCAATGTGGGACAGCCTTTGTGAGCGAATACTCGCCGTCGAGGCGCCCGGTGGCTCCGTCGAGCGCCTCTCGATTGTCGCGCCGTCTGTCGTTCGCCCCGATGAGCCCTTCGCCATTCGCCTCGCAGCACTTGACGCGAAGGCGTATCCATCCGTGGAATGCGATGCCGCCGCGAAGTCCGTCGATGGGCCCGCCGCCGATCTGCCGGAGGTCACCTTCAACGAGGGACACCCCGCAGTAGGCACCATCGAGGGCGCGCGGATCGCCGAAGAAGGATGGCATCGGCTGCAGTTTCAGCTTGCGGGCCGCACATTTGCGAGCAATCCAATCCATTGCAGCCGCAACGCCCGCCGCATCTTCTGGGGCGACCCGCACGTGCACACGGTGATCAGCGACTGCCACCCCGGGCAGTGCCGCTCACTGGACTTCTGCTACGTCGCCGCGCGCTACATGACCGGCCTCGACTGGGCCACCGCCGCCGATCATGTGTCGAACGGCCGCTCAAGCGTCGGCAAGTGGGAGGCACAGCGACGCGCCGTGCGCACCTACGACAATCCTGGTAGCTTCGCCGCGGTGCTCGGGTACGAGGCCTCGCTGAGAGGCGGAGCGGGCGGAGACAACAACGTCTACTGCCGCGGGGACCTCGAGAGCTACGTCGATCACTGGGAGGATGGCGACACGCAGACGCTCGCCGACGCCCTTCCCGATGACTCCTTCGTTGTCCCGCACCACACCACGCGCACGGGCAAGCATGGTGAGCTTTCCGACGAGATCTACCCCGGGCCCGATCGCATGCCTGTAATGGAGATCCACTCCAAGTGGGGCACCAGCGAATTCCGCGGCAACCCCAACGCGCTGCTTGAGACACACGACGGCCCCGCTTTCGCGCAGGACCTGCTCGCGCAGGGCTACCCGCTGGGCTTCATCGCGGGCACCGACACCCACGCGACCATGCCGTCAAGCTACGGCGATGACAGCCACCAGCTCCACGCTCCGCCCGGGATGACTGCCGTGCGCGCCGACGAACTGACGCACGAGGCGGTCTATGATGCGATCGCCGAGCGCGATTGCTACGGAGCCGGCGACGAGCGCATCATCATCGATGAGCGCATGGCCGGCGGGCGGATGGGGCGCGTCGTCGAGTGGGACGATGCCTCGCAGCCGGTCGAAATAGCGGCGGAGGTCGCGACGCGCACGAACCTGGAGCGCGTCGATGTCGTCCGGAATGGGGAGGATGTGCATAGCGTCACGCCCGCGGCGGAAGGCTGGCGGGCGACGGTTGATTTCGCCGACGACGCGGAGCTGTCGGACGTTGCCTTCGAGCCCTCCGGCTGGTTCGACAGACCGTTCGTTTACTACTACCTGCGCGTCACCTGCGAGTCCGGCGCACAGGCCTGGTCCAGCCCGATCTGGCTTGTTCTCTAAGTACCGGCGTCCAGGCGCCCTCGCCTGGGCGCTGTTCATCGGCTACGAGCACCAACACGTGAGGAGAGGTGGAGTCCCATTTCCAACACAACCCGCGTACTGTTCCTGTGTACCGGAAATTCATGTCGCAGTCAGATGGGCGAAGGTTTTCTTCGCGAACTCGGCGGCGAAGCTTTCGAGGTCCATTCCGCCGGCACCGAGATCGCCGAGCGAGTCCATCCGCTGGCGGTGAAGGCGATGGCCGAGGTCGGCATCGACATCTCCGACCAGGAGCCGAAGGACCTCGGCCGCTACGATGACGAGCAGTTCGACCTGGTCATCACCGTCTGCGATGGCGCGAAGCAGTCCTGCCCGATGTTCTTAGGCGCCAACGAGAACGTACACTGGTCGCTGGAGGATCCGGCGGAGGCCGAGGGTACCGAGGCGGAGCGGATGGCATTCTTCCGCGAGATCCGCGACATCATCCACACCCGCGTGAAGCATCTCGTGGAGGCCGGCGAGGCCGTTAATGACGACGGTGACGCGGTGCATCTGCAGTAGCGGGCCTGCGGACAAAGGGAGGAGTTTCAGATGCCGACGCTCGACATCCTGCGGGCCGGAACACCGACCCCGCTGAAGCAGCGGTGGGGCAGCTCATACGTGCTGGATATCGGTGACGACGTGCTTATGATCGACTGCGGCCCGGCCGCCACCGATCAGCTTGTCGCCATGGATCGCAGGCCCGAGGACATTACGCATCTGTTCTTCACCCACCATCACTCCGACCACAGCGTGGACTACCCGTGCCTGTTTCTCTTCCGGTGGGATCGCTGCACCGGCGACGAGCCGCCCCTGCAAGTCTTCGGCCCGCCGCCCACGGAGGCGATGACCGAGAAGCTCTTCGGTGATGATGGCGTCTACGCGGGAGACATCGCCGCGAGGATCAACTCAGTCGCCAGTCGGTACTGCCACCGAAGCCGCGGCGGTTCACTGCCACGCCCCGTGCCGAAGTACGAGGTGACTGACACTGAGTCCGGCGACACGATCGACCGCGGCTCATGGACGGCCACATGCGCAGAGGTGGACCACATGCAGCCGTGGCTGAAGACCCTCGCGTGGCGCTTCGACTGGGAGGGCGGCAGCCTCGCCTTCACCAGCGACACGGTGCGCTGTGAGGCCCTGATGGACCTGATCGCAGGCACAGATACGCTCGTGGCGGATGTGACTCATCGCCAGGAGCGCATGGATCCGGATGAGGCCACCTGCATCTTCGCCACCGGCGATGTCGCGGATGTCGCGCGTGCTGCCGACCCGGATCGGCTCGTACTGAGCCACTTGACGCCATCCCTCTCCCGGGAGCGCGAGGAGGCCGTGGCGGAGATCGCTCAGGTCTATGACGGAGAGATCATCTTCGCCGACGAGCTTACGAGCATCGAGGTGTGAGCGCGCTCACTCGCTCGTGAGCGTCCTCCGGGGCGTCACTGCCTCGGCACCAGGATGATCCTCCCCACGAACACGCGGTTCTCCTCACCCGGCTGGTTGTACGCGGGCCCCTCGAAGCGCATCGAGGCGTAGATCTCGAACTGCCGGTCCGGATTTGCCGCATCGAACGCGGTCTCCAGTGGCACCGTCATCCGCCACGATCGTGTCACCCAGATTGAGCTTGACGCAGTCAGCGCGCCGTCACCGATGTGGTAAAGGTCATACCCGGAGGACGGAATCTCGTCCGGCGTCATCTCTCGCCGCGCGATCATCTTCCGCTCATCCCACGCGTAGGCCCCGATACGGAAGGGCAGATCGGCACTGGTAGGTCGCGTGGCTGCGATGCCCATCGGGGCCTCTCGGTCAGGTACAACCTCCGTTTCTCCCTTGCGCTGGACCACGAGCGGGCCGATCTGCACCACCTGATCCGGATCGGCGTCCGGAAGCTCATCCGGCAGCGCGGCGGGCGGCTCGAGAGAGCGCGCGATTTCGGTGAAGTCGTCCACGAACGGCCGCACCGCAGCCTCGCGCTTCTGTGCGATGCGCTCTTCAATCGCCCGGTCCCACGTCTGCTGGTAGCGGTCGATCACACCGTCGAGATCCGGCGATTCTCCCGCGTTTCCGGGCGCAATCCCGTGGATCATCAGTGTCGCCCGGTCCACGCTCATGCGCGCTATGCGAACGCGCTGCAGCAGCGTATCATCATCCGCCACCGCCCCTTCAGCGGCGTCAAAAAGGTTGTGGCACTGCGCGAGAAACTCTGGCGTGAGGTGCCGGAACTGGCCGGGGCTGGCGTTCCAGCGCATCCCTGACTGGTGCTCGGCGGTCTCCCGTTCCAGCAGCGCGATATACTCGCGTATCTTTGGCGCTGCCGGTCCGTAGTAGTGATCGGTGAAGTCCTCGATCAGCGCCTGCAGATCCCGCTCGGGCTCCCACATCAGCTTCGCCAGCAGCCACGTCTGCAGGTCAGCCAGCAGGTGCATTTGCGCGATGCCCGTGTCATGCTCGATGAAGAAGCCCTCGACCCCGATACGCTTGAACACGCGCATGTCATCGTACAGGCGCCCGAGATTACCGATCGGCAGTCCCGTGCCGCTGCCGTAGGGGTTCGTGTAATACCAGACCCACAGGTGCTCGGCGTGGTCGGGCCAGCGCGTGATGTTCGCCAGGGTCTCGGCGTTCGAGGGGTGTTCGAGCGAGGCGGCGAAGTTCGCATCGATCGGCGCGAAGATGATGATGACATTATCCGGCATCGTCATCTGCGCCGGAGGCTCTTCTGACTGGTTGTGTCTGTACGCGAGTGTGGTGATGAACACGTCTGGATACTCATCGGCGACAGCATCGGCCAGTTCGCTGATGTAGTCGTAGAGAGGACCGCCCGGGCACTTTTCGCGCTCGGTGAGGGCCCGGCAGCGAGGACATTCGCAGAATTCGCCGCTTTTGTCCTGCGCGGAGACGGAGATGTTCCGGATGCCCGTCGCCTTCGCCGCCTGCTGGCGGATGGCAGCGGTCATGGCCCGCCGCAATCCCGGGTTGCTGAAGCATAGCTGCTTCGCGGTGCGCTTGCCGCCGAGGAACGAGAACCACTCGGGATGCTCGTCGAAGTGCTCGTCGGGCGAGACGTAGTTGAAGAGCGTGTGCACACCTCGGCCGCTGTTTCTGTGCACGGAGCCGCCGTAGCCCTCTTCGTCCAGCAGCCTCGAGTTCGACGGACCGGTCGCGCGGCTCCGAACGAGGAAGTCGCGCATCTGCTGCGCCTCGCTGTTGTGGTGGAAGTAGATGTCGCGAGTGCTGAACGCCGGTGTCTCAACGCGATCGATTTCCGCGACCTGCAGGTCCTCGCGGTCCGGCACGAATTCCTCCCCGTACCAGTTGAACCACCGGCAGCCCACCTCGCGCTCCAGGAAGTCATAGACCGCGTAGAGCGTCCCGCGGGGAGGGTTGCCCGCCAGCACCAGGTCGCCATCCACCGCTCGCACGATGAACGCATCGCCCTTAAGCTCGCGCACACCCGGCGCGACTTCCCGGGACGCGGAGCCGACGAATATGCGCTGCGCGCCGGGCATCTCGCCCGCAGCGACGATCGGCAACTCTGCGCCGGTGGCGGTTGCCAGGTACTGGGCCAGGTCCTCCGCCGCGTGCGTCTCCTCGGCGGTGGGCCGATCGGGGACCACGATGGCGTAGTCGCTGGCCCCCTCCTCCACGATCGTCAGATCGGCACCTGCCGAAGCAGCCACGATCAACGCCATGGTGCAGCATACCAGGGCTCGCACTGTCGAGACCTCCCTCGCGCGATTACATGTCGTCCGGCAGCCGGATCACCCGCGCATCATCCAGCAGCACCACGTCGTCCTCCTGCTGGCCCTTCGCGCGTGGCAGCATGATCAGCCGACCCGCGCCCTCCGGCACCTCGACGATCGCGCTCAGAAGCTGCCACTCACCGGTTCCGCCCTCGCCGAGCGCCGTCTGATTCGCCTCTGCGGCAACCCAGCCGCCCTCGGGCTTCTGCCACTTCACTTCGAGGCGCGGCTGCTGCTCCGACGAGCCGGTGCTCTTCGCCCAGATCGACGTGTAGTACCGCTCGCCCGGCTCGACCGGGATGCTGGCGATGAAGGTCGCAAGGTCCGCCCCGGTGATCTTCCCGCAGCGTGCGCCGGTCCGCCCGCCCTCCGGCTCCCAGGTGACGTGATCGGTCTTCCCCTGAATAGACCACTTCGACCAGCCCGGCGGGGAGTTAGTGCTCACCCAGTCGATGCCCTCGGGCGCATCGCCTGCGGTCTGCTCGAAGCCGGGGTTGGGGCACAGGTTCTCCGCGTCCGGATGCTCCATCACCCACGCGATCGCCTCGAAATGCTCGCCCACGCGCTCGCCCGCCCGGGCAGCGACCTCTCTGAGTTCGGCCAGGTCGATCTCATCCTCGCGCTGCAGCAGCGCCGCCAGCCCCCGCGAGTACGCGGAGTTCAGATCGCCCCGCCACGAGTTGAGGCGCCCGCCGCGCTCATTCACCAGCCGGTCGTAGGTTCCCGACAGAAGCTCGTCCTCCATGACCTCGGCGAAGATCGCCTCGCGCTTTGCCGTCAGGTCCGCGAGGGCGGCGACTTCCTCCAGCAGCCGGTCGGCCGACACGCCGCCGCGGGAAGCGAGTGTGCGCAGGTCCTCGGCCTGCCAGTACTCCCTCAGGATCGCCTCGGTCAGCGCGAAGCCCTCCGCCACGAACCGCACGCGGGCGTCGAAGGGCGCTTCGGTCGCCAGGCGCTTCGCCTCTTGCAAGTCGGCGAGGCTGTCCTCAAGCTGGTGGGGTGTCCAGAGCGCAATCTGATCCGGCACCGAGCTGATCCCGTAGAACCAGCGCCCCTCGCGCTCGGTCATCATCGTCTCTTCGAAGCGCTCGTAAAGCCGGCCCATTGGCTCTGCGGCGGGCCCGAACATCCCCGAGTAGTAGTCCTCCAGGATCGCACCCACGTCCTGCTGAGGGTCCCACATCAGCTTCGCCCGGGCGTACATCATCGGCCCGGCATACCACCATGTGGGCCACGATTCGTTGGTCATCGCGACCGCGCCGATGTCGTCGTAGAAGCGCAGCGCTTCGGCCATCATCCGCGGGAAGTTGCGCGGCAGCAGCCACATCTCGCTGGTATAGTTATAGACGCCGAACGCGCCCGCAGCTTCGGTCCACGCCCGGGCGAGTTCCTTGTCTTTGGCGGCGTACTCCGGATCATGCCACGCGCCGACATCCTGCGTGATGACGACCATCACGTTGTCGGGCAGTTCCACCCCGCGCGGGACAGGCTCGACGCTGGAGTACGCGATGCACGTGATCCACCTGTCCGGATGCGTCTTCTGCACGGCCTCCGCGACCTGCTTGACGAACGTGAAGTACCGCTCGGACTTCACATCGCGCCCGCGGAACTTGTAGCCGGGAATATCCAGCGCGGTGCAGTTCTCGCACTGGCACCACCCGCGGCCATCGTTCATCCCGAGGGAGAAGAAATTGGCCTCCGGGTGCTTCTCCCACCACTCATCGGCCGCCTCGATCGCCAGTTGGACCACCTGCGGGTTCGTTGTGCACGGCTGCCAGCCGTGCCCCCTCTCGGGGATGTAGCGCTTCCCGTTGATCAGCGGGAAGTATTCGGGGTGCGTTTCGCCGTACTCGCTCACACGCACGATCCTCGACAGGTTGTGCGAGTAGCGGTTGAAGGGAACATTGTAGTCCATGTCGGTGATGCGGATCCGCCGCTGCCACACGTTGCCATGGCCCCGGATCGACCGCTCGATCCCGTGGTTCTTGCGGCAGACAAATGCCGGCTCTACCCGCTCGCGCATCTCCTCGACGGTGACCGTCGCCATCTCCGGGACATTCATCCCCAGTTCGGTGGGGATGTACCAGCGGACGCCAAGCTGCTCGAGCAGCCAGTAGACCGCATTGATGGTGCCATCGGGCACATTTCCAGCCAGCACAAGCCGGTCACCTGTCGCTTCCACCACGAAGCCGTCGAAGGCCAGTGACTCGAGATCGGCCTCCTCGGCCCACGCGTCATCCGGCGCGCCGAGATGAACCGTTGGGGTGTCGGCCTGCGGCTCGGCGACAACCGGAAGCTCAGCCCCGGACATTCGGTCAAGGTGCAGGTTCAGCTCCTCAGCCGCCAGTTCCACAGTTTCATGCGCGCCCTCGGGCAGTACAATCTGCCCGACGGGCTCTCCCTCGCGCACAAGGGTCACGTCGGCGAAGCAGTGCAGCGGGATCAGCAGCGCGAGACCGATGATGATCGCAGTCCTCGTCATGATCCAGACCTCCCGATGATCTCGTGGCGGTGCATTACCACGTACGCGTGTCGGCACTATGTCGTGCGACTAAGCCGGTGCCCCTCACTGCCACGTTACGACCGACAGTTGGCCGGGCGCGAGGTTGAGCACCAGTGCATTGTCCTCGATGCTCGGATCCGGACCAATCAGGGTCTCGGCCCGAGCAATACCCTCGCCTGTCAACCGCACGGTGTGGCTCAGTTCCCTGTCATAGTTGATCAGCGCGGCCATCTTTCCCTTCTGACCGCTCCACTGCCAGTTGCGCACCGGAATGCGCGAGTTCTCCGAGCCGACCTCTATCTCTTCGCCATTCACGGTGACCGTGCGCACATCGCGCACCCGGGCGTCCACGGTCACGCCCGCGCCACGCTCGGCACCGTCGATATAGGGCCGGATCGTGCGAATCTGCTCCATGCTCCGGCGCAGCACATTCATCATCTCGCCATCCAGTGACTCGAGGCCGACCCAGAGGATGACCCCGTCACCGCCCGACAGCGCGGTCGCGAGCATATTCGCCCACTGATCCCAGGCGGTCGGATGGACGCCCCTGACCATGATATCCGAGCCAAGTGTGAATGGCATCACAGCAGACGATGTGGTCTCGCATGTCGCTCGGATGGCGGGTTCGAACTGCTCGGGGCTGCGGTATATCATCGGCGCGTGCAGGCCGATATACGGATCGAAGAGCCGGATGTCCTTACCGTGGTTGGCGGTCCACTCGCTGAACGGCGGCCCGCAGACCCCGAACACGCACTCCGAGTCGATCTCCTCAATCACCGCAGCGTGATTGGCGATGATCTGCTCATTCTGCCAGCAGCGGAACTTCCCCCAGGCGTGAGCGGGCAGCGCCTGGATCTGCTGCGGCGTCATCGCCAGCACCTCGTCCACGTCGCGTCCGGTCCGCTCTGCGAACGCCCGCCGGCAGCGCTCGCAAAAGCACACGTGATAGCTTGGAGGCTCGTAGTTCATGATCAGCCAGTCGCGATCCAGCTTCAGCGCGTCAGCGTAGAACTCGCGTAGCCACGTGGCGTGTGGTTCGAGCATCTCCACCTGCACCTGCGGACACGTCGTGCCGCGCCGTCGATTGTCGGCACTGTCGAAAACAAGCTCCTGACCGTCCTCCGCGGGGCCGCCGTAGCCGTACCAGCGCCAGGTCCAGGTGAACCAGCCCTTCTGGGCCATCGCGTCGTCGATGGGAAGAAGCTCTTCCTGGTAGTAGCTGAGCGCCAGGCCGCCGCGGATGCCCGCGTAGTGGGCCCAGTCGAGGACCCGATCGCGGCCCTCCTCGGTCGGCAGGCGCATGGCGTCGGAGTGCTGCGCGTACAGATCGAAGCCGTCTACAGGCTCGATATTCGGGCCGAGGTTCGGCTGCAGGCGCGCGTCGATGGTGTGCAGCGGTCCCTGCTCGCCGGCGTTCTCGAAGCGCCAGTACCAGGCGAACTGCTCCGGGCAGCCCTGCCCGGGTTCAGCGTAGATGAAGTGATAGCGGGTCCAGTTCGGTTCATCCGGCTTCAGGCCGTGTGTGAGCGTCTCCTCGCGGATCGGGATCCGCCACCGGCGATACTGCGCGCCATCGCGTTCAGTATCCTCAGGGGTCAACTCCACCGGATCGGGCGGCAACGCCCGGCCGCATACCACGGGCCCGCGGATGGTGATCTCCGCCGGTGCTTCGATGACGAGGTGTGGGTCCTCGACCTTCTCGGCATCACCCCAGGCAAAGAATGCCACCGGGTTCGTGCGCCCGGCCAGCAGATGGAGCGTGGGGGCCATGCGCCGGTGGGCCGGGTACCAGATGGTCTGGAGCGCGAAACCGTCGTCTTCGGGCAGCACCAGACGGCCCTCCTGCCGCCTCGCGGTCTGCACCTCTCCCGGGCCGAGTTCCTCGATTGTAACATCATCGAACCACGCGTGGCCGGTGCACTCCCACAGTTTGAGCTGAAGCTCACCCCAGGTGCAGTCATCGCGGGTCGTAAAGATCATCTCGCGCTCGTGCCAGTCGCGGCTGCCCTTCATGAAGCTCTTCATGTGCCAGAAGTCCGGTGAGGGCTCACCGTTTTCGTAGAGGATCGCGTACGCGCCCTTCGCTCCGTCGGAGATATCGCCGAGCATCACCTGGTAGCTGAGACGATAGGACGTAGCGGGCTTGAGGTCGATGCGTGGAGCGGCCCATGTCGGGCGGGCGGAGTCATCTTCGGGAATATCGCAGCGCAACGAGCCTGCCTCCGGGCCGGGTGGCTCGTTCGGGTCCCACTCGCCGGAACACTCACCGCGCTGGTTAAGGAAGCGCCATTGCTCGGGCGCACCATCATTGAAATCGGCCTCAAAGACCGTCTCCGCCGCAGCGGTGACGCATAGCAGGCATGCAACTGCTGTGAGAGCGCGTGTCATTCCCGTCACCCCATCAGGAAGCATTATCGTAACAGTTGTTTCTCCCTGAACCGGTGTGGTTCCTGCGTTGCAGGCAGGAGTGGCAGCGGTTTCCGGGCAATACTACCGGCGCGCGCGAGGCACCGGTTCAACAGAAAGCAGACAGTTGGCTTCAGGGCGACGTGACCGATGGAGGCTGACACCGAAAGGACGCGGTGACTGACATGGCGACATTGCACATCCTCGGCGCGGGGACCCCGCAGCCGATTGCGGAGCGCTGGGGCTCGTCCTATGCGCTCGAGTTCGACGACCACGTGGTGATGGTGGACTGCGGCCCCGCGGCGACGCACAAGCTGCTTCGCTCCGGGCTGTGGGTGCTCGATGTCGAGTGGCTGTTCTTCACACACCACCACTCCGATCACAACTGCGACTACCCCTGCCTGATGCTCTTCCGGTGGGACCAGAGCACCGACGACCCGCCGCTGAAGGTCATCGGCCCGCCGCCCACAGAGGAGTTCACGGAGCAGCTCTTCGGGTCCGAGGGCGCGTTCGCAGACGACATCCACGCGCGCCAGGAGGATATCGCCAGCAAGCGCTGCCACACCGCGCGCGGCGGGACCCTCCCGAGGCCCGGACCGCGCTACGAAGCGCGGGACGTCGAGCCTGGAGCGGTCATCGAAGGCCCCGTCTGGACGGCTGCATGCGCGCGCTCGGAGCACATGCAGCCCCTCTTGTGGCCGCTTGCGTGGCGCTTCGATTTCGAGGGCGGCAGCGTCCTCTTCACCGGCGACACCGCACCCAGCGAGGACGTGGCGGACCTGGCAGAGGGAGTGCACACGATCGTGGCCAACGCACCCCTGCAGCGGGAGAATCTGCACGAGGACCTGGCGACGTGCATCTACGACCACATAGATGCGGCTGAACTTGCCCGCGACGCCGACGCCGAAAGGCTCGTGCTGGTCCACCTCGCCGGCGCTTTGGTGCGCAACAGCGAGCAGACCATCGCTGAGATGAGCGAAGTCTTCGACGGGGAGATCCGCATCCCCGAAGAGGGGCTGGCCCTGAACTGTTAGCCCGGGGCCGCTACAGCTGCTGCACGCATCCGTCGTCCGTCCGCTGGTGCAGCAGGAATGGGAGAGGTCGCGCGGTGCAGCATGCCTCGATTGCCCCACGCGTGCTGGGGACGGTGTTCTGGGGAAGGGAACTGCTCCGAAACCATACAGCGTGGATGAGGCGATGCCCGTCAGGGTTGACAGATGAGGTGTTCACGACCGGGTGAGCCTCGAAAACAAGCTCAAGCATACACTCGGCGGGGCATTGGATGACGCCAAGGAACCTCGAAATGCGTATCTCGATTTCGAGTCCATTCTGGCTGCAGCGGCGGATCGCATCGACAGGCGTCTCGGAGCGCTTTGCTGTGCCCCCCGGGAGGCGCCACGCCCGCTCATTGTTGTGCAGCCCAAGAAGAACCCGCCCGCTATGATGGAGCAACGCGCGGGCGCCAAGCGCGTATCCCGTAGCGCGGTAGAAGTCGTCGGTATCTGCACGGTGCGGCTGCCAGCTTCCCCAGGTGGTCACTCCGCTCTCACCCCGCCTCGAGCGCTCACAGGGTGTGCCTGTGTGAGAATCCGCTCGGCGAAACTCGGCCAGGTACCGGTCTTCCCCCCCCGTGGTGCGATGACAGTCGCCATATAGACCATTAGTTCAAAGTCACAGTACTTAAGTCCTTTTGCTGACAGTACGTTACTGAGACCATTCGCGGCGGTCCGCGCCGACGATGTACAGGTTCCCGTCCACCGCGCGGATGCGGAACCCGTCATCGGGCAGGTCGTCGGCGGTGACGCCCGCTGCCCGGGAGGCGGCATTGTCGCCGAGGCAGATCATCGGTCTCTCTGGGTCATTGACGATGGGAAGCTTCGCAGCGGTGGATTCGCGCACGATTCTTTGCAGCTCATCCGCCGCAAGCAGAACCGATTGCGGGGCGTCCGGCTCGCAGTAGATCACCCAGTCGCTCTGCCCGCTGTCAGCAATAGGAGGGCTCTTTTGTGCACTGAGGGGCAGCGCAGCAGCCAGCGCGAGCACTGAGACGATCATCGCGCGGTTCAGTTTTCGGCACCTCCAGCGTCAATCTCCCCCAGCGCCCGCATGATCGCCATGGTGTGCTGCGCAACTATCCATCGGTTCACGTCATACTCCGCGTGCGTCCACCCGTTCCCCAGCCTCAGTGTGCCGCCGATCGTGCGACGGCCCTCGTCATCGGTGCCCCGCTCGGTCCATTTCGCGCCATTGCGCACCCGCGGGGAGTAGGCGATGGTGCCGATGATCCGCTCAAGCTCCGCGCGCGCCTCGGCGGCCGCTCGTTTCGCGGCGGCGTTGTCAGAGGCCTCGGCGCGAGTAATTGCCTGGCGGAGCGTGTGAATGTAGCGGTAGTCGTCAACGCCTTCGCGCGCGCCGATCCAGCCGGTCGAGGGGCCGCCCGGCTCATCGCCCAGCGGAGGATACACGTGCATCCACGTGCCATGATTGTGGTCGTTATCGTTGTAGGGCGAGCCGCCCCACGACATGTACGCCCAGTTGTAGCATCCGCTCGTGTCAGCGGCCACCTGGAACCATCCCGCGACATATCGGTCCACTTCGGGCCGGTAGGATTCCACATCACAATTATAGACCGTCACGATGTGCCCGTTCGCCTGCGCGGTATCGACCGTCTCCGCTTCGCCGATACCGCCGTTGTAGTTCCAGACATCGGCCCACGGGCCGGCGACCTCCTCAAAGTACTCATCTCCCGGTCCATCCTGTTCCGTCCGCATATCGGGGATCTGCTTGAGGAGCTTGAGGCAGCGCAGGTTCCGCTGGCGCGCGCCCTCGTCTTTCCAGCCGGGCTCATCGACAGGCTGCACGATCACCTCCGGCCATCCGCGCCGGCTGTGCTCGGCCTGCACCGCCCGCCAGAAGGCCTTGTAGCGCTCTCCCCATTCCTCGCTTTCGAAATCAAGTTCGGACATTCCGGGGGCGTGCTGGCCGCTGTCGGAAAGCTGGATGACCGGCATCGGAAAGCCAAGCTCGACGTACATGTCCATGAACGCCGCGTACTGTGTCCCGTCGAGGCTCAGAACGTACTCCCCATCATTCCATACGACCGCCTCGGTCGGGATGCCGAAGGTGAGCCCCACGGAACTCATCCCATGCGCGCGCTGGTCAGCCAGGTCGCGGCGCATCTCCTCGAGGCGCCCCTCCTCCGTGTCGGCAAGCTGAGGCCCCTTGTAATACTCGCCCCAGAATACGTCGGTCGGCTCCTGCAGGTGGTAGGGGAGCACGCGCAGCCTCAGGGGCACGGTTACCGGCTCGCGGCCCCCCGTCGCGATGGTAACCGCCCCCTCGTGCAGGCCCGACGCGGCGTCCGCACTGACGTGCAGATCGAGCACCCAGCGCTTCGACGCCCCGGCAGCCACGTCCACGGCCTCGCGGCGCTCGCACAAGACCGGCATGTCCGCGATGTAGCTGTCAGAGGAATACGTGACGCGCTTATCGAGGGCCCGAACAGGCAGTACTTCGCCGGTCGCGGGGATGCCGTCGAAGCTTACCTGCACCTGCGAAAGGTCCGTCAGCGCGTGCAGAGAGAACGTGGCCGGCTCATACTCACCGGGGGTGGCGACGGCGTCGATGGTCTCGATACGCTCCTCCGCGCGCGGCGGTGAGTTCGCGAAGACGACGTCCGTGAGCGGGCGGCCGAACATGATGAAGCCCTGCGCGCTCTCGGCCTCGGTGGCCGCCGGTGCCTCGGCTTCATCGACGTAGTGCAACGGAGTGAACCGGTCCTCCACGGTGTCCCAGTGCAGGTTGTCGAGGACGACCGTGGCATCCGAGCGGGGCATCCGGCGATAGAGCAGAACCCGCTTGATGGGGCCGCGCGCCGCGACCCAGATCTCGACACGGGTGTTGGACGCCGCTTTGAGTGACGTGCCGCCGAACTCTTTCGTCTCATCTTGGAAATCGATGCGCCAGTTCAGCGACAGGTTGTCATCCTGCGGATTGAATGCATCGAAGGCGAAGACCGTGTACTGCGTGCTGTCCACCGTCACGGGGACGCCCATCCCGGGCCATGTATCCTTCTCGCTGCCGGGGATGTCCAGACGCAACGCCCACTCGCCATCGGTGGCGTGCGTCTGCACCCGCTCGGCGGTAATCGAGGGCGGAATCTGGACGCCCTCCAGGTCCGCCTCGGTTTCGAATGAGGTGATCATCTGCTGCCCGGCAGCGGGCAGTGCAGCCAACAATCCGATGACAACCAGTATTCGGCGCATCAAATCACTCCTCGGCAGAGACTGTGAGACGCCAGACATCGTTGAGCACCGGCCACGTGTTCCCCCCACCGATCCACAGGCTGTCCTCGTAGACCCACGGTGTCGATTCGTGCCTGGGCTTGAACCCATCCGGCATTGGCATCTCGTGCCACGTCTTCCCGTCCCCGGTGTACCAGATGTCGCCAAAATTAGCGTGGTGAACGTTGTCATACCCGCCGATGATCCACAAGCGGTCGCGATAGACTTCGGCGACGAACCACGTGCGCTCGGCCCAGGGCGCGTGTTCGAGAACCCGCTCCCAGGTGCGGCCGTCCTCCGAGCACCACACGTCGTTCCAGGTCGTCCAGTCCTCGTAACCTTCTTCGGGTGGATCGTTCGGTTTCGCTATCCGCCCGCCCATCAGCCACAGCTTTCCGTCGTAGGACGCGACCGCCGAGCCGACGCGCGATCCGTATGGCGCGCTTGAGTTGACGCACTCCCAGCTTACGCCATCGGTGGTCGAGTAGACATCAGAGCCCGAGCCAAGCTGGAAGATCTTCCCGTTGTGGACGACCGCCTCGCCGTACCCGCGCGTTCCGAAGGGGGTCTCATCCGCTACCTGCTCCCAGTTCTCGCCATCGGACGAGTTCCAGACCTCGCCCTTGATCGCCCAGACCTTCCCCTCGTAGACGACCATTTCCGCGTAGGCGGGATAGGGGGTCTTCTCCAGGGCGCACCACCAGTTCTCGCCGGTCTCCGAGTACCACAGGTCCGGGTACAGCACGTTCCCGTGATAGTAGCCGTTGCTGAGCCAGAGCTTCCGATCAAAGACGAATGGCTCAGCGGTGTCTCGCGGCCCCCACTGCGCTGACTCGGTCACAAGCTCCCACTCACCTGTCAGCGCCGAATCAGCCCCGGCCATCGCCATCACCGCCATGAGCAAAGCTGCTGCGATCAGCAGAACGCGTATCATCGATAGAGTGTCACCCCTGTCACTCTACAACCACCGCTCCGTGCACATGCAACTCGGGCACCGTCGCGGTCAGGAAGCCGTCCTCGCACGACCAGTCAAGCGCCTCTCCGCCCGGCTCCCACGTGATCTGCGCGGGCTCCTCATCGAGGCGCAACCGTACCTCGATCGGTCCAATGGTCGGGATGTGCTCGACCGCCAGGTACTGCTCCGCGCGCTGAGCGTCGTGGAGGTTCAGCAGGTGGACGCACAGCCGCCCGTCCTGCGCCCTGCGCAGCGAGACATCGACATGCGGGGGCGCATCGACCTGTAGCATCGGCTCGGGCAGCAGTCGCTCGGCGAGCGCCGCGATCAGGTGCCGCGCGGCCGGATGATGGGCCTCTCGGTAGTCTCGGGCAACCGGGCCCCATGCCGCGCCGATCAGGCCCTCACCCAGTTCGGCAACGGTCGCCGCCGGTACGCCGTGGCGCGGTTCGTACGTCGGGTAGCGGAGCGCCACCTCGTCGGCCTCAAGCTGCGTGACGGCCTGCCAGCGGCCCTCTGTAGCGCCCATTCCGAGGGGGGAACTCAGATACCCCATGGTCTCCTCGGCCGGGCCGTCGCACCGCACGCCAAGCTCATCCTCAAACATGCGCGCCACGTCCGGGCCCAGCAGCAGGAGGCTCCCGCCACCCCGGGCGTAGTCGATTAGCGCCTCGCGCAGGTCATCGGACAACACCTTCGCGTTCGGAACCGCCACCATCGGGTAGTCATCGATGACATCGATCAGCCGCCACCCGGCCATCACATCGACCGAGTACTGCTCCTCGAGAAGCGCGTGGAGGCAGCCCTCGCTGTCGAGGCGCTCTTCGCCGCCGGTGTGGAAGACGCGGTCCGTCGCGCGCATCAGGTGCTCGGTCGGCAGCAGCACTGCCACCTGCGGCACCGTCTCGCTGTCCTGGCAGATCTGTTGGCGCGCGCGGCAGAACTGTGCCACTTCGGCGGCGGTGTCGATCATATGCTCCGCGACGCGGCCGGTGCGGGTGGGCACGTAGTAGTACTGGAATGCACCGCCCTGCATCAGCACGACCCCTGCCTCCTGCTGCAGCGCGAGCGCCGATTTGTGCAGGCGGCCGCCGCGCGAGCGGTTGAAGCCCCATGCCATCAGGTCCCACGGCTTGCCGGTGCTCGCGAGATAGCGCGCCTCCAGCCTGGCGCGGTCGCAGGAGTTGGCCTGGGAGAAGTCACCGGAGAGGTAGTCCAGATCCACCTCCGGCTCCACCGGAGCGTAGGTGGAGTACATCCAGTTGCTGCAGATGTCCAGGTCCGGCTTCGTCTCGTGCAGCGCATCCACCCAGTGCTCGAGATAGCGAAGGAACTGCCCGCGGTGGAACTCCTTCCAGTCGAGCCACGCCTCGTCGTCCGGATCGGTCGGCGGGTCGACGCCCGTCTCGCGTTTCCAGGCCTCGACGGCCATCGGCGACCAGTCGAGTTCCGCGCCCCAGCAGTCACCGTCGATCCACATCCCGTCCACATCATACTTCTCCACGACTTCCCGCAGTTGCGGGATCATCAGTTCATCCACGTAGTCCCCGAAGGTCGAGGTGGAGCGCTCATTCGGCTCACCGTCGGCCCCGACAGCCGCCCAGTGGGGATGCTCCTCGAGGGCCTTCTGGTCGATCACGCCCGAGTAGTGTACCAGCAGTGCCACGCCCATCTCCGCGGTGACATCGCGTACAATCCGCAGCGAGTCCTTCACCACACCCGGCGAGGTCCAGCCCACATCAGTAGGCCAGCAGGTGTATCCCGGATGGCCCTTACAGTCCCACTGCACCCAGTCGGGCCCGACGCGCTCGATCAGTTCGCGAATGTTCTCCTCATTCGCCTCGGCCCCAAGTTCGGTGTCAGTCTCTTTCGCGTGCAGGTCAAAGTGCAGTCCGAAGAAAGCGTCCTCGCGCCGCAACGGTTTCTCTGCCATGATCCTGTATCTCCCTGCATCTGTCTCGTGATGGTGTCGCCCGGACACGCCAACTTTGTGACTGGCTCATCGGACCTCAGTTCGACAGATCGTTCCGTTCGTCCTTCCACCACCTGTGGAGGACTGAGAGTAATCGGCCTCGAAATACACGGCGCGTCGCTGTCACAGGTGGGCGAGAGGTCGCCACGGAGGTGAGGCGATGACCGGGCGAGTCGATGCTGCTTGTGCATTTGCCGATGGGTTGATCGAGTTCGGCCGCGACCGTTACGGGCCTGAAGAGACCCCGCTGTTCGTCAGCCAGTTGGACGCTGACGAGCGCGAGATCCCCCGCGACTGCGAGGGGCTGTACTGCTGTGCTCATCGCGGGGGCGCCGGAGCGACCACGAGCAACCTGCAGTTCGACGCCGGATTGCTGCGATTGCTCTACGCGCTGACGGATATCACCGGCGCGAGTCGCTACGCCTCCGCCGCAGACGAGTATCTCGGTTATGTGCTCACCAAGCTGCCTGACGAGGTCGGCAATCTCCCCTGGGGCGACCACCGCGGCTACGACCTCGTCGCAGACGAGGCGATCGACGGCCCCGATGAGTTCAAGGTCACCTGGCTTCCATGGAAGCGCCTGTGGGCGGTTGACGCGGACGCCTGCCGCCGCCAGCTTGACGCACTGCGGCTGCACCTGATCGACGAATCGCGCTCATGGGCGTTCAACAGGCACTACCCGCCCGGCGATGTGCCGCACTCGATGAATTCCTCCGCCGGGGCCTGGATTGCGGCATGGGCGTCTGCACATGCACAGACCGGCGACGAACGGTATCTCGACTGGGCGCAGCGCCTCCGCGACTACCTCTGGAGTCTGCGCGCCCCGGGAACGGACCTGCTTGCAGCCCACCCCGAGGATCCGCTCTTCGATTGTGCGCCTCTCGAAAAGCGCCCGACGCGCACCGAGTACATGGGCCCGTGGTGCTGGTACGCCTGCAATCTTCTGCAGGCCGCGGCACAGTGCGGGGAGGTGGAGGGGGCGGAGTTCAGGCGCCAGGCTCTGGCGTACATGCATGCCTTCACCGACAGGGCCGACATCACCGACGAGGGCGCCTTTCACGCAAGCTTCGATCTGACGACGGGCGAGCCGCTGTTCGGGCGGATCGACCGGCCGTGGCGCTATCTCCCGGCATACTGTCACGGGGAGGCGGCTTCGGGCATCATCGGACTGCGCGTGTACCCGGCGCTGGCCTTCGGCTATCTGCAGACAGGTGATGAGAAGCTGCGCGAGGCGTTCGATCGGCTGCTGCCGGGCCTGCGGCTTCAGGCGTTCGAGACGACCTCCCGACCGTTTGAGATACCGGCGGGAATGCTGGCGATGGCCATCTCGGCATTCCTGAACATGTACCAGGCAACGGGGGAGAGGCGCTACCGCGAGGACGGTGACACGCTCGCGAGCTACGCGGTGCGCCACTATCTGCACGACGAGTTCTTCGTGACGGGCGTTCCCGCGGTCGCGCGCTATCGTGATGCGGCCGTTGATGGCTGGCGGACATACTCCAACCGTGGCGGCTCGGCGGAGCTTGCGCTGGCTATTCTGCGGCTGGAACTGGTGTCTTTCGGCGGGGACGATCCGTCGGAGGACAATCCCATCTGCTACTTCTGAGGTTCGCGGCTGTTACTGGTCCGACGATGATTGGGCCCGCCACACCTCGCCGGTGGGCAGGATGCACAGCAGGCGCCCGGGCTCTTCGGCGGTTCGGTCGGTGATCACCCATCCAAGCACCGCATCGGGGCCGTCGAGGGCGCGGACCTCGCGAAACGCCTCCGTTGCACCGTCGAAAGCGTAGAAGTGGAATGAGCCATCTGCTCCGCGCACGACGAGTTCCTCGCTGTCGCTCTTGGACCAGTCCGCGGACTGAAGTCGATCCTCGACTGGTGGCAATGTGACAGTCGGTGCCACCCCCTCCAGCCCGAATCCCTCGAATCTGTACACGGTCAGCGCTCGGCCCTGATCTTCGGTTACCTCGAGAGCCGCGATTTCGCCCTCTCCTTCGCCGGTGGCGTCCACAAAGACGGCGTCCCGGAACGGACGTGCAAACGATGTGCCGCGCCAGCGCGGATCGAGCGTCGGCTCTCCCTCGTCCCCGGGAACCACTCTGAAAATCCAGGGCCGGCGCCGCACGACGTCATCGAACGGCGCCTCGGTGTACACGCAGATCATCACGTTGCCATCCTCGCCCGCGAACCTGCCCGCGCGTATCGCCCACGGGTTCGTACCCACCAGCGGTTGGGGGGATCCGACAACGAGCGTCTCGCCCCGGAGCCAGGCCAGTTGCACCTCGCCACTGGTGACCCACGGTGGCGGCTCGGCCGCACCTCCCTGCGTCCGCGGCGGCACCTCGCCCCCGGTCACCAGAACGACGACATCTCCGCTTTCGTTGCCAGGGCATACGCACGTCGCCGCTCGGACGGTGCCGGGCAGCCCTTCAACTTGCAGTGCGGTAAATCCCGCGTCGGGGGCCTCATCTGTATAGTAGCTGACACCGTTGCCGTGAAACGCCAGGAAACCGAACCGGAGGGTTGCGTCTACGGGCATGCCGTAGTCCATCGGAGGGCATCGACACAGTGCGGTGACGTTGCCGCCGGCGGCGAGGGCGGCAGTCCGGCCTTCGACACGGACCCGGGTGCGCTCGTTGGCAGACAGCCACGCCGTGTCGGTGGA
Source organism: uncultured Armatimonadia bacterium (assembly GCA_964484945.1). GTDB lineage: Bacteria > Armatimonadota > Zipacnadia > Zipacnadales > UBA5352 > UBA5352. Next base: position 18,824 of record CAZAHB010000004.1, on the reverse strand, counting down.
AAGCCCCAGCAGATCGGGCGAGACTGCGATCGGCCATTGTCCCAGTTCGACCGAGGAACGCGTGTCAGTGCTGCATGCCCCCAGCAGGCCGATAAGCAGACCCATAAGGACACAAAGAAACGAGCGCGCGCCCGTCAGCAAACGCTTGCGATCGCTCGATGAGCGGTCCGGCGAGTTCGGTTCAGGGCGCCGCCTCATCATCAGTGCCTCCGCCACCGGCACCATCGCTCTGCTTTGTATCGTCAGAGGAGACGGACGGTTCTTCGTCACTGCTTTCGTCAACCTCGGGTACTACAACGCAGGTGTCGACCTCGTCGCAGCCCAGCCAGTAGCTCATGATGGCGCCGAAGTGACGAAGCCGGTCGATAAACCGGCTGCCCGCGTGCGCGAGCCATTCGTTTACGTGGTCAGCCACCGAGGGATATCCGCCCGGTCGGGGGGGAGGTCCGTCTGCATCAACCTTCAGCCTGATCTCGTTGCGGGGCATCGCTCGGAAGCGGCGTTTCGCCTCTACGGCCTGACCCTCGTCCGTCTTCGCGTAATCAACCTGTCGGTGAAGGTCGTCAATCTGTTGATCATTGGCGCGGATCTGCTGCTGCTTTTGCAGTGCCTGGCGGGAGGCACACCAACCATCCGCAATAACGGTGACCGCACGCGAGCCCCATGCGACAATGACGGCGCTCACCGTCAGGACCACCGCGATACGCTTCCAATTGATCCGTCTGCCCGCCAGAAATTGCCGCAAATCCTGGTTCATTTGCGCCACCGCCCGATCTGGATGTGGCTGTGGCATAACAGTATATGTGAGTAGTATATCACGACGACCGTCATGCGCAAAACGGTTTTTCGCGGTCCGATTGAAAGAGGGCCGCGCCCCTGGTCAGGGCGCGGCCCGGGTGATTGCTACCATTGGCCTGTCGCTTACTTCTCGGCGAGGTTGTACCAGGCGCTCAGGCCGGGATATTCGGCCATCTCGCCCAGCATCTCCTCGGTGCGCAGAAGCTGGTTATACTTCGCAACGCGATCGGTGCGCGAGGGCGCGCCGGTCTTGATCTGTCCGGCGTTGGTGCCGACCACGATGTCCGCGATGGTCGTGTCCTCGGTCTCGCCACTGCGGTGGGAGACGACCGCGGTCATGCTCGCGCGCTTGGCCATCTCGATCGCATCCAGCGTCTCGGTGAGCGACCCGATCTGATTGACCTTAATCAGGATCGAGTTGATCGCCCCGAGGTCGATAGCCTTGCTCAGGCGCTCGGTGCTCGTAACGGTCAGATCATCCCCGACGATCTGCACGCTGTCGCCCAGCTTCTCCACCAGCTTCGGCCAGGCGTCCCAGTCGTCTTCGGCAAGGCCGTCCTCGATGGAGATGATCGGGTAGTTTTCGCACAGGCCGGCGTAGAAGTCGATCATCTCCTCGCTGGTCAATTCCTTGCCCTCGCCCTTGAGGACGTAAGCGCCGTCCTCGTAGAACTCAGTGGATGCCGGATCAAGGGCGATACGGAATTGCTCTTCCGGCGCATAGCCTGCTTCTTCGATGGCCCTCTTGATGAACTTGAGAGCTTCTTCATTGGAGTCCAGGTCCGGCGCGAAGCCGCCCTCATCGCCCACGGCAGTGCTCATGCCCTCGGCCCGCAGCACGTCCTTGAGGGCGTGGAAGACCTCCGCGGACCAGCGCAGGCACTCGCTGAAACTGGGAGCGCCGACCGGCATGATCATAAACTCCTGCAGGTCCACGTTGTTATCCGCATGCTCGCCGCCGTTGATGATATTCATCATCGGCACGGGCAGCGTATTGGCACTGCAACCGCCGATATATTCGTACAGCGGAAGTTCGCAGGCGGCCGCGGCCGCCTTGCAGGTCGCCAGCGAACAGCCGAGGATTGCGTTGGCGCCCAGGTCACCCTTATTGTCGGTCCCATCAAGATCGATCATGACCTGGTCAACTTCGCGCTGGCGGGTGGAGTCGAGACCGACGATCTCGGGCGCGATGCGGGTGTTGACGTTCTCGACCGCCTGCAGTACGCCCTTGCCGAGATAGCGGTCCTCATCACCGTCGCGAAGTTCAACCGCCTCATGCTCCCCGGTGGAGGCGCCGGAGGGAACGGCAGCACGGCCCCATGCGCCGCAGGCCAGTTCGACCTCGACCTCGACGGTTGGGTTGCCGCGCGAGTCGAGTATCTCGCGGGCGTGCACGGATGTGATAGTCGTCATCAGTGTGACCTCCCTGTCAGCTATGGCAGGCTGTGAACTGCAAAGAATCTATTCGGCTGTGTGATATGAAAGAGGCGGGCGGCCGTTCGCCGCCCGCCTCTGTGTGTCCCGCATCGAGTTCATGAGGAACTCTCACGGCTTAGTCGCGCGGGTTGTTAACCTGCGCCTGCGCCGCCGCCAGCCGCGCAATCGGAACACGCAGCGGCGAGCAGCTCACGTAGTTGAGGCCCGCGCGGTGGCAGAAGTCGATCGACTTCGGATCGCCACCGTGCTCGCCGCAGATGCCGATCTCGAGGTCCTCGTTGACCGAGCGGCCCTTCTCCACACCCATCTTCACCAGCTCACCAACGCCCTCTTCGTCGAGGACGGCGAACGGGCTGGCTTCGAAGATGCGATGGTCGATGTACGCGGGCAGGAACTTGCCCTCGATGTCATCGCGGGAGAAGCCGAACGTGGTCTGCGTGAGGTCGTTGGTGCCGAATGAGAAGAACTCGGCATGCTCGGCGATCTCATCGGCGACCACGCATGCGCGCGGAAGCTCGATCATGGTGCCGATCATGTAATCGACCTCGGTGCCGGTCTCGGCGATGACCTCCTGGGCCACGCGCTCGGCAAGCTCGGCGAGGATCTGTGTCTCGCCCTGGGTGCCCACCAGCGGGATCATGACCTCAGGCTTGGGGTCGAGCCCCTCGGCCTTCAGTGCGCAGGCGGCCTCGAAGATCGCGCGCACCTGCATCTCGGAGATCAACGGGTCGGTGATACCCAGGCGGCAGCCGCGATGACCGAGCATCGGGTTCATCTCGTGCAGCCGCGTCACCATATCCTGGATGTCCTCGACCGTGGTGCCGGTCTCCTCTGCGATGACCCGCTGGTCCTCCGGATCGCTGGGGAGGAACTCGTGCAGCGGCGGGTCGAGCAGGCGGATGATGACCGGGCAGCCGTCCATCGCTCGCAGGATGCCCTCGAAGTCCTCGCGCTGATACGGAAGCAGCGCGTCGAGCGCGGCCCGCTGGGCATCTTCGTCCTCAGCCACAATCATCTTCTGGAAGTTCAGCAGCCGGTCCTCACCGAAGAACATGTGCTCGGTTCGGGTCAGGCCGATGCCGGTGGCTCCCAGCTTGCGGGCGGTCCCGGCGTCCTCGGGGGTGTCCGCGTTGGTCAGAACGCCCAGCGAGCGGATCTCGTCGGCCCAGACCATCAGGTTCTGGAACATGCCGAACAGTTCCGACTCGCTTTCGTCCTTGTCGCCGGTGAGCACCTGGATGACATCGGACGGCATCGTCTCGACCTCACCGAGCATAACCTCACCGGTGGTGCCGTCGATGCTGATCCAGTCGCCCTCGTGGACGATTGTGTCGCCAACGGCGAACTGCTTCTTATCGTAGTCCAGTTCGACCTCACCGGCGCCGACGACACACGGGGTGCCCATCTGGCGGCCGACGATAGCGGCGTGAGAGGTCTTGCCGCCGGTCGTGGTCAAAATGCCCTGAGAGGCGGCCATGCCGCGGATGTCCTCAGGGTTCGTCTCGTGGCGCACCAGGATGACCTTGTCGCCGGCCTTGTCCCGCTCATCCGCGTCCTCGGAGCTGAAGACAACCTGCCCGGATGCAGCGCCGGGGGAGGCGTCCACGCCGGTCGTGATCGACTCGGGCTTGGTCTCCGGGTCGAACTGCGGATGCAGGATCTGGTCAAGCTGCGACGGCTCGACCATCATGACGGCCTCTTCCTTGGTCACGAGGCCCTCTTCGACCATGTCCGACGCGATCTTGATCGCGGCCTGCGCGGTGCGCTTGCCGTCTCGCGTCTGCAGCATCCACAACTTGCCCTGCTCGATGGTGAACTCGACGTCCTCCATGTTGTGGTAGAACTGCTCGAGGTTGTCCATGATCTCGATGAACTGCGCGTAGATCTCAGGCATCTCCCGCTCAAGCTCGTCGATCGGCAGCGGAGTGCGCACGCCGGCCACGACGTCCTCGCCCTGAGCGTTGAAGAGGAACTCGCCGTAGATCTCGTTCGCGCCGGTCGCGGGGTTGCGGCTGAAGGCAACACCGGTGCCGGAGTCATCGCCGAGGTTCCCGAAGACCATCATCTGCACGTTGACCGCGGTGCCCAGCGCGTGGGGGATACCGTGGATCTGTCGATAGTCAATCGCACGGGGGTTGTCCCAGGAGCTGAAGACTGCGTCAACGGATTCGAGAAGCTGCTGCTTGGGCTCGGTCGGGAAGGGCTCGCCGACCTGCTTCTCGTAGATCGCCTTCTCCATCTCGACGACCTTCTTGAGACCGTCGGCGGAGACGTCCACGTCCTCGGAGACGCCCTCCTCTTCCTTGACCTCGTCGAGGGCCTTCTCGAACATCTCGCGATGCGCGCCCTTGACAACGTCCGCGAACATCATGATGAAGCGCCGGTAGGCGTCATAGACGAAACGCTCGTCGCCGGTGAGCTTGACCATGCCCTCGGCCACGTCGTCATTCATTCCGAGGTTCAACACGGTGTCCATCATACCCGGCATCGAGAACTTCGCGCCGGAGCGGACCGAAACGAGCAGCGGATTCTCGGTGGAGCCGAACTCCTTGCCAGTCTGCTCCTCGAGCTTCGCCATGCACGCGTCGATCTCTTCCTCGACGCCCTCGGGAAGCTGTTCGTCATTCTCGATGAACTCGATGCATGTGTCCGTATCGATAGTAAAGCCCGGCGGAACCGGGATCTCCGCATTCGTCATCCGCATGAGGTTTGCGCCTTTGCCACCGAGAAGGTCCTTCAGGCCGCGGCCTTCCTTCTCCAACTCTGCGGTGACTTCCTCAGCGTTCTCGCTGAACATAAACACGTGTTTGTCAAGAGCCATGTGGTGCCGTCCTCCCTGTCATTTAACGCCAATTGGTAGCGTCCGATAGTCGTAATCACAACGCGCCTATATGAAACCCCTCTGCTTCACGAACGCCTGTGCCGGTGGGCGCTACATGTCCGAGAGCGGTTCGACTCGCTCTGAGTCGATCAGCCGCCTGTATTCGTCGCGCTCTTTCTTTGGAACGGGGCGCTCGGCCACGTCCAGCACTTCGTACTCTGCTATCTGCATCCCGATCTGGACACGAATACGGTCTCCAGGGGATACATCGGTGCTGGGCTTGGCCGTCTTCCCGTCTACCTGCACATTGCCCTCGTCAGAGAGGCGTTTTGCGAGGGTTCGTCGTTTGACGATGCCTACATTCCTGAGGTACTTATCCAGTCGCATATACGGACCCGGCCCCGTAGCGTCTTCCACTCATGCCGTCTTGGAATTCGACACAAACCACTGAGGGACCTGCCACCACTACGCCTCCTCCGCTTTTGCTCTCTCCCAGAGGTCATCCATCTCCTCCAGGCTCATCTCTCGCAGCTTCTCGCCTCCACCGGCTTGCCGCTCGATCACGCGAAAACGCCGGCTGAAGCGCTCGTTCGCCCCCCGAAGCGCGCTTTCCGGCTCCACGCCGAGAAAACGGGCCAGATTCACAACCGCGAACAGCAGGTCGCCGATCTCGTCTTCCACGGTTGCGGCGTCGGCCTCATCGACTTCCTGCAACTCCTCGTCCACCTTGGCACGAGGACCATCGATGTCGTCCCAGTCGAAGCCCGTACGGGCTGCGCGTTTCTGAAGTTTGTCGGCCCGCTGCAGCGCCGGCAGCGCCTCCGGAATGCCGTCAATCGCCGACTCGCGCTCACTGTAGCCGTCTTCCTGGCGCTTCAGCTTCTCCCAGCGGTCGATCACTTCGTCGGGCGTCTCGGCGATGGAGTCCGCGAAGACGTGCGGATGTCGCCGCTTGAGCTTGGTCACGATCTTATCGCAAACGTCCTCAATATCGAAGTCGCCGCGTTCAGAGGCAAGCCGGGCGTGGAAGACGACCTGCAGCAAAACGTCCCCCATCTCGTCCGAGAGACGATCCCAGTCTTCATCCTCAATCGCCTGTAGCGCCTCGTAGGCCTCCTCTAACAGGTACGGGCGCAGGGAGCGGTGCGTCTGCTCCCTGTCCCATGGACATCCATCGGGTGAACGGAGGCGCGCCATCACCCTGACCAGTTCGTCAAAGCACTCCATCTATGATCGTCGGGACGTATATGCGTCCCGCCACAGTCTCCTGACCTTACTGCGATCCGCCGGCATCGGTCGCCTCAGGGGCGTCACCGCCGGCTTCGGGCGCGCCGTCGGTCGGGGGCGGCACCGGTGTCTGCGGTGCGGCGCCCTCAGGCGTGGTCGGCGCGGGTGTAGCGCCGCCCTCGGCTCCGAACTGCGGGACTTCGTCGGGCGCGACGGTGTAGACCTCGTTGAGCTGCTGGAAGCGCGGGTCCACGATGTTCACGTTGGTCTTCTTCATCTGTTCTTTGAGGATATCGGCGACCGAGTTGGCGTTGGCCCTCTTGTAGGCCTGCTCGATACGCTCGCGGTCGGTCTCGAATGACGCCTCACGGGCCTGTTGGCGGTCGCGCACCTTGATGATGTACCAGCTTCCGTTAGCCTCGATTGGATCGCTGACGTCACCGACCGGAAGGCTCGTGGCAGCGCCCCTGAGGAACGGTTCAATGCGGCTGATGGGCATTTCCGGTCGTTCGCCGCCGCGCTCCCGCGTGTTCTTGAGGGAGTAGCGACTCGCCAGATCCGCGAAGCTCGCGTCCGCGCTTTCGAGTTCCTGGAGGACCTCCTGCGCCTCTTCCTTGCTGGAGACAACAATCTCACTGAGCGAGACCGTTGCCGGGCGTGCGAACTGCCTCTTGTGCTCTTCCAGGAACTGCTTGAGATCTTCTTCGGTGGGATCCACGCCTTGCAGTGCCAGCTTCTCCGCCAGCGCGACCACTTTCACGTCCTCTTTCCATTCCTCTTCGGAGAGGTCGCGTGCGGCCAGAAACTGCTGGAACTGCTCCTCGCTTTCGTACTGCTGCTTGGCCTCTTCGATCTTCCTGGCAAGCTCTTCTTCCGTTAGTTCAATGCCCTTGTCTTCTGCAGCCTGACGGATAAGCTCCCGGTCGATCATGCTGCGAAGGACATCCGAGCCAAATGCCTGAACGAGACGGTCATTGAACTCCGTCTCCGTAACCTTAACGCCACCGACGGTTGCTACCGGGTTGTTTCCACACCCGGCGATCGTGGCACCGATTGTAACCACGGCGACGAAAATTGCGGCATGACGATATGTCAACGGCAATACGCCCCTTTCATTGTCTCGGGGGGGAATAAAGGCGATGGTCAAGCTCTGCTGAGTATAGCACATCCTGTGCGCATAGACAAACGTCTTTGGCCCCAAACCGCCCCCACGAGACGCCTCACATGCTCTCCTGATTGCTTAAGCGCTTTCGACCACCCGTCGGTTCCCAGTCCTCATACCAGAAGGCGACCGCGTGCGGGTAGACCTTTGACGCGATATCCACCAGTCGTTCGCGCGCCTGATCCTCCCCGGTATCGGCAGGTGTGCTGAGCATCAGCGACAGGCCACCGGCCCCGCGCGGGCCTGTCTGTACCGCCCACGCGTGCTCGGTGTAATCCACTGCAGTGCCGCCCTTATGCGCGAAAATAAACAGGACCAACTGGGCGTGCTCGTCCCGTTCCACGCGCATCAGATGCCCGAGAACGGGCTTGGGGTGTGGCAGGTCCTGCTCGATGGGGACGATGGAGTCGCGCTCCCACACGACCTGCCATCCGGCCGCGGGGTAGCACTGCGCGGGGGAGTGAACCGTCCGCCAGCTTCCACCGTAGATGATGCTGACGGTTACGGCCTCCGCTGACTGGCCGTACGCGATGGTCCGCATCACATCTGCCTCGAGATAGGCCTGAACCCCCTCGTCTTTGGGCAACTCCCGACCCTCGAGGCCGTCGATCTCCATCGGTATTGCCGACAGATCCACGTCGTACGTGGCCTCGCCCGGGCGGGCCTCCCGTACCAGCGGCGCAAGAACCACACCGGACACCAGCACGACAACCGCTACCAGATGTCTTGTCGCATGCGATCGCATCCGAGAATCCTCGCCATTCCAAAGAGACCGATCAGGCCGATGACAAAGACCAGCAGGCCTGAGAGGGTATGAAAGAAGCCTTCGGCAGCCGCTGTGCCGAAAGCGCGTCCGAGCACCAGGGTGAACGTGATGCGGATTGAGTTTGCGAGAAGTGCGACGGGAGCACCGGAGACGAACAATAGAACCCGTTTCCATACCGGACCCGCCACGAGGTAGGCAAACAGCGCAGCCAGCGCGCTCATTGCAATCGTCGATTTCAGCCCACTGCATGCCTGAGCGACTTCGAACGTGTAGTCGGGAATCTTGATAGTGGTGCCCATCCGCTCCACGGGCATACCTATCAGCGACACGGCTTTGGCGGCGACGGCCGCGCCACCGTCCTGCAACGGACCGGAAAACTGGGTGACCAGCAGTCGCCCGGTAGGAACCATGAAGATCAAAAAGGATACGGGGAACAGCAGAACTTTCGCTCGTCCCCACCCCCACAAAAGGATGATCAGACCGCCTAAGATCGCGATCATTGCAAAGCCCTGCGCGAAGTTCACGTCGAGGTATACCGCGGCCAGAAACATGGCCATTCCCGGTACGAGAAGAAAAAGCCCCCACCAGTTGTGTCCGTTGTCAGCCCTGCGCAACTCCTCGCGCCGCGAGTAGATGAGGTAGGCGGATATCAGCGGTATCAGCGGGCCGTGACCGTAATACTCACTCTGCATCCAAACCTCCCACATCCATTTCAGGTAGGAGTAGAAGCAGACGACCAGCAGGCCCACAACAACCCAGGTCAGTGGCGTGAAGAGTCTTTTCGGTGCGCTGGGGTGCCCTTCGGTTTCGTCCTCTGCAACGGACCCGGAGCCGTCCGAAGGATCATTATGCGCGTCGGTCATCAATGTCTCCTATTTGCGTCTCTTTCGCCGCACCCGCCTGCTGGTTCGACTCTCATGATCATGACCGTGATGTTTCGTCTTCCAGTAGTAGAGGCCGACCCCGCTGAGTGCGCCGACAATCATTATTCCGATAATACTAAGCAGCGTCCGTGCATGGCGGACAAAGAAAGCCCCGACACGTCTGAAGACCGCGACTATTCCCGCCACGGCCAGCGCGAGGCGATCGCCCACCGCACCCGGCATCGCCCCTCCGTCATCTGGCGCGAGCTTGGCCAGACCGGTGATGATCCCGTACGCGATCAACGCGACAGCGCAGGCAACCAGCGCACCGAAAAATGCGTAGCGAAGAGCCTTCCGTGTGCGTGGAGTGCGGCTGCGGGACTTACGTGCGACACGCGCGCTCTGGGACCAGTCCGCACCGCAGTTCGGGCAGGTGCTGGCATTCGCCGGTATCTGCCACCCGCAAAAGCAGGTCCGGTAGACCCCGCGATTGCAGACCGGGCATGAGCGCTCCCCTTCCGGCACTTCGGCCCCGCAACTGGGGCAGACCAACTGGTCCTCGCCCGTCTCAGGCTCTGTTGGGTTGTCGTTTCGCTCATGCGCCGACACGTTCCCGGCCTCTCCCTGTCGCTTCCCTCGGCCGCTATCCTCCTGCATGTTTGGTCCTTCAGCTTCCATCGGTTGAAGCCTGACGACGCATCAGGATCCACCGGCCATCTCCCAGCCGTGCCGCGATGTTGAACCCAAGCACCTCGGCATCGCCCTGCTGAGCGCGCACCCAGGTGTTCGCCCACAATTGCATGCGCTCGGCACTCGCCATCCGCGCAACCGTCGGACTGAGCATCAGCCAGTTGAAACGGCCCACCCGCTCCTCCGTGCGGCGGAAATCGGCTTCGCTTTGCGGAATCCAGACGGCATCCAGGTCAGCCATCCATGCCACCGTCCAGGGAACGTCGGTAACTACGGGGCCGTCAGCGGTCTGCTTCAGTTGCGTCATGGCCTGTTCCAGCGGGGTCTCGCCGGTGATGTTCTCCGGGCCATCCGGAGTGATTGCTGTCACAACCGGGTGGAGGTGAAGCACCATCAACAGCCCCACGGCGACGACCATCCAGCGCACCCTGCCCCGGGGCTCCATCGACTGGGTTCGCGCGTCCATAAGCCGCCAGAAGAATGCGACGGCGAGAATAATCACAAAAGCGCTCATCGGTGCAATGAGGCGCGGAGCCCCGATGAAGAACGAGAGCACCACTGATACCACCACAAGCATCCCATACAGCAGATAACGTAACCGCTCGGTTTGATTATCACCCAGGCGCACGAGAATGCCGACCAGAAAGAAGGGGGTGACGAAAAGCCCGCCCAGATTGTGGATCGCTCCGTAGAGACTCGTCAGACCGCTGCGCACCTTTTCAAATATCGCGCGCGGATTCTCCACCGCGAAGACAATGTAGCTGGGCAGATTGTCCTCGAACGTGCGGTAGATCGTGTTCGCCGGGTGTGCGAGCGTCTGGCCCACCATCTCGTGCCAGCGCAGTGTGAAAAATGGGTTGCCTGTAATGGAGTAGTTGCGGTAGAGCCATGGACTGGCCACGATCACCACGATTGCAATGAACACGAGCACCCGCACAAGGCGGCGCTCCGGCTTCATGATCACAAGATAGAAGACAGCCGGCAGCAAAGCGGCGATCCAGACGTATTTCGTGAGATAGATAAGTCCCATCGCGACACCGGCGGCGCCGACCCAGACAAGTTCGTACTTCTCACTGGTGGCGGCACAGTGCAGCAACAGCAGCAATCCGGTAACCAGTAGCCCCAGCAGTGATGCCTCCAGGCCCGACACGGAGTAGTTCAGGTTGGCCAGGTGCGTGGCGAACAGCAGCGTCGCGAGAATGCCTGTTCGCCAGTCAAAGAGACGAACCGCGAGTGTCAGCAACAGGGGGATGGTCAGCAGGAATGCAAAACCTGAACTGTGGGACACAGCCCGGTCGGTGGGCCCAAAGACCTTCATGAGCGCAGAGGTGACCGCGATGTGCACCGGAGGGTAAGTCAAATCAGGATGGTTCTCGACACTTGGCTCGTACATCAGCCCCAGCGGCTTGATGAAGCTGGTTGTGAAGCCGTCACCGCGATGCAGGTGGCGCGCGATCTGCGCGTAGTCCATCGCGTTCACATCGGTCAGTCGGTTGAACTGACTGACATGATAGACCAGGTACATCAGCGCGATGAACGCAAACAGCATTCCCACGATCAACACTTTGCGCCGCAGGTCGCTGCGGGCTTCTTCAGGGCGCATATAGCCAGCTCCTTGAGCGGGACTGTTGAGGCCACCGTGAGTTTAGCATATCTCCCGCTGTGCGGGCAAGCTCGCTGACTGGCCCAAACACCGCAGCAGCGCCCCATAGCCCCTCTCCACGACGGCCGATGATTTGACAGCTCGCCCCCCTCGTGGTACATTATTCGGTGTCTACGGTCCCCGTTCGAGGCAGTGGCCTCATCGTCGCGAGACAGCCCCGTTCGATGCGACGGGGATTTGCCGTGGCTTGATCATCGGGCAGGCGGAGCAAAAGGAGCCAGTCATCTCAGATGAGCACAGACGAACAGTCGTCCCAGATGCAGACTCCCACGACAGAACTGAGCCGGGACTTGAGCCTTTTCGACATCACCATGGTCGGCGTGGCCGCGATGATCGGCGCCGGCATCTTCGTGCTGACGGGCATTGCCGCCGGCAAAGCAGGGCCAGCACTCATCGTGGCCTTCGCTCTTAACGGCGTCGTCACGCTGCTCACAGCGATGATCTACGCCGAGCTTGGATCGGCAATCCCCGAAGCCGGTGGCGGGTACCTGTGGGTCCGTCAGGGCCTGCCGGGCAGTAATGCATTCTTCGCGGGATGGATGAGCTGGTTCGCCCATGCCGTCGCGGGAAGCCTTTACGCACTCGGATTCGCAGCCTATCTCGTGGAGACGCTTCGTCTGACCGGGGCCATCTCGCTCACTGAGATCACACTGGCGTCCGGGGAGGCGGTGGAGCGGATCGCTGTCGGCTCCGTCATGATCTCCCCATCCATCGCCGAGAAGGCAGTCGCAGTCGCGATCGCGCTGCTTTTCATCTACATCAATTACAAGGGCGCGTCCGAAACCGGGATGGCGGGCAACATCGTCACGATGGGCAAGATCGCCATCATCGGCATCTTCGTGGTAAGCGGTGTCGCTGCCATCCTCGGCGACCCGCAGCGCATGCAGTCATTCATGCCGTTTGCGCCTGAGGGGCTGGGCGGGGTCTTCGGCGCCATGGGCCTCACCTACATCGCCTACGAGGGCTACGAGGTTATTGTTCAGACCGGTGAAGAGGTCAAGGACCCGCGCCGGAATGTGCCCAAAGCGGTATTCCTTGCGTTGCTGATCGTCGTGCCCCTCTACATACTGGTCGGCTTCGTGTGCATCGGCGCCGTCCAGACACCGGATGGCAGCCCGACTTACATGTGGCTCGGACAGGCCGGCGAGCTTGGCCTGCTCAGAGCCGCCGAGCAGTTCATGCCCTTCGGCCCGATACTTCTGCTCGCCGGCGCGCTGTTTTCGACGACCAGTGCCCTGAATGCCACAACCTACTCATCCACGCGCGTATCCTTCGCGATGGGGCGCGACCGCAACCTTCCGGATATCTTCGGCGCGGTCCACCCCGAGACCCGCACGCCATACCTGGCGTTGCTGCTGTCCGGCGCTCTGATCATCGGGATGGCCGTCTTCATTCCGAGTATCGACGACGTCGCCGCCGCCGCCAACATTATGTTTATCCTGCTCTTCATGCAGGTGAACATCGCGGTCATCACGATCCGCAAGAAGTACGGTGACAAGCTTGCCTACGGCTATCTGACCCCGTTCTTCCCCTACGTGCCATTCATCGCGATCGCACTGCAGCTTGCGCTCGCGGTCAAGCTCTTCGACGTCTCGCCGATCGCGTGGTATGTGACCGCAGGATGGCTGGCCGCCGGCTACGTAATCTATTACTTCTACGCCTCCAAGCGCGAACGCGAGGAAGAGGTCACGCCGGTTCTGGTCGAGGAGCGGCTGAAAGTGGATCACGAGCGCTTTTCGGTGCTCGTACCCATCGCCAATCCCGAGAATGCGCGGAATCTGCTCAACACGGCGAAGTCGATTCTCGAAACTGAGCCCGGTGACCTCATTCTGCTGCACGTGATCACCGTGCCGGATCAGCTTCCCGTGAGCGTGGGGCGCGACTTTGTGGAAGACGCGCGACCGCTTATGGACGAGGTCGGTGCGATGGCCGAGGAGATGGGCATGACGCCGAACATGCTGCTGCGGGTGGGCCACCGACCGGCAGATGCGATCATCGACACGGTCGAGGAGCATGACGTGAACTTCGTGGTCATGGGCTGGCGCGGCAAGAGCACCGACCCGCGCACCGTGGTGGGCAGCAACATCGACAGGATCGTCAAGGAAGCGAACACAAACGTCGTGGTTGCCCGCGGCGATGTCAGCCTGCCGGCCGAGCGAATACTTGTTCCGATTCAGCACCCGCGCCACGGCCACCTGATGGCGGGGCTCGCCGCACCGATGGCCGCCGAGGAGGGCGCCTACATCGAACTGGTACACGTGGTGAGTGAAGACACCACACCCCAGGAGCGCGCCGAACGCGCGGCCGAGTTGCGGGACTCGCTGAGGGAGCTTGATGTCGAGTCCGCCGCGGGGGTCACGAACGGCCGCAGCGAACGGCGGTTCCGTATCCGAATCGAGCGGGGCGACGTCGTGGAGACACTTATCGAGCGCTCAAAGGACTTTGATCTGGTCATGATGGGCGCTTCGCGCGAGAGTTGGATGCGGCGAAAGGTCTGGGGCGATAAGACCGCCCGGGTGGCCAGCGAGATCGACACTCCGCTGGTGCTCGCGAACCTGCGCAGCGGTCGGCTGAAGTTCAACGTATCGCAGTTCTTCCAGTTCTTCTGGGACACTGAAGAAGAGATAACTCCGTAACTGGTGTGATGGGGAGAGACCACATATGTCACTGAAGGATCTTGACGAGCACGGTATCCTGCTGCCGAAGGAGGAGTGGGGCGTCCATGACCTCCACACCTCGGTCAACAAGCCCGAGCTTGTGGCCTCCATGTTGTTCGGCCTCATCTCAGTGGGAATCATGTACTTCGGTGCTGGCGAAACACTCACATTTGTGGGAATGGTCATGTTCATAGGCTTCATGGGGTGGATTAGCCACATCGCGGTTAAGGCCATCGAGATACAGGCCGCTCAGTTCGAGGAAGAGCGCAGGGAAGCGCATCTTGAGGATGAGCCACTGCCGGGTGAGGCACCCGAACACTGACCTGCAGCCCGACAACATGCGCCCTTTATGTGCCTCGCGCCTCGGCGCGGGGCACTTCTTGTGGCGTGGGTCACTCAGAATGCGCCCGATTCTCGGGATATCTTCCTCACTTCTTGCGTTCTGATGCCATGTCGCTATAATTGCATGTGAACGTTAAGGCTCGCACAGACGGAGGCAGGATGGTATGCCGACCGGGATCGTGAAGTGGTTCGACGACGCGAAGGGATACGGATTCATCGAGCAGGAGGACGGCGAGGACGTGTTTGTGCACTACACTGCCATCGCCGGTGAGGGCTACCGCAGCCTGACGGAAGGTTCTGAGGTGGAGTTCGAGATCGAGGAGAGCCCCAAGGGCCCGCGGGCGACCGATGTCGTTGTGGTGAAGGCCGCACCCTCGGACGACAGCGCCGCGATCTGGTAGCTCAAGGCTATCGGGGCTGTCTTACCCGGTGGAGCAATCGCTCCACTACGGCTGATCGTGGAGCGTCTGCATCATCGCGTGGAAGTTCTCCAGCGGAGTGGTCGGCACCACCTGGTTTGACACGCCGACCACGATCCGTCCCCGTCTGCGTGCGACCTCAAGTGCGTTGCGCGTCTCCGCGATGACCTCCTCGACCGTCCCCTGGTGCAGTGTCTCCGAGGCGATGCCGCCACACAGCCGCAGGTGCGGGAAGGCGTCGCGCACCCGCTCGAGCGTCATCTCGCAGCGGATGTCGATCTCGTAGAAGCCGTCCACCCCGGAGTTTCCGAACAGGTCGTCGGCCACCGGCCACAGGTTCCCGTCACTGGCGAAGAAGTGCCACGTGTCATGTTCCTCGCAACACTCCGATACGATCTGCAGCGCCGGAAGCATGCACTCGTGGAACTGCTTCGGGCCGTAGAGGGGGCCGTTCTTGCCGGCGAAATCCCCGCCGCCGAAGAGTATCTTCAGGCCCATCTGAGCCATCACCGGGATCGTCCTGCAGTTGATCCTCGCGCGCGCGGCAAGATAGCGCCGAACCACGTCCGGATGCGTGATCATCGCCTCCAGCCAGTGGCGCTCCCGGGGGATGGATACGCCGGTTCCGAATCCCGGGATCGCGCGGCGGTCACCGTAGTAATCGATTGCAGCCTGCAGGTCCGGATAGTCTTCCGGCGTGGGAGCGGATCCACTCCGGGCAGCCTCTTCGGCCTGCTCGGTCTTCCGCCGCACGTTCTCGATGGTCGGCTCAGGCAGATCCGCGCGGTCAACCTGTTGAAAGAGTTCGGTCTCCGGATCGAACCGGTTGACCCACCAGTAGCCGTCCTCGTCCCCGTACTTGAACGTGTACTCGTCGATGCGCGCGACGGGATCGTGCGGATATCGCCAGTACAGCGGCCGTACGAGGTCGAGATCGAGCGTTTCGGATGCTTCCAGCACATCGGTGCGCGTTCGCTCCTCGAACTCCTCCAGCCAGCCCTCCCAGCGGGCGACGCTCTCGCGGTAGCGCTGCATGCCGTGGCCCACGAACGCCTCGCGCCCCAGCACGTGCGAGGCAATCTGAGAGGAAAGCCCTGCACAGTAGATCGGGACCTTGTCGAACTCGCGTCCGGTAAATGTCGCCATCACGCGGTCTTTGCCGGTCATCGCCTCACCTGCTGTGAATCTGTTGTCGTCGCTCGCAGCTCGTCGCTGGTCGCTATCTGTTCTCCCATAACGTCTCAATCATTACGTCCACGTTCTCCAGCGGGCTCATCGCGACGATCGTGTTCGATACCCCCACCATAATTCGCCCCCGGCGCTTCGCGACATCCAGCGCCGACAGGCATTCCTCCCGCACGTCATCTGCATTGCCGAGGTGCACCGTCTCGCTGGCCACGCCGCCCATCAGCCGCAGGGGCGGGAAGCGGTCGCGCAGCTTCTCGAGGTCCATCCCCGCGCGGCGGTCGATCTCGTGGTAGCCGTGCACGCCACAGTTGCCATAGAGCTCATCCGCGACCGGCCACAGGTTGCCGTCACTGGCGAACATATGCCAGACACCGGCATCCTCGCAGCCGGCCGAGATCTTTCGCACCGCCGGCGACATGCAGCGCTTGAAGCTCTCCGGGGAGTAGAGGGGCCCGTTTTTGCCCGCGAAGTCCCCGCCGCCGAAGACCACCCGGCAGCCCAACTCGCCCATGACCTCCGCGGCCCTGCACGCCTTCTCAGCAAGCGCCATGGTCCAGCGCAGGATGAGATCCGGCTCCAGCAGCATCGCCTCCAGCCAGACGCGCTCGCGCGGCACCCAGACCATGATGCCCGCACCGAAGACCGCGCGCTCGTCGCCGAAGTGCTCGACCGCGCGCTTCTGGGCGGGGAAGTCATCCGGGGTCGGCGTATACTCGGCGGCCTGCTGCTCCATCTCCTCGACCCGGCGGCGCACGTCGTCCATGGTTGGCTCAGGGGCCGGCGAGCCGTCCACGCGCTGGAAAAGCTCGGTGTCCGGATCGTAGCGCATCACGTACCACGAAGCATCCTCGTCGCCGAAAAAGAGAGTGTGTTCGTCGATGATCCGCGTGGGTTTTGCGCCGAAGCGCCCGCCTCCGACGAAGACGAGGTCCGCGTCGATGGCCTCGTTCCATGCTATCGTGTCGGTGTATGTGCGCTCGACGAACTCCGCATGGGCGTCCGGGCCGTGCCACAGCGCCATCGCCTCGCGGTAGCGCTGGCGGCCGAAGCCCACGTATGCGTCGCGGCCGAGGATGTGGTCGGCGATGCGACCGTGCACGCCCGCACAGTAGATCGGCACGCGATCGATCGGTTCGCCGCTGAATTGTGCGTAAACGCGCTCGCGTCGGGTCATTGAATGGGAAGCTAACTGTTTACAGGTTCGTGCGTGGTCTCATCCAACTCTCCAGCGTGGGAGGCGATGAGTGGGATCCGCACGCCGGCGACCAAAGCGTCTAATCGCTTCAGCAACGCATCGACTCCGCCCATCTCCTTGAAGCCGATGACTGTTATGCCCACGATCTCGTCGTTTTCGGCGGAATAGCGAAGAAGGATGTCCTCGTCGAGATGCTGGCCGTAGGCAGGCACCGGGTCGCCGAAAGCCAGGTAGAGCACATCGGCTTCCTGATCGTAATCCCACGTCAAGTCTGATTCTCTGCTCGCCATATTATCTCCTTACCCCCAATCCGTCTCGCTGCCCAGGCGCTGAGGAGTTTTCCCATCGGAGCATGCTGCTCCAGTAGCACGAGAACCTGCATCCATTCAGCGGGGAAATCGCTGATGTCAGGCCACCGCCTGTAGAAGTATACCCTTTCTGGGTGCCGCACGTCACGCCCGATGATCCTTGGGTCTTCGATTGTAGAGATCACGTGGTCGAAGTAGGGCAGGACTTCTGGATGTCGCCTTGCGATATGCTCATCCCACGTCTCACGCTTGAGAGCGACCGGCACTTCAAAATACTTCGCCACCACCGTAATCGGTGGGCATCTTTCCTGACCCACAGGCATCTACCCCCTTTATGTCTACGCCTCCGGCTGCGGGCCGAACACCCCGGACACCAGCACCACGCCCGCTACGATCAGGACCGCTCCGAGCAGCTTCGGCCAGGTGAAGCCCTCGCGGAAGATCGCGATGGAGGCTACAGCCGCCACCAGCGGATATGAGGACGTGATCGGCACCACGCGCGACGTATCCGCGTGGCCGAGGGCCTGGTAGTAGGCGATCTGGCCGATGAGCCCCGCCAGCAGAGCGCTGCCCACCGCTGCCACGATGATCAGCCACGCCGCGACCGGTTCGTCCTCACCTGCCGAGGCGCCGCCCTGCTTGAGCATCGCGCCGATCTCCTCGAACGCTCCGGCGCGCCAGCAGACAAATGTGATGATGATCATCGACGCGACGGTGCGGATGAAGGTCGCTGCCCAGGCGGAGACTCCGGCCTTGAGGATGGTGTCGAAGATCGGCGCCAGCCCCCAGGCCAGCACCGCAACGAGCGCGTACATGAGCGCGAGTCGGGACATGGTGGGCGTTCCTCCTCAGCAGGCTCATCTTGCGAAAGACCAACTCGTGGCGGGGCTTCCTTCGGAGTTGTGTTCTCCCCCTCTCCCGCCTGTGGGCGGGGCCAGGGAGAGGGGCCCAAACCCCGAAGGGGTCGGTGAGGTCGCCGTTGCCTTGGGCGCTCACAACTGATGCACAACATCTCGCACTGCCGGCCACGTCTCCGCGTACGTTTCGCGAAGCTCCGCGTAGCGTTCCTGCATCGCCGGGCGAGGCTCGAATGCCTCGCCCTCCGAGACGAGTGCATCGGTCGCCTCGCGCACATCGCTCCAGACGCCCAGCGCCACGCCGCCGAGGATCGCGCCCGCCTGACAGCCCGATTCGCTGACGTTCAGGCGCACCACCGGCTTGGCGGTGATGTCCGCCTTCAGGTGCAGCCACGTGTCGGAGCGCGAGCCGCCGCCGGTCGCGCGGAGGC
>CAZAHB010000003.1:0-65187 GCA_964484945.1 uncultured Armatimonadia bacterium | reverse complement strand
CCTTCGCCCGACGCGGGCCGAGAGGCCCGCATTCGTTGCCGTAATGATTCCAATCCTTAGATTCTGATACGGAGCCTTTCAGGCTCGCGCGCTCTTTGCCTGCCGCGGGAGGTCGAATCCGTGCCACGACGGAATATCCGGTCTGGAGGTGTCAGAGAAATGCTCCGATACGCGGCAGCGATTCTCGTTCTCATCGCAACCACATTCTGTACATTCGCGCAGCAGGGACCGCCGATCTATCATCTCACCGCGGAGCCGGTGCTTCACGAGGACGGTCGCACCTGGCACGCGCGTGTCCGGTTCGTCACTGCCGAACCGGCCATCTGTCGCGCCGAGGCGGGGCCCGTGGCCGATCAATTGGATCCGAGTGAGCCGGAATCCGCGCCTCTGCGCAATCATCGTTTCGATATCCCCGGCGAGGGCGACGCGCCGATGTTCGTGCGCGCGGTCGCGGTCATCGATGAGACCGAGGTCTCCTCCGAGGTGATGGAGGTCGCGCCGCCAGAACCCTTCCCCGCGGGAAATGCTGACCGCATCGAGATCCCGCTGACGGTCGAGGAGACCGCGGGGGTCGCGCGCGAGGAGCCCGTCACATTCGGCGTCCCGCTGCCCGAGGGCGCGCTCGGCAGCAGGCATCGCATGACGCTTACGGACGGCGGCAATCCGATCATGATCCAGACCCGACCGCTCGTGCGCTGGCCGGATCGAACGATCAAGTGGCTGCTGGTCAGCGGGACGGTGAGGCTGGCGCCGAACGAGACGAAGACGCTGACGCTCGCGCTCGGGAGCGACGTGCGGCCCCTGATGGCCAAAGGCGGCCGGATGCTGCGAGAGGACGGGGACACGATCGAGGTGTGGACCGGACAATCACGTCTGACCATCGACCGGGCGACCGGCAAAGGATCGATCGAGGGACCGGACGGCGCGCTGACACCGCTGCCGGTCGCACGTCTGATAGCCGACGATGGGACGGTCTACGGCGGGAAGGTCGAGAGCGTCGAGGTCGAGGAGGCGGGCGCTCACCGCGTCGTCATCCTCACCCGCGGACATCACGTGAACGAAGCGGGTGAACCGTACTTCGGCTTCGAGTTGCGCTACTTCCTTCACGCGGGCGACCCCTTCGTGCGCGTCGATCACATTCTTCAGCATGACATCGTCTCCGCCGACATGGAATACGGGGATGAGATGAAGTCGTTCCACTCCCTGGACCTGGTCTTCCCCACCGGCGCAAATTCGGCGACGCTGGCACTGGAGGATGACGCGCAGGCGCAGATCGCGCCCGGCCAGCGGCTTTTCCAGCATGAGGACAACGCGTATATGTTGCCTGACGGTGAGGGCGAACGCGCCCCGGGCCTTGCGACCGCGAGCGGGCTGACCGTGACGGTGCGCGACTTCTGGCAGCACTGGCCGAAGGCGCTGTCCGTGGAGGATGACGGCCTCGCGGTCGGGCTCTATCCGGAGATCACGCCCGAGGACCGCTATGCGGACCGTCCGGACGAGCATATCCTGTACTACTACATCCGCGACGGGAAGTACACATTCCGCTCGGGATTCGAGAAGCGTCACGAACTGCTCGTCGGCCCCGCCGAAGCGGCGTCGCCCGAGCAGGTCCTGGCACGGGTCAACGATCCGCTGCTGGTCACCGCACCGCCCGAGTGGTACATCGACTCGGGCGCTCTGCACGGCATCGCCGCCACCGAGGGCCGGGAGTTCGAGGCATACAACGAGGCCCTCAGCGACGCTGTCGATGGGCACCTGGACATCCGCGAGCGCGAGCGATGGTACGGGCTGATGAACTTCGGCGACTGGTGGGGCGAACGCGGGAACAACTGGGGCAACATCGAGTACGACATGCAGCACGCAATGCTGACCCAATACTTCCGCACCGGAGACCGCAGGTGCTACAAGTTGGCCGAGGACGCCGCGCGCCATAACGCGGACGTGGATGTGGTCCACTTTGCGGCGGGCCAGAACGCGGGTCCGGGCAGCGAGCGCCGAGTCGGCCAGGCGTGGGTACACTGCATGGGCCACACAGGCGGCTACTACCCCTACGACTACATGGGCATGTCGATATACGCGCAGGGCTACGCCGAGAACGAGGGCCACATGTGGAACCAGGGCAATCTGGAGTACTGGCTGCTGACCGGCGATGAGCAGGTTCGCCGCTCTGCGATGCAGCTTGGTGACTGGCTGGCCGGGCCAGACACTGTTGATTTCGGCTACGGGAACGCGCGTGTGCCCGGATGGATGGGCATCATCGCGATGTCGTCGTACTTCGCCACGTACGATCCCTACTACCTCAACGCCATGCACCTGATCTATGAAGAGGTGCAGGAGAAGGCCGATCCGGACGCGGGGTTGTGGGTGCGCAAGCTCCGTGGCGGGCACTGCCGCTGCGAGGAGCCGCACTACGGCGAGGCGGGCTTCATGGCCGGGGTCATGATGACCTCGCTGAAGTACTACTACCGGGCCACCGGTGACGAGGAGGTCGCCGAGCGGATCGTGAAGATGGCCAACTGGCTCGTGGAAAACCTTTACGACCGCGAGGCCGACAACTTCCGCTACACCGCCTGCCCGCACACGAACGTCTCCACCTCCAGTCCGCTGATTATGGGGAATGGCCTGGCGTTCGCTGCGAACTACTCCGATGACAGGGAGCTGATGGACCTTGCGCGCAGGACCTTCGTGCGCGGCCTGCTCGCCTTCGTCGGTGGATCGCACGGCAAGACCATCGCCTATGGGACCTGTGCGGCACCACTGGCGATCCACGAGATCTCGAAGTTCCCGGGGCCGACGCTCGATGAACTGTACGCGGAGATGGTCGAAGCGGCGCACGATCCGGCCCGCCGCCGACTTCCGAGCATCGTGCCGAACCCGGACTTCGAACAGGACCTGAACGGCTGGCGGGTGCGCTCGGGACTGGAACTGAGCCGCAGCACCGAGGTGGCGCACACTGGCGACGCGTCGGCGATGGCCGAGGGGACTATCGAAGGGCAGAACGAGTATTTCGTAACCACCTACTCGTGCGGCCCGCCGTGGGAGATCATGTCACTTCAACCGGGAGAGACGTACCGCCTGCAGTTGTGGCTGCGCGTCGATGAGTTCGAGGGCGAAGCACCCGCACCCAACGCGCGCGTCTCTGTGCGCAGCAAGGGTGTCACACGCCGATCCTTCGAGACCGGCAAGTATGACCTGTCCCGCCTCGGCGAGTGGCAGCTTCTCGAGCGCGAGTTCACCGTACCCGATGAGACCGATGCGGCCTATATCGCTGTGAACACGCGCTCGCATGACGCGCAAACCGTGCGGATGTACCTCGATGATGTCGCGATCGTGGCCGCCGATGCGCCGCGCAAGGGCACATACGTGTGGGCGCTGAAGCAGTCCACCGAGGCGTCTGTCACGGGCGGTGTGAAGCTGGCGCCAGAGGGGATCATGGACGGATGGGACGTGCTGGCCAGTCCGGACGGTGAAGTCGGCAGCGCCTCGTTCACGCTTACTGTACCTGCCGACGGTGAGTATTCCCTGCTGATGCGCGCGAAGTCAACAGATGGTGCCGAAACGGTCCTCACCGCGGCGGTTGACGGGGACGCGCAGCCCGGCGTGACTGTCAGCGACGATGCGTGGCAGTGGCTGACAATCACCGATGATCTCCACCTGGGTGCCGGAGAACATGCCGTGACGGTAGCGTTCCCGGATGGTGCGGAGGCGATGGTGCATTCTGTGCTGATTACCGACCGCTGAGCGCATACCAGCAAGTTCGCAGATACGCCACACGAGGGTGCGGCATCATGGACGAGCAACCGACGATCGGTCCGGCGGATGTTTCCGGAAACGGACATATCATTGACCTGCGCCGCGAGGGAAGTGGCTGGCGCGTCTCGTTCGCGTCAGAGCCGCGCACGAGCCCGCAGCCGCTGTGGTTTCATATCCAGGCGAGCGGGCTTTCCGGCGCTGGCGTGGAGTTTGTGTGGGAAAACCCGGATATCTGCCTCGGCGATCGGAATGCGATCGACCAACTGCGACCGGTGCTGAAGATCGATGGCGGGCCCTGGCGACGGGTTCAGGCGGTGACACTGGATGAGACTGCCGACGGTCGCCGCCGCCTGCGGTTCCAGCACCACGGGGATACCGACAGCGTGGCGGCCGCGTTCTGCTTTCCGTACGCTCCCGGGGATCTCAATGCCACACTGGAGCAGACCGGGCAGGCCTGGGAGCGCTGCACGATCGGTGTCACCCACCAGAGCCGGCCCCTGCACCGCCTGCGCCTCGGCGGCGACCGCGGCGGCACCCGGCCCGGGTTGTATCTGATGGCGCGGCAGCACGCCGGTGAGACGCCCGGATCGCTGGTACTGGACGGCATTTTGCGCTTCCTGGCGACAGATGATGAAGACGCCCCGGAGATTCGGGAGGCGCTTGACGTATGGGTGTGTCCGTTTGTGGACCTTGACGGGGTCGTGAACGGCGATTACGGGAAGGACGCCCTGCCGTGGGACTACAATCGCGCGTGGGAGCGGCTGCCGATGCGGGCGTCGGTGCATGCGATCCAGCGCGACCTGTTGCGCTTCAAGGAGCGCACAGGGCCACGGCTCGCTCTCGACCTGCACGCGCCGGGGCACTCCACGCCGGGCGTCTATGTTCAACTGCCGCGCTCCGAGCGGCCGGAAGCGCAGCGCACGGCTGCGCTGGAGTTCGCCACAGCTCTGGGCGAGCGCTTCCCGGAACTGCCAGCTTCGAAGATCGCCCACGAGACGACCTACGCCAGCCGGTGGAACAAGCTCTCGACGGTCGGAACCTGGTGCTGGGACTACCTCGACGAGACGCCATGCAGCGCCGTCGAGACCAGCTACCAGCGCCTGACCGACGATCTGTTGACACTCGAAGACTATCAGATGATCGGCCGTCGCGTACTCCGCGCGGCGCACAGGTGGCTGACCGCGGCGGCTGCGGATGAAGCCTGACCCGAAACAGTACCTGTTGCGTCAGGAAGGTCATCCCGGGGGCTTCATCTCATCGAGCACCTTCTCGCGCTGATCTGCGCTGACTGGCGCGATCACGATGACCACCGTGCCATCGATCTCGCGGCGTGATGCGTCGGCACCGGCGCCCCGCAGATGCTGCAGGGGGCCTCGCCCGTGCCTCTCTCGCGGCATCGGGCGCTGATCGTCGCGGCGGTTTCGCATCTCCCGCCGATGGTCACGCCAGCGCTTCCACTGCTTCCGCCGCTGCTCGTCAGCGAGCTGTCTTCCCGACCGGTCAGGCTCCTCACGCTGCAGAATCACCATGGGCCGCAGGCCATCGCTGAACCGTGCCTCGACGACTTTCGCCACCGGGCGGTCGTGGAGGAACCACGCCTGCAACTCCCACCCGTCAGGCAGCCAGCCCGGTTCGTGAACTGTGAACGCGACCGCCTCGCGGACGTCTTCGAGAGACATCCGCCGGTGCCTGTGCCCTTCGCGCCGAGCGGGAGGCTTGAGCTTCCGCGGGGGCTCGACTGAGAAGTCCACCTCACGCCACGTGGTCTCGCTGATCAGATCGCCATGGCTGTCTGAGCGGGCAATGTAGAGCGGGAAGCTGGTCTCCCGGTCAACCGCAAGCTTCACCGAGCCGCCGGGCCCGTAGCCGCGGATGAACGTCGCCCATCGCCGGGCCACCCTGCGCGTTCCCGCGGTCTCGAAGCTCCAGTTATTCCTGAGGACTTTCGGCTCAATGCCTGTCTGCCCGATGTCGGTGCGGCGTGTCAACTTCCCCTCACGTCCGCGCATCCAGACGGTGCCCTCCTGCCGGACCACGATCGCACCCTCTCGCGCGCCGCTCAGGATCCGCATCATGAAACGCCCGTCACCGCGGTGCATCTTCGCCCGAACCTCCCGCCTGCCGTCAGGCGTGCGCACCGTGGTGACAACGGTCCCCTTCACGGGGACCTCTTTGAGCGCTTCGAGGGCCTGCTGTACGAGGACGTCGGCGTCCTCGCCGGGGCCGATTGTCAGGCGCAATACCAGCCACGCGGCCAACAGGACCGCGATCACCGCTGCAATTGCCCCCAGGATCTTCAGCCAGCCGCGCATTACTGCCTTTCACCCGGCTCTTCGAGGCTTGCGTACATTGCGCCCAGTGCCGCGTCATCGGCCAGTGGCTGCGACCATTGCGCGGCGATCTGCTGCTCCTGGTAGTCGGTAGCGAGAACTCCACTGCTGGATGGCTCCATCGGCGAACCACGCAGCCCAAGCCAGATCCCGCCAACCGCCAGCAGCACCGCTGCCGCCATGGCCAGAGCGGGCTTCGGGCTCTCCCACCAGGCCTGCCACCACCGCCGGCGGCGTGGCTTCATCTGCGCCTGCACCCGGTGCCACATACCGTCGGGAGCGGTGTGCTCCTCAGCGGGGCCGACCAGCTCATCCAGCCGCTCCAGTGCCGCCAGCTCCTCGCGGCATTGCTCACACCCGGACAGGTGCTCGCGCACCCGATCGGCCTCGGCTTCATCGACCAGCCCGAGCTGATACTCCGTCAGTTTTTCTCTCACCGCCGCGCATCGCACGGGTCATCATTCTCCCACGTCGTCGATATACGGCGCCAGCCTGCGCCGCAGATTATCCCGCCCGCGTGACAGCCTCGAGACGACCGTCCCTTTCGGCAGGTCCATCTCCTGCATGATCTCCTTCACCGAGCGCCCTTCAAGGTAGTGCATTGTCACGACCAGGCGCTGGTGATCCGGCAGTCCGAGGATGGCCTCGCGCACGGCCTGCTGCTTTTCATCCTGCTGCAGCGAACGCTCCGGGCCGTCCTCTCCGCTCGGCAAGGGATTCTCATCGTCGAGCGGGTCCTCGTCGCGCTTGCCTCGAAAATGGTCGCGCACCCGGTTTATCGCCAGCGTCCGCAGCCAGCCTCCGAACGCCGCCGGTTCGCGCAGATTCGGAAGCTGGTCCCAGGCAGTGACAAACGCGTCCTGGGTGACATCCTCGGCGACATCCCGATCGCCAAGATAGTGCATGGCGATCGAGAAGATACTATCACGGTGAGCGCGAAAGAGCGTTTCGAACGCACGCTCATCACCCGCCCGGGCAGCCTCAACCGTTTCTACGAGGGTCGCCTCGTTCACCGGCACCGTCCTTCTACACTTTATGACGCCACTGCCTGCGGTTAGATTCCGTGAACGTCTGGAAATTCCTGTCTGTGGCCCGGTCTACATCGCATATTCGCGCCGGCGGTGCAGTAGATAGAGGAAGAAGGGGGCGCCCAAAAGGGATGTAATGATACCCACCGGGATCTCGGTCGGGGCGGCAAGTGTCCGCGCGACCACGTCCGCGAGCACCAGCAATGCGCCTCCCGCAAGCGCCGAAGCGGGCAGCAGCGTGCGGTGGTCCGGGCCGGCGAGGATGCGCATCAGGTGCGGGACGACCAGCCCGATGAAGCCGATGACGCCGCTGACAGCCACCGCCGCGGCCGTCAGCAGCGATGACAGCGCGAGCAGAATCAGCCGCACCTGCTCGACGTTCAGGCCGAGATACCACGCGCTCTCATCGCCGAGGGTCAACACGTTTAGCTCCCGGCCGAACAGCCAGGTAAGCGCTCCGGCGATGGCCACGTAGGGAAGAACGGTCAGTACATGAGACCAGGTTCGCCCGGAGACACTGCCGAGCATCCAGTAAACGACCTGGTCGAGGTCGCGGCGCCCGGGATCGTGACCGGTCACGAGCACCAGTGATGCCAGCGCCGACATCAGCGACCCCATCGCGACCCCCGTCAGGAGCAGCACGCCCACCGGCGTGCGCCCTCCGCGTCGTGACAGGAGGTACACCAGGGCCGTGGTCAGAAGAGCGCCGAGGAATGCCGCAACGGGAACGGAGCCCAGGCCCGCGATCCCAATCCCGAACCCGGTGACCACGGCGACCGTTGCGCCGAAGGATGCCCCGGCCGAGATGCCGATGATGGACGGTGCGGCCATCGGGTTCTGGAAGAATGCCTGCATCACCACGCCGGCCACCGAGAGCGAGGCGCCTACAATCAGCGCCAGGACCAGTCGCGGAAGCCTCAGATCGAAGACGATCGTCTCCTGGCTGGCAGGAAGGTGCGGATCGAGCGAGGACAGACCCGGGAGCCTGCTCAGCAGCGCAAGCGCGATCTCACGTGGAGGCAGGTGGGCGGCCCCGAAGGAAAGCGACAGGACCACCGCTCCCGACAGCACGAGCACAAGCGCGGCCCACAGCAGGATCTTGCGGCTCATTGCGCATCCTCCGTCCCGCCGAGGGCTGTCACGCGCGGTCGGCCGCCCGCGCCGGGTTCCACGCGCACTCGGCACGCGTACAACTCCGACACGCGCTGCTCGGTGAGAACCTCCGTGGGAGGCCCCTCGGCGACTACGCGGCCCGCGTCCATCGCGACCAGGCGGTCACAGTAGCGTGCGGCAAGGTTCAGATCGTGGGAGACGCACAGGATGCTGCGATCCTCATCGCGGTTGAGGCGCAGCAGCAAATCGAAGATCTCCACCTGATGCCCGATGTCGAGGTGTGCGACAGGTTCGTCCAGCAGCATGATCGGCGCCTCCTGGGCCAGCGCCCGCGCGATGATAACACGCTGAAACTCGCCCCCGGAAAGCTCGGTGACGGGCCGATCGCCCAGCGCCTCCGTGCCGGTCAGGTCCATTGCGCGCTCAATCGCGTCGCGGTCCTCCGGTCCCTCGCGCTCCAATCTCCCCAGGTGCGGAGTGCGGCCCATGGCGACGATCTCGGCCACGGTGAACTCGAACGGGGGCGAAGTCATCTGTGGAACCACCGCGAGCCTCTGCGCGACCTCGCGGCGAGGGTGGGCCGAAAGGGGCGTTCCGTCGAGCACTACCGCACCGCCGGATGCCGGCAGCCGCCCGGCGAGCGCCCGCAGAAGGGTGGTCTTGCCCGAACCGTTGGGCCCGATCAGGCCGAGGAACTCACCGCGGCGAAGCTCCGCGTCAACGTCCGCGAGGACCTCGCGGCCATCGTAGCCGCAGTGGAGACTCCGCGCCTCGAGCACAGGCTCATCCATCGCCTGGCTCCCCGCCGCCCACGGCGTCCTCGATGATGTCCGCCATTTGCTCCAGGGCATCGATCAGCCGGGGACCGGCCCGGGCGGACAGGTCCGGATCGATGGTGTACACGCGGCCATCTT
This sequence comes from uncultured Armatimonadia bacterium, assembly GCA_964484945.1. GTDB lineage: Bacteria > Armatimonadota > Zipacnadia > Zipacnadales > UBA5352 > UBA5352. The sequence continues at coordinate 56,049 of CAZAHB010000003.1, read as the reverse complement.
CCACTGCCCGAAGATCCTTCCAGCCGGACAGGCCCGACAGCTTCTTTTCACCGTCGATCGGCTCACCCTCGCCGGTCTCCATGGAGGTGACAATGATGTCCGGACTCAGCTCCACGACGGCTTCAAGCGACAGGCTGGGCCACTGACCGCCATTCTGCCCTTCGATGAGAGTGGCCGCGTTGATCCCGCCGGCCCGATGGATCATGTCATCGACGAAGCTCCCCTCCCCGGCAACGAAAACGGGGTCGGCCTGGATCGTGAAGAGCACGCTGGGACGGCCCTGCGAGGTCGCGATGGCCTGTCCGCGCGCTTCGACGGCCTCCACGCGCTCGCGGAGGTCCTCGGCAAGCCGATTGGCGTCTTCCTCTACGCCCAGATAGCGGCCCAGGTCCCGAATCGACGTCAGCACGTCGTCGATTGTGCGCGGATCGTGGGCGATAACGGGGATGCCGGCGCGCCGGATGCTCGCGATGACGTCCGCAGGTGTGCCCCGAACAGTCAACACGAGGTCCGGTTCCTGCCCGACGATCGCTTCAAGGCTGGGGTTGATCATACCCCCGACTGACTTGACTTCTCTCGCCTCCGGTGGGTACTCCGCGAAGCTTGTACGCCCGACGAGGCGGTCGCCGACGTCCATCGCGAAGATGGTTTCGGTGAAGCCCGTGGAGAGGCTGATGACCCGTTCGGGAGGCTCCTGGAGGGTGACCTTCTCCCCCATCGCGTCGGTGAACGTCCGCGGCCAGCCCTTCGAGGAATCGGTGTCGGAGGGTTGCTGGTCATCGGAGGGTGGTGGGGGCGGCGTCGGTGAGGGTGCCTCCGGTTGCTGTTGCGGGCAGCCTGCCAGTAACGCAGTCCCTGTGACGAGTGCGAACAATGCGATGATGGGTCCAGCGTATTTCATTCGGCAGTCGCTCCTGAGGCGACGGGCGCGCGGTCGTCGCTGTCGGCACCGAGAGGTTCCCTGTCCAGTGTCTGCCGCCAGAACCAAAGCAGCCCCGCAATGCATCTGCGGGGCCACACGGTATCTATTCGGTCACCGTCCGCCCTCGCGGGATGATCCGTGGCATGTGTCGCGGTGTCTGGCTGACGGCCCGGGGGCCGATCACAGTTGCGGGGCAGCGACGGAATCGCACCGTCTTCCCGGGGCGGTCATCCGACCACCCGCGCTCTCGCGCCTGACCCATACCTCGTCCAAATCCGGGTTCTCACCGGGAGTGCTTGAGTGGCCTTACGATAGCACAAAGTGGCATGTACAGCAAGTAAGGCGGAGGCGACGGCCGCATCTCATCCGCGGGGGAAGACCTGGTTCCCTTCCTCGGCGGCAATTACCGGCTGATCCCATCCCACTCGCTACGCGCGGGTTGAAAGTCCACACATGGCGCGAACTCCCATGATTTTGGGCAGCAAGCGCGAGAGGGCGATTGCGCTGCCATTTGGGCCAGTCCACAGCATCCGGTCGGTCCCGCTTGCGAGAATTGACTTATCGGATGGAGAGGAGTAGACTGCTATTGGAGAAGGTGTCAGACAGATGGTCCTCGAAGTATCCAGTGACTTTCCTCGACAGACCCCGCATTGCGCGGGTTGATTGAGTAATGGGGAAGGGTGGTATTGGACATGAGAATCGATGTACGCAGCAAGGACGGCAGTGTGCCTCAATACTTCCTCGACCACGCTGAGCCGCGACTGGAGAACCTCGAACGCTATTTGCCTCGACTTCAGGAGGTGCGGGTCGTACTGTCGGAAAAGCGCGGGCTCTACACGGTTGAGATAACCGCCGAAGAGCCACGCAATGTCTTCCGCAGTGAGAAATCCGCAGGAGATGTTCTCAACGCGTTCGATGACGCCTACGAGGCGATCGAGAAGCAGGCGCGGCGACATAAGCGCCGGATGACCGATCGCACTCGGCAGAGCGTTCGACAGCTCGATCCTATCCCTGCCGTCGAGCAGCAGGAGGACGGCAGCGACGAGGAGGTCAAAGAGGAGCATCCGGACCCGGAGATTGTCCGTGTGAAGAGCCACGCGGTCAAGCCGATGGTGCCGGAGGAGGCCGCAATGCAGATGGAGATGGTCGGCCATGACTTCTTTGTTTTCACAGATGCGCGCACCGACAATGTAGCCGTCGTCTACCGGCGCAAGTCCGGTGGATACGGTTTGATAGAACCAGCCATGCAGTAGTCGTTCCGCCCGACCAGTAACAGGCGAGCAGCGCCGCGTGCTGTCCGGCCATCGCGCGCCGGCTCGCGCGGCGCTGAAGCGTGTAGGTCGGGCCGGCCGCGGGAGATCCACAGATGCCACGCAGAGCAGTCCATCTTATCAACCGATTGCGCCGCCGGATGCGAGTTCGGGCGGCGCGATCAAACCTGCCCGAGCACAGCATCGAAGTCGTCATGGCAGTCTTCGTGGGGCTGCTCGGCGCGGGTGGCGCGGTGGTCTTCCGCCGGCTGCTCGATTTCGCGACACACCTGTTCTCGCAGGATCTGGGCGGCGCGCTGAGCGCATACAGTCCCTGGCATCTGCTGGTTCCTGTGCTGGTCGGCGCGCTGATCGTGGGCCCTTTCGTCGCCTGGGCCGGTCGGGATGTCGAGGCCTCGGGTGTCCCGGAACTTCAGGAGGCGGCGGCCCTGCGCGACGGGCGCATACGGCCTCTGAGATGGTTACCGAAGGCGATTGCGTCGCTTCTGACGATCGGCTCAGGTGGATCGGCGGGGCGTGAAGGGCCGATTGCGTTCATAGGCGCTTCGCTGGCGGCTGATCTCGGACGGCTCTTCCCCGCCGGTGAGCGCAGACGCAAGCTCCTGTTCGCCTGTGGCGCGGCGGCCGGTGTTGCGGCGACGTTCAACGCCCCGCTGGCGGGTGCTTTCTTCGCGCTGGAAGTGGTGCTCGGCACGTGGGGAGCGGAGACGTTCGCACCCGTGGTGGTCTCCGCGGTCGTTTCATCAGCGGTCGGCCGCCATGTCTTCGGAACAGCTCCGGCCTTCGACGTCCCCGACTACTCCCTTGTCACTTTCGCTGAGCTACCCCTCTTCGCGGTGCTCGGGCTTTTGACCGCCGGGGTCGGCGTCCTCTTCATTCTGGCGCTGTATGCGGTGCGTGACCTGTGGGATCGATTCAACTGGCCCCGGGCGTGGCGGCTGGCTCCAGCGGCGCTGCTGGTGGGGCTGCTCGGTGTCTGGCAACCGGGCGTGATGGGCCTGGGATATGACACCATCTCCAACACGCTTCAGGGCGACCTGCCGGGCATCGGCCTTCTGCTTCTGCTGGCGGCGGGCAAGATCGTCGCGACTTCACTGACGCTTGGCTCCGGCGGTTCAGGCGGGATCTTCGCGCCCTCGCTTTTCATCGGGGCGATGATCGGTGGGGCGGGCGGTCGGATCGTCGATTCCGTGGTCGCCTCACACCTCACTTCCGAGGGCGCGTACGCCCTGGTGGGGATGGGTGGGGTCTACGCGGCGGTCAGCCACGCGCCGATCACCGCGGTGCTTACCATCTTTGAGCTGACCGGGGACTACCTGATGATTCTCCCGCTGATGCTGGCCTGCGGGATCTCGACCATCGTTGCGCGCCACATAAAGGCCACCTCCATCTACAACCTCAAGCTGCTGCGGCGCGGCGTCCACCTGGAACTGGGGCGCGACGTGACTCTGCTCAACGAGATTCATGTTCGAGACGCGATGACCACCGATCTGGTGGTCATCAATCCAAACGCTCCAGCCGGCGAGGCCATGGATCTGACGCGGGAGACCACGCATCACGGCTTCCCGCTCGTGGACGAGGACGGTGTGCTGCACGGCATCGTGACTGCCGACGACCTGCGCGAGGCCGCGGCGGAGGATCGCCTGGACGAGCCCGTCACGAGTGTCGCGACACATCGACTGGTTGTCGCATTTCCCGAGGATACCCTTAATGAGGCTCTCCGCAAGCTCGGGATGCATCACGTGGGCCGGGTGCCGGTCGTATCTCCGGAGGACCACAGCAAGATACTGGGCATCATCACCGACAAGGACATCGTTTCCGCTTACAACCACGCCCTCATCCGCCAGCACACGAACCTGGACCGCACCACCACCAAGGAGTTCTTTGAGTGAGGGAGAGCGCATGAAAACAGATTCGCTCGCGCCCGTCTGGGCGGTCACCGCGACATACAACGAGGCGGACAGCCTCCCACAACTCGCGGAAGGCTTCCTCGCACTGCGCGAGGAGATCAGCAGCCCCCCAAAGCTGCTGATCGTCGATGACCACTCCCCCGATGGCACCGGCGATATCGCCGAGCGCCTCGCCGCCGACCACCCGGAGTTGTTCGGCGCGCTCCACCGACCCGCGAAGATGGGCTACGCCTCAGCCCACCAGCTTGGTATCGGCTACGCGCTCGACCACGGCGCCCGTACCGTCATGACAATGGACGCGGACCTCTCGCACGATCCCTCGCGGATTCCGGACATGCTTCGCGCGCTGGAGGACGCGGATGTCGTGGTGGGCTCGCGCTACGTTCGGGGGGGAGGCACCGTCAACTGGGGCATCGACCGCAAGATCATCAGCCGCACCGCCGGCGTGCTCGTGCGGCTTGCGTCAGGGCTTGAGGTTGCGGACCCAACAGGGGGCTTCCGCGCGTATCGCGCGCCCATCCTCCGGGCGGCGAAGTTCCGCCGGGTCCGGCATGAGGGTTACGCATTCCTCTCGGAGATGCTCTTCCGCTGCATGCGCGCGGGAGGCACCATCACCGAGGTGCCCATCACGTTCGTGGATCGCCAGTTCGGGCGATCGAAGCTCTCGAACCGCATCATCCTCGAAGCGATCGGCAACCTCTTCTCGCTGGCGTGGCGCCGCGCTACCGGATGGCAACCGTAACTTACACCGCCTCGTGCGCGGCCGCCGTCGCCGCGGCGTACACGGCCTTCAGCGGCACGTCATGCTCATCGGCCGCGCGCCGGCAGTCTTCGTACTCCGGAGAGACCGTCACGGCCTCACCGGCCAGGTAGCCGACCTTCACCTCGATCGGTCCGAACTCCGTCGCGACCCGCACCTGCTCGCGCGCCAGGCAGCGCCGATTCATCTCGACCATCCGCACACCAAGAGTGGTCGTCTCGCGCAGAAACGAGGCGCAGACCGCATCAGTGACGTCCGGCCCGCAGATGGCGCGAAGCATCAGCGCCGGGCGACCTTTCTTCATGACGATCGGCGCCGCCCAGCAGTCCAGCGCGCCGGCGTCGAGCGCGGCGTCGATCGCATCGGGGACAAGCTCACCGGACATGTCATCGATGTTCGCCTCGATCACCGTGACCGTCCGCGCTTCGTCCGAGTGTGCTGCATGCTCCTGCTCGCTCTCCGCGCCCAGTGACAGCCGCGCCACGTTCGGCACCGGGTCGAAATCGGCATTTCCGGCACCGTAGCCGACACCCGACATCGTGAAATCCTCAGGCCGCCCGAAGTCGTCGGCAAGAACGGCCGCGAACGCCGCCCCGGTGGGGGTAACCGCCTCCCCCTCGATGTCCGCGGCGCTTGTCGGCACGCCGACAAGCAGTTCCGCGGTCGCTGGAGCCGGGACCGGCAGTCGCCCGTGGGCGCACTCGATATATCCATGGCCCAGCGGCAGTGGGGACATGCACAGGCGCGTCACGCCGAGGCGGCGAAGCCCCTCCACCACCCCGACCACATCGACGATCGTGTCCAGCCCACCGAGTTCGTGGAAGTGGATCTCCTCGGGCGTGGAGTCGTGGATCTTCGCCTCGGCCTCAGCCAGTTCTCGGATGATCGCCACCGAACGCTCCCTGACACTGTCCTCAAGCCCGGTCGCCGCCTCGATGACCTCGATCAACTCCGACGCGCTGCGGCCGTGGTGGTGGCGCTCGTGAGCGCGCGCATGTACCTGTGCGTCGTCCTCATGCCTGTGATCGTGACCATGGTCACTGTGCTCATGGTCATGATCGTGGGCGCGCCCGTGGTCACCGTGTTCGTGGGCTTGCTCGTGTCCCGCCTCGTGGGGATCGTGCTCGGCGTGATGATGGTCGTCCTCGATACGCTCGACATCCACCTTCGTAGCAGAGATCCCGCATTTGCTGACCGCGCGGGCAGTCACCCGCACCTCGTCATCCAGCCCCAGAAGCGCGATCGTCTCCGACAGGGCGTCGAGTGTCAGCCCTGCGTCCACCAGCGCGCCCAGCAACATATCTCCGCTCAGTCCGCCAACGGCCTCAAGATACGCCGTCCTCATCTGCAATCGGGCCATCCAGGCCCTGTCTCCCTTCACTACTCTGACGGTCTCAGCACAACGGTCTGTCGCACAGTTCGGCGGCCATCCTCGTTCACAACCATTCCGCCGGTCACCAGGACCCCGCCATCCGGCAGTAGCGCCGCGTGATGCTCATGCACCGGAACCGGAAGCGTTCCGGCGGGCGTAAAGGTTCCGACCTCGGGATCATACAGTTCGCACGAATCGAGTGTATGCGCGCCTCCCACGCCGTTGAACCCGCCGGTCACAAGCACCCGCCCATCGGGAAGCAGTGTGGCCGTGTGGTCCATCCGCGGTTCGCACATACTCGGTCCCGGCTGAAACTGCCCTGTCGCGGGATCGTAGATCTCAGTGTCGCCAAGCTGAGATCCGGCGCTGATAGAGTTCCCGCCCGTGATCAGAACTCGCCCGTCGCGCAAGACCGTCGCCGTGTGGCGCGCGCGCTCCCGGGCCATCTCCCCCACGGGCGCAAATGTGCCGCGGGCCGGATCGTACACCTCGGCCGAGCGAAGCGTCCGCTCATCGGGGAACTGTGCACCGCCGGTGATCAGGACGCGGCCGTCTGGCAGCAGGCTCGCGGTGTGGCCGAAGCGCTGCCGCGACATCTTCGCTGTCGGGACGAATCGCCGCGAATCGGGCTCGTACAGGTCACAACCTGCAAGCGAGGTGACCCCACCGACGAATCCGCCCGCGATCAACACGCGTCCGTCCTGCAGTCGCGTTGCGGTATGTAACTCGCGCGGCGCGGACATGTGGTGTGGCAGGAAGATGAAGCGCTCGCCATCGAACAGCTCTGCGCTGCTCGCGGTGGAGTAGGGCAATATGAACCCGCCCGCGATCAGCACAGAGCCATCCGCCAGCACTGTCGCGGTGTGGAAGGCGCGCGCCCGATGCGAGCGCGGACCGGGTCGGAAGGTGCCGCTCGGCGCGCCTATCTCCGTCCCGAGCATGAACGCATCTCCGGGCCCGAGGCCACCGTAGACGAGAAAGCCGCTTTCGGGCAGGCGCGTGGTGGTGTGGGCGTAGCGCGGCACATCAAGCTGGGCCGAAACGCTCGACGCCATGATCGCCGCCATCAGCACCGCAAGTGTTCGGGCCATATGCAGATCGGAAGCTCCCTCGTGTTGCGCCTCAATACACACTGAAGTTTATTGCTGCTGCGCAGAATTCCTGCCTCGCGGGAAGATAGAGGACTTCATCCTGCGTGCCGCGAATATTCTGCTGTATGAAGAAGATCCGATCGACAGTACGAAGCATCTGCTCGCTCCTCGGCGCGATCCTGATTGCCCTGTATCTGCACGGTATTGGATGGCCCTGGTGGGCGTGGCTGCCGGCCGCGATCCTCGGGGCCATGACGGTCTACATGATGTTCGTGCTCGGCTGGTTCCTGTGGCGCAAGCTCACCTACGAGGCGTTCGCCCGCAGTCGCAAGCGCCGCCACAGGGCTTCGGAGGACTGACAGTGCGCCTCGGCTTCCACGTATCAATCGCCGGCGGCCTCGGGCGCTGCATCCGCCGGGCCGTCGTCCGCCGCTGCACCACCCTGCAGATGTTCACCGGAGCGCCCGTGCAGTGGGCGCGGCGCCCTATCCCCGACCATGAGGCCGCGGATTTCGCGGACGGTCTGGCCGACCGCGATATCACGCCGCACTTCATCCACGCCAAATACCTGCTGAATGTCTCGTCACCCGATGCCGAATTGCGCCAGAAATCGGTGGCGGACCTGTGCGAGGAACTCGCTGCCGCAGAGCGCCTGCGGGCGGCCGGTGTCATCATGCACCTCGGCAGTGTTGGTGATGAGGGGGCGACGACCGACGGCATCACCCGGGTGGCGCGGGCCGTGGAGGAGGCCTGCGAGGCGGTGCCGCACGGACCGGCGATTATCCTCGAGAACTCCGCTGGCCAGGGGAACATCGTCGGGTCCCGGTTCGATCACCTCGCGGCGATCATCGACGAGGCGGACTGCCCTGAGCGCGTTCGCTGCTGCGTGGACACCGCCCACGCATTCGGCGCAGGCATCCCTCTGCACACCGAGGAGGGGCTTGAGGCGATGCTCGAGGAGATCGACGCGACCTTCGGGATGGATCGTCTGGCGCTGCTGCATGTGAATGACTCGAAGGTGCCATTGGACTCGGGGCGGGATCGACACTGGCACATCGGACGGGGTGAGATCGGCCGCGAGGCCATGGCGCGGATCGTGAACCATCCACGGCTGGTGCATCTTCCCTTCATCATGGAGACCCCCGGGGCGGAAGCAGACGACGTGACCAACATGCGCCGCATGCGTCGGATCATCGGGACCGAGAACCGCCCTCCCATTCCCCCACTTCCGGACGAACTCCGCTAGCAATCAGCCCACGCCGTTGCCGTTGCCGTTGCCGTTGCCGTTCCCTCTCCCCTCTCCCCTCTCCCCTCTCCCCTCTCCCCTTTTCACTGTTCACTGTTCACTCGTCCCCGCGCATTATCCGTTCGTAGATCTCCGCGGCCCTCTCGACCTGCTCGAGTTCCACCCACTCATCGGCGGTGTGCGCCTGTTCGATGTTGCCCGGTCCGAGCACGACCAGCGGGATATCCCGCTCCGCGAAGTCGCACCCGTCCGTGCAATATGCCACGCCCTCGGGTTCGTCCTCACCGCCGATGGCCCGCACCGCCTCCCGCGCAAGCCGCACGACCTCCGAGTCAACTTCAGTCTCCACGGGACAGTCCTTCAGGGTTGGCATAAGTTCGTCGTCAGGCCCAAGCAGTTCGCCAACTACGTCGCGGATCTCGTCCAGCGCATCATCGGGCGTCTCGCCGGGGATCAGCCGCCGGTCCACCATCAGGCGGCACTGGTCCGGTACCACGTTCACCGCGATCCCGCCCTGCACGGTGCCGACCGAAAGCGTCGGGCGCCCGACCAGCGGATGCGGCCGGCGCTCGCGCAACTGATCCGCGAAGTCCTCCAGCGCCTCGATCACGCGCGCCATCGGATAGATCGCGTTGACGCCCCTGTCGGGATTGGAACTATGCGCGCTCTTGCCGCGCGTAATTATCCGCGTTCGCAGTGCGCCCTTGTGCGCGACAACAACGCGCAATCGCGTCGGCTCGCCGATTACCGCCGAGGCGATCGGGCCGCTGTCCTTCAGCAGGCGCGCCGCACCGCCATGGAGATACTCCTCGTCCACCACTGCCGCCAGGACGACCGTACGCGGAGGCGGCTCACCCTTGGCCACTCGCGCCAGCGCGGTCATCATGCCCGCCAGTGATGACTTGGTGTCACATGAACCGCGGCCGAACATGCGCCCGTTCTCAATGCGGGGCTCAAAGGCCGGGATGGTCATTCCGTCAACGCCGACCGTGTCCATGTGCGATTCGAAGACGATGGGCGGCTCCTCACAGCCCTCGACGCGCGCGATAACGTTTTCCCGCCCCGGCTCGACCTGCTGCAGACTGCACTCGATTCCGCGATCGGCCAGCCAGTCGTGGACGAACCGGGTCATGCGTTCCTCGCCCTCGTGCGGACCTTCGGGTGCAGCTCCGCACGGATTCACGCTGGGCAGGCGTACCATTGCTCCGAGCAATTCGGTGACTTCGCTCATCATCGCTCCTCCTGTTCGCTGCACACCGGTTCGCCGAATGCGCTGTAGCTCCTGCCCGTACATGAAGAAAGCGGCCGTCCAGTCAGTGATTCCACTGATGGACAGACCGCCATCATGGGCTACATTGAAACCCCGGCCTCAATGAGACCGGGGTCGGAATGATTGCTGGTCGGGGCGGCCGGATTTGAACCGGCGACCTTCCGGCCCCGAACCGGACGCTCTGCCAAACTGAGCCACGCCCCGACGCGACATTGAGTATATCACGACGCCGATGGGCCGTCAACCTCCCGTTTTTTTCGGGGTAGGAGCAAAGTGATAATGTTCGGTTGGGGCAAAGTAAACGAAATGCTTCGCAGGTCACCATCGAGGCTGTCTTTCGAGTTCCTCGCTCAACTGATCGAGTTCATACTGAGTCTGGCTCAGATCGAGAAGCAGATCCTCTTCAGCTGACGGCAAACCCATCTCTTGGATTCTGTTGTCTCTCTCCCACCACTCTGCCTGAGCAAGAAAACCTCGGTCGCGGAGTCGTGTGGCGACGTCGCGTTGATCTCGTCCACTCTGAGCCGCCGCTGTACCCGTCCGGTCCCGCTGCCGCCGGCGCTCCGCCACTCTGCGCTCGTCAATGCGCCTGTGGCATGCAGCCGCCCAGCGGGTGCCGTCGCCACGCCCCTCCGCAGCCGCAGCCTCAAACCAGTCAGCGGCCCTTGCGTACTTCCGCTCACCGTATAGTGCCCTCCCTTTAGTGAAGAGCTCATCTGCTGTTAGACCAACGGCGGCATTCTCTGAGGCTGTGACTATCCGGATCGCCTGCACGATTCCGCCGTGCTCCGCCAGCACTCTCGCCGTCTCCTCACTTCTCGATACGCTCTCGGCCAGGTACAGGGACGTACCATTGTAGACGTCCGCCGCGTTAACGTCAGCCCCATGCTTGAGGAGCAGCGCAGCAATCACCTGATTGCCCTCAAATGCCGCCCAGTGCAGGGGAGTTCGTCCTTTCGGGCTGGTCCTGAGGTCCACACCAGCACCGTTGGCAATCAGGAACTCAGACATCGCAGGATCACCCCGGTGTGCCGCCCAGTGTAGTGGTGTGGCACCTCTCACGTGGTCTACAGCGTTTACCTCTGCGCCCAGTGCCAGCAGCACCGACGCTGTATCCACATTCCCATGGCTGGCAGCCACATGCAAGGGCGTCCACCCGAGCGTTTCGTCAGCCGCGTTCACATCAGCTCCAATCTCGACCAGCAACCGTACAACCGAGGGGTGCCCACCTGACGCGGCATGGTGCAGGGCCGTCGCTCCGTCTGCTCTGTCCCGCCCCTGAAGGTCTGCGCCGCGCTCGGCAAGGAGGCGCACCATGGAAGAATCGCCTTCGAATGCCGCCCAGTGAAGGGCACTCATTCCATCGGGGACATCAGGAGTGTCTATCTTCGCTCCTTCATCAAGAAGGAAGTTCGCAATCTCAGATCGCGACTTGAGGACGGAGATATGGAGTGGCGTGAAGCCAGATTCTGCATCCAGGGCGTTCAAGTCCGCACCTTGGTTGACCAGCGCTCGCACTGCACGCAAATCACCTTTCTGCACAGCCTTGTGCAGGGTCATGCCTTCAGGGACTCGATAGCATCCAGATGCACAAAGGACGAAGGCCAATAGAACGGGCACGCAGTGTCTCACTGTGCGCACTCCTCTCGGACCCTACGGTCGCCCTCGCTGCGAACAACTTGGAGCCGCCGTTTGTGTCATCTGAGGGGCGCCGGGCCAAGCTACTGCTCACGTCTCGTGTCGTAGCGAGCGAGCAGGCGGAGAGCTATGTCGTAGTAGCTGACGAGTTGAGTGGCGTAGTCGTCCGCGAATCCAGCTTCCCGTAACTTGTTGCACAAGAAGGTGTCACTCACTCGGCTATCTGAGAGATGGCTGGCGAGAACGAACTCGTTTAACCGGTCTTCGTCGTTGTGATGCAGCACGGTGACGTTCGCGTGGAATACAAAGGACGCAAGCGCATCGTGCACTTCTGGGGCAAGTTCGTTGCTCAACTCGACACCCCCAATGCATGCCATCGATCTGGGCCGAAGCCTGTTCATATGATACATCCACCGAAGGGAAGATGCAAACAGAATCAGCCATTTGCGTCCGAGGCTGGTGAATACGTGGGGCATTACTACAGTATGTACACAGAAAGTGGACGCATTTCAGGCATCACGGCAACGGCGTCGTCTCGTCGTTGCCTTTTACTTGCCACTTGCCACTTGCCACTTACGCCACATCCGCGCGATACAACTGAGCCGGGCCGGAGTTCGCCGAGTTGAAGAAGACGGCACTCCCGTCAGGGCTCCACGCCGGATGCAGGTGCGTACCACCCTCGTTGCTGAAGTCCTCGTACTCCCCCTCCACGACGATCTCGGTGCTGCTGTCGTGGGTGTCGTAGAGCCCCAGGCTCGCCACACCCCGGTCGCGGTCGTAGTAGTCGATGGCGATGTAGCGCATCTCGCCCGGTTGCACGCTCGGGTGACCCGCCGCGACGAGGTCCTCGTCGAACAGGCGCCGCCCGGAGCCGTCCACCGGGAACAGCCACAGCCGCGCGATCCCCTCGGTGTCGCCCATGACAGTCACCACGCCGCTGCTGTCGGGCAGCCAGGAGGGGTGCGAGCCAAACGCACCCTGGGGGCGCAGGTTGCTGCCATCCCGGTCCGCCAAGATCAACTCGTGTCGGCGCTCGCTGCGCGGTCTGCCTTTCATGCGAAGGTAGAACGAGTTGGAGATCACGAAGCTGATGTGTTCGCCGTCCGGTGAGAACTGGGGCTGCTTGATGCACAGATGCTCGTCGGTCAGCAGATCGCCGTCGGGGTGTTCGGCGATGACGTCTGCCACGGTGACACGGTTGACCTCATCGTCCCCGCGCAACGTCACTTCACGCATCGCGACATCGCAGGGCGCCAGCATCTCGCCCCGGTCCTCGGCCTCGGCGTGAATGCGCTCGCCGGTCTGCAGCAGCGCGTGTTCGCCATCCGCGGATACCGAGCGCAGGTGCCCCGGACACTCCTCGAAGTCGCCTGTGTCCGTGTCAATGACGACCCACCGGGTATTGTGCGCGCCGTAGTCCGGGCGGTGCGTGAATGCCGCCAGGTGCGTATCGCCGACCCACTGCTGCATGCAGCCGGATGATGGGCTCCCAGCGGTACAGGCGAATACCTCCCGCGGGTTGGCGCCGTCGCTCTCTGCGACCATCACATGTCCCCGGAGGGTCTCGATGCTCCGGTCGGCATCCGGGCCGTTGTAACGGAAGTAGAGAAGCCGCCGGCCGTCATTCGACAGCGGCGGCATGGTGTTGTAGGAGTGCACGCACCGGCGGTCACTTTCAGTCAGTCGCGCGACCGGGCGCGTCGCTCGCAGGCCGGATTCGATCTGTCGCATCAGGTCACTCACTTCCGGAGACGCCGGGCAATGCCTCCGCGTCGCTTTCGCAGTCGGCGGCCGCGAGGTGTCGGGTGTCATTCAGCCGCGAGATCGTGCGCTGGCCAAAGCGGTTGATCGTCAGCAGTGTGATCGATGCCGGCGCGAAGTCGTAAGAGATCGTGCCCCACTCGTCCGGGCCCAGCTCGAGCCACCAGTGTACCACCGCAGTGGCCGAGAGCGTGTGCGTTATGATGACCGCGGTCTCCGGGCACTCCTCGCTCATCCGGTCCATGCAGCCGGAGACACGCTCGTTCATCTGCCGCCAGTTCTCGGCGCCGGGATAGGGCACGTAGTCCACGAGCGGCTGGGTCGGCGGGTTCTGGATCTCCTCCGCCTCCTCCACGGTCATGTTCGCGGCCTGTCCGTTGTTGAACTCGCGCAGATCCCCGTCGAAGGTCGGCTCGACCGGGAGGCCGCCGCAGATGATCCGCGCGGTCTCGCTTGCGCGCGCGAGGTTCGATGAGTAGAAGCCGAACTCCTCATCCTCCAGCATCTCCGCCAGGTGCTGGCCAAGCACGTGGGCCTGCTTCTCGCCCAGTGTGGTCAGGTGCGATTCGGTCCAGCCTCCCGTGAGGCCCTTCTCGCTATGCTCGGCTTCTCCATGTCTGAGTAGTAGGATGCGGTTCATTGTTGCCCTCCTGTTGTTTGACACAAGAGACGACGTCCCGGCGAGGGCGCCTGGACTCCGGATCTCAAGTTCGCTGTGATATCGTCAGCCGCCGTACTGCTCCACCAGCGGCCCGCTTTCCAGCGCCGGCTGCAGGTCCTCGAGCTTCGGGCGGTCCGGGTTGCGGTAGATGACGCCGATCGGGATCTCATCGCCCCACGTCTGCGCAACGTCCAGCGCCGCGTGCATGTCCGTCGGGTCATGATCGTCGCCGATCGGCTCCACGCGCTCGCGGTACCACTTCGCGGTGTTGCGCTTGTTGAAGCTCGGGCAGGGCTGCAATATATCCAGCAGCACGAAGCCTTCATCGTGGTTCAACGCGGTCACCATCATCTCCTGCAGGTGATCGCGGTTGTTCGCGAAGGAGCGCATGACCAGCGAGGCGCCTTCCACGATCGCGATGGCCAGCGGGTTGAAGGGCTTCAGCATGACACCGTGCGTCTGGATGGGCGTCTCCATTCCGCATTCGGACGTCGGGGATGCCTGGCCTTTCGTCAGGCCGTAGACCTGGTTGTTGTGCACGAAGCACTTCACGCCGATGTTCCGACGGATCGCGTGTACGAAGTGATTGCCGCCCTCGCCATACATGTCGCCATCGCCGGAGGTGACGACCACCTCAAGTTCGTGGTTCGCGAGCTTCATGCCCGTGGCCGGCGGCAGCGCGCGGCCGTGCAGTCCGTTGAAGACGTTCGCCTGGGTGTAATGCGGCAGTTTTGCGGCCTGGCCGATGCCAGACACGAGCACCAGCTTGTGTCGATCAACGCCTGCCTCCTCGATTGCCTCATCGAGGGTCGGCAGAATCGCGTAGTTGCCGCAGCCGGGACACCACGCCGGTGAATCTGGATTGAGTTTGCGCATTCTTACCCCTCCACCTTTTCGATGATGGACGAACTACCTGCCTGTCGATTCCTGGCGGACCACCGTATGAGCATCGCCGGCATCCTAAAGCCCCTCCACCTGTGCGGCGATCTCTTCAGCAGTAAGCGGCAGTCCGTCGTAGCGCGTGATCATCTCCGTGTCACCGATGATCTGCCGCTCGCGCAGCAGTGAGCCAAGCTGCCCCCACGCGTTACCCTCGACGCAGATGACGCGCTCCCGGTCGCCGATGCGCGCGCAGACCTCCTCACGGTCCAGCGGCCAGAGTTGCGCGAAGTGCAGCATCGCGACATTATGCCCGCGGTAGCGGAGGATATCCACGGCTTCGCGGCAGGGCAGGTACGTCGAGCCCCAGCACAGCAGGAGCGTGTCGGCGCCCTCATCGTCGCCGTAGAGTTCGGGCGGCAGTGCCTCGGCGATCATGCCCTCTTCCTTGCGCATGCGCTTGTCCATCATGGCCTGGCCGATTTCGAGGTTCTCGGTGATATGCCCCTCCTCGTCATGCTCATCCGAGTCGAGGCAGACGAAGGCGTCGCCGCCGGGGATCGCGCGGGGCGAGATGCCGCTCTCGGTGATCTCGAATCGGCGGTAGCCCTCGCCGGGGTCCTCGACGATGTGGCGGTCGATCGGCAGCTCGGTCTCGTCCATTTGCTCGCTGTTCATGCGCAGGTCGGTAAGGTACTGGTCGGTCATGAAGATGACCGGTGTCTGGAACTTGTGTGCGGTCTCCAGCGACCGGCGCATAAGCTCGCAGGACTGCCCCGGGGTGCCGGGCGCGAAGATCGCGCGGGGGAACTCACCGTGGGCGGTGCGCTGCGCGAACAGCAGGTCGCCCTGCGCGGTGCGCGTCGGCAGGCCGGTGGCCGGCCCGGGGCGCTGTGAGAGCATGATGACCGCGGGAAGCTCGTGCATTCCCGCCAGCGACAGCCCCTCGCTCATAAGCGCCAGGCCGCCGCCGGAGGTCGTAACCAGCGACGGAACGCCCGCGTAGGTCGCGCCGCACATCATGTTGATGGCCGCAAGCTCGTCCTCGGCCTGCTCGATGACGATCCCGTATTCCTCGTCATGCTGCGCCAGCCAGGTAAACACGCCCGTCGAGGGTGTCATCGGATAGGCGCAGCAGAACTTCACGCCCGCCGTGGCGGCGCCGATGGCCGTGCCCTCGGTGCCGTCGTAAACCTGTGGCGGCGCATCGGACGGCTCCGGCGCGTCGAGCGAGTTTGCGTATTCGGACGCGAGTTCAGCGCCCTCCTGCACAAGCCCGATGTTGGCGTCAACGACGTTCTGGCCCTTGTCCTCGAAGGCATGGCGCAGGTAGTCATCGAGGACGCCCGTGTCATACCCGAGCACCTCGAAGACCGCGCCACCGGCGACCGAGTTGGCCATGATCGCGTTTCCGGCCTCTTCCGCGGTGTCCGTGAACGGAATGCCGATGGCGTCGCCCTCGGCGTCCTCGCCGTCGTAGAGGACCACGCCGCCCTCGGTGACCTCCACGGAAAGCGTGTTGAGCGCGTCCTCGGTGAGCGCGACAAGCAGATCTGCGTCCTCGCGGCTTGAGGTGATTCGGTGGTCGGCGATACGTACATCCTGCCAGTTGAGGCCGCCTCGGATGCGGGACATGTAGCTCTGGGTCGAGAAGACCCACAGCCCCATGGAGGCGAAGGCATCGACCAGCAGGTGGCCGGTGGTCTTAATGCCCTGCCCGGCCTCCCCAGCGATGCGGATGTTCAAGTCCATAGGTTGCACCCCTCCACCACTGCAATTGTGCTCGATATTGGATTCGACGCGGGGGGCGGTTGACCTGCTCGCTGCGCTCGCAGGTCCTGGAGTTCGCGCCGCGCGAAACTACAGCGCTGCGCGAACTCCACTGCGTGCCGATGCCCTTCAGCCGTTGCTGGTAGCTTGCAGGGCAGTGGGGAGAGGGAATGACAACGGCAACGACGTCGTGCGCCGTTGCCGTTGCTCTTTGCCGTCCGGAGGTCGGGCCAGCCCTGGCCCGACGCCGTTCGGCCATCGCCCAACGACTTTCGCGCTCCGCGCGAGGATGGCCTCGGCAGGCCATCCCTCCGAACGGCATGCCGCACGGACGCTCTCAATCCAGCTTCACAATCGACAGATCGTCGATGTAGACTTTCCCGTCCGGGTCCCAGCCGTCGATGATCGGCAGGAAGAGCACGCTCGCAACCTCCTTGCCACTGATGGTCGCCGGAATCTCACCCGCGGCCGCGATCGGCTGCCAGCGACCCTGCGCGGGAACGATCTGGCTGCTGATGCCTCCGGGCAGATTAGTGCCGCCATCATCTCGCGGCGTGGCCTGGACGGCGACAGTGCCCATCGTCTCCTGCCCCTCCGGGACGTAGACGAAGGCTGTCATGGCGTACTCGCCCGGTTCAAGCTGGAGCGTCTGGTGCGGGCCGCCGCGCTTCATCCCGTCGAAGCAGAGCGATGCCTCGCCGGTGTGCGCCATTTCCGTTGTGCGGTAGTTGCTGCCCTCACCGTATTTGATCCACTTGTTCCATCCGGTCGCCCATTCCTCGCCCTCCTCGAAGGACGGATTCGCGTTGATAGACTCCGCCTCTCCGCTTGAGACTTTCAGCAGAAGCTCTGCATTCTGGCGTACCGTCTTGAACTCGGAGGTCTCCGCAAGCGCCTCCACCCGCTCGCGCACCGCATCACTGTCCTGCACCCACTCGTAAAGCTGCCACATGCGGTTCGTGCCCCAACTGGAGCCGGTGGTCGTCGAGTAGCGCGTGGGCGGCAGCGGATGAACCAGCACCGGATGGTCCTCGAACTCGCGCACCAGGTTCAGGCGCTTCTGCGCGTAGGCGGCCGGCTCAAAGCTGTCCTCCAGCCGAGCGAGCGCCTCCTGTTCGGTCTCCGGGGCCCCGGCGATGTCCTCGCCGCGCGGATACGCCAGCGCCGATGCCTCGTAGTACTCGAAGGCCTTCAGCAGAAGCTCGCCGCGGGCGCGCTGCTTCTCGGTCTGCGCGTTCGCGACGGCGGTTTCGAGCCACTCGCGGCACTGGGCGATCTCCTCGGGCGTCACCTCAACCAGGTAACCCGGCGAGTTGAAGCGCAGGTACTGACCCTGCTCGGTGAACCACGCCGATTCCGGGATGCGCTCGGTCCAGAACTGCTCCCAGAACTCGTAGTAGCTGCGCAGGGCATCCGCCGAATCCGGCCCGCAGCAGCGCTCGAACCACTCATCCAGCAGCGCGTCCACGTCCGCGTACGGATCCCAGTTCAGCGCGAGGTAGACATACAGCTTCGGGCCCTCGCCGAAGTTCGGGTAAGCCTCGGCGTAAAGCGCGCGCACGCCGTGCTCGTAGCCCCACTTGAGGTACTCGCCCATGTGATGGGGGTAGTAGCGCGGCAGCATGTAAGGGGTGCCGTAGATGTAGTCGTACCAGCCGATCGTCGGCGAGGCTTCGGCCCACGCTTCGGTGAGCTGCTTGCCCTGCGCCTCGATCTTTGGATCGACCCATTTCATGCGATCGTAGGTCATGTAGGGAATGATGCGCTCATGCACCTGGACCCGATCCGGCGGCTCGACCACCGAGTTGTAAGCGAGGCAGCCGAAGTACTTGTCGGGATGTTCCTCCAGCACACCCTCTACGACCGCGTTTGCCCACGTGAAGTAGCGATCGGACAGATGGGGTAGCCCGAGGAAGTTCTCGCGGCCCGGGTCCAGTGCCCGGCAGTCCTCGCACTCGCAATGCCGACGGGTGTCATTGATACCCAGCGAGTAGCTGACCGCGTCCGGGTGTTCGTCGAAATACTCCACGATCCGGTCGATCCCTGCCTCGACGATTCCGGGCGCGGTAAAGCAGGGCTGCCAGCGCTGATTGCTCTCCAGCGGATTGAAGCGCTCGCCATCCCAGAGCGGATAGAACTCGGGATGCTCTTCGGCGAAGACCTCCGGCTTGTAGAGATCCCGGAGATTGTGGTGGAAGCTGATAGTCCCGTGCATCCCATTATGTCGGGCCCACGGAACGTGTGCCCTCCGCCCGCCGCTGAATTGACGGGACATGAACACGGGCTCCTCGCTCACCGACTCGTCCGGAACGGTGATGGTCGCCTGAGCCGGGACGTCCCGCCCGTTCTCACCAGGCAGTAGCCAGCGGACGTCCACGAAGCGCTCCAGGAAACCGTAGACCCCGAACTCGGTGCCGCTGTCGCTTGCCCCGAGGATCACGATCGCGTCGCTCTCGGGGAACTGGATCGTGTAAGCATCCACCCTGTCTGAGTTCAGTTCGATTCCCTGCGCCTCGGCATAATCCGTCTCGCCGATGTGGATGGCCGCCATGCCCTCAACCGGCTCATTTGCGATCTGCAATTCTGCGCCGGATGCTTCCCGTACGCAGTCCACCAATTCGGCAGACGCACGCGCAAGTTGCTCCGACGGCTCGGATGGTAGAACGACGCAGGCCGCAGGCGTCCCATCTTCGACGACAGTCACCGGGGCGGCAGATGCGGCCACTGTGGTCATCAGGGCCAGCAACGCGACAAAAGTCATCTTTCGCATAATTGCCTCCTGGTTCGTCCTGATACGTGTCAGTCTGGCAGCTTGATCAACCGTAGATCGTCGAAGTAGATCTTCTTGCCGTCCGGGAACTTGCGAGCCCATACTCCCGCGCGAACCTGCACCGCGCTCTTCGGCGGATCAGTCGCGTCCATCACCGTCGCGACCGTGTGCCACTGGCCGGGCGTGGGCGTGATGCTGGCTGTGCCGCCTTTGGGCAGGTTGCGGCCTTTCTCGTTAAGCGCGCGGATGCTCAGGTCCACGAAGCCGCCCTCCGGCTGCCCCTCAGGCAGGTAAAGGCTCGCGACCAGGCAGAATCTCCCGGGGGTGAACTGCACCGACTGGTGCGGCCCACCGTACTGCACGCCGGTGGCGGTGATGCCGTAGTCTCCACTGTGCGCGGCCTCCTCAGAGCGAGTGAGTGTGCCCACGCCGTCCTGCAGCCAATAGTGGTAATCCGCGGCCTGCGCACCATCGCCCTTCTCGAAGGACCAGTTCGTATTCAGTGGCTCCATTTCGGGATCAAACGTAGCGAGAATCGTCTGTGCGTGTGCCTGCAGACCGCTCGGTGCGCCATCTTCGGTCAGGTCCCGCAGTCGCTCGCGCACAGCCTCCGAGCGCGATGCCCAGTCGAAGAGCGTCCACAGGTCCTGTCCCACCCAGTTGACGCCGGCGATTGACGGCCGGCGGTCGATGTCCGTGCAGTGATGCAGGAACGGGTGCCCATGGAAGTCCTCTTTCGACAGGGTACGGCGCTTCTGCGCCATCTCCGAGCGCACAATCACGTCATCGAGGTACGCCAGCGCATCCGCCTCGGTCGTAAGCTCCGGCGCCGGGCCGCTGCGCGGGTAGGCTATCGCCGACGCCTCGTAGTACTCGAATGCGCGTAGCAGCAGCTTTGCGCGCGCCTTCTGACGCTTTGTGCCCGCATTCGCCACGGCCTGCTCCAGCCACTCGCGTGACTGCGCGATCTCGTCGAGGCTCACCTCCTCGAGGTACGAGGGCGTGTGGAACGGCAAATACTGCCGCCCCTTGCTCCACCAGTTCGTGTCGAGGATGCGCCGCGTCCAGAAGTCCTCCCAGTGCTCGTAGTACTTACGCACGTACGGGGCCGCCTCTTCGCCGACCGCCAGCGCATACCACTCGTCCAGCAGCGCATCAACGTCCTGGTAGGGGTCCCACTGGAGCTTGAGCGACACGTAGAGCTTGGGCCCCTCGCCAAAGTTCGGGTAGGCCTCGGCGGTCAGCGCGCGGACGCCGTTCTCGTGGCCGAAGCGGTAGTATTGCCCCATCACGTGCGGGTAGACGCGCGGGACGAGGTAGGCCGCGCCGTAGATGTAGTCGTACCAGCCGACGGTGGACGCCGCCTCCGCCCAGCGGCGCGTAAGCTCTTCGGCCGCCTCGCGCGCCTCGTCATCGATCCACTGCATGCGGTCGTAGGTCATGTAGGGGATCAGGCGCGGGTGCATCTCCACCCGGTCCGGTGGCTCGAAGATCTCGGAATACGCGAGGAAGCCGAACCACTTGTCCGGATGCTCCTCGAGCACGCCCTCGACCACCGCGTTCGCCCAGGTGATGAAGCGGTCGGTGAGGTGGTCGCGGTTGACCATGTTCTTGCGGCCCGCATCCAGCGCCCGGCAATCCTCACACTCACAGTGCCCGCCGCTGTCGGTCACGCCCAGTGAGTAGCTCTCCTCCTCCGGGTGTTCGTCGAAGTACGCGCAGATCCGCTCCACCGCTACGTCCACGATTCCCGGAGCGGTGAAGCATGGCTGCCAGCGCGAGTAGTAGTGGTCCTCCGGCGGGAAGTAGCGCTCGCCGCCGTGGATGGGGAAGAATTCGGGGTGCTCCTCCACGTCGGAGTGCGGGAAGAGCCTGTAGAGATTGTGGTGGAACTCCACGCGGGAGTGGAGGCGATTGTGCCGCGCCCAGAGCCGCTGCTCCGCCAGTCGCAGGCCGAAGTACTTGCGCGAGAAGAACGCGGGCTCATCGCGCACCGAGTCATCGGGGATGGTGATGGTCGCCATCTCCGGGACATACGTTCCGTCTTCGCCCGGCATCAGCCATCTGACGCCAATGTAGCGTTCGAGGAACTCGTAAACCCCGAACTCGGTGCCCCAATCACTCGGCCCGAGGATGACAATGGTCCCCTCATCCGGGAACTGGATCACGAACCCGTCCTCGTCGAGATCGCCCAGGTCCACCGCATCGCCCACGCCGGGTGTTCGGCCCACGTGGATGGCGATGCTATCCGCTGGCGGCTGTTCCACGAGCGGAATGTCTGCCCCGGAGGCCTGCTGGATGAGCGATTGCATCTCCGCAACCGCCTCCGCAAGCTGCTCGGAGGCATCCGGCTGCAACACAATCGCGGCCCGCGCCTCCCCCTCTTCGACGATGGTGCTCGGCGCGGCAAAGGCGGTGGCTGCGGCGGTCAGCAGGATGATGACGGCGAGTGTTCGCATGGCGCTCTCCCTTTCGTGTCAGATATACCGCTTCATCTCCGCCAGGTTGTGCTCGATGGCCGCCATCGGATCGTCGGTCGGCGCTGTCTCGAAGACGATCCACTCATCGTAGCCGATCTCGTTGAGCGCGTCGGCGACGTCCTGCAGGTCCACCTCGCCCTCGCCGAGTAGTTCCCCGCCGGCCTCCTTGGCGTGGACCAGCTTCACGCCGGCCGTGCCCAGCGCGCGGATCATCGAACCCGGGTCGAAGCCGCTGTTCTTGAGGTTGCCCATGTCGAAATAGATCCCCACCCGCGGGTGGTCGGCGATCTCCACGATGCCCTGCATGGTCTCCAGATCCACGGTACATTCGACGCACATGACCAGGTCGGAGTTGCCCGATTCCTCGATGGCCTCGCGTATGCCGCGCAGATCCGGCTCCAGACGCGGGTCATCCAGGTCCGGCTCCATCGGTCCGAAGTGGGGCAGCAGGATCCCCGCGCACTCCAGGTCCGTCGCCGCCTCGATGGCGTTGTGCAGCATCTGCTTCCCGGCCTCCCACTCCTCCTCGTCGGTGGTGAGGCAGTTGGCGTCGCGGTAGATGCCAAGAGACAGCGAACTGATCTCCAGGTCATATTCCTCGCCGAGACCGAGTAACTCGTCGCGGCCGTCCTGCTCGAAAACCATCATCCCGTGCATCTGCGGGTTCTCCTTCGGGATAAGCTCGATCCCGTCGAACCCCAGATCCGCGGCGCGCTGGAACTTGTCCTCGATGGTCAGGTCCCGGCCCATCAGATTCTCGCGAACAGCGTATTTCATCGTGGCTCGCTCCCGGCAGGTCGGAGTGGGTATCTGTGCCGCGGTATTTGACCGCGGGAAGCACCATCACCTCCATGTCCGATACCCGCGCGGCCTCCTCTCTGCGCGGCGCCCGCGAAGGCCCCGCCGGTTCCCGTGTCGAATACTCCCTCGCGGTAATAACACGCACGGATGGTGGTTCCGCTCATGTTGATCTCCGCCGAAAGCCCGCTTTCACTCAAACCGGACTTCCACGATGCCGCCGAGCGCTGGGAGGCGTTCTGGAGCGGAAGCATGCTCGATCGCCCGCCGGTCGTCATTACCTGCCCTGCCGAGGACGCCGAGCCTGCCCCGAGGCCGACGTACTGGGAGATGCTGCACGATCCGATCGACGAGGTGGTCGAAGCGGTGGACGCGTGGGTGCGATCTGTGTACTGGGGCGGCGATGCGATGCCCCAGTTCTCGCCCGGCTTCGGCCCGGACATCTTCGCGGCATTCCTCGGCGCTGAGCTTGAGTTCTCGCGCGATCAGCAGAACCGCACAAGCTGGGCGGTGCCCTTCGTGGAGGACTGGGAGGGGGCGCTGCCGCTTGAGATCGATCGCGAGGGGAAGTACTGGACGCGGATGCGCGAGTTGGTGCAGCGCCTCGCCGAGGTCGCGGACGGCCACTGGCTCGTGTCACATCTGGACATGCACTCGAACCTGGACGGTCTGGAGAGCCTGCGCGGGGCCACGAAGCTGTGCATGGATATCTACGACACGCCCGACCTGATACACGAGGCGAACCGGCAGGTACGGGAGCTGTATGAGCCGATGTCAGAGCAATTCTTCGAGGATGGAGCGCTCAGCGACGCCGGCACGGGGGCAGGATGGATCCGGGCGTGGCACAGCGGCCGATGCAATACCATCCAGTGCGATTTCGCGGCACTGATCGGGCCGGAGCACTTCCGCGAACTGGTGGCCCCGGACCTGCGCGCGGAGGCCCGGTATCTCGACCACTCTATCTACCACTGGGACGGGCCGACCGCGCTGTGTAACATGGACGAGTTGATGGCGATCGAGGAGATCGACTGCATTCAGTGGGTGCCGGGCGCGGGGAACCCGCCCATGGTGGAATGGCTGGATCTGCTGGAGGAGATCCAGCAGCGGGGGAAAAGCGTCATGTGTTACGGCGGTCTCGATGATCTGCCACGCTTCCACGAACGCCTCGACCCGTCGCGGCTGTTCTATCAACTGTCCGCGTCGAATCGGGACGAACTGGAGCGCGCGCTGGAGTGGATCACGGAGAACTCGTGACCCCGCGCTGAGACCGGGCACCCACCGTTTACAGTTGGCCCGACCGGATGAGACTATCCGGGGGCGGGAGACTCGTTCCCGTAGGAACGCTCCTCTTTGATGGTGCCGTCCATCCCATGCTTGTAGGCGCTGGTGCCGGACTTCTTCGCCATCTCGATGGCGGCCGCCCACGCGTCCTTCTGCGTCTCATGCCTCGACGTAGCGCGCTTGTTCCCGTCACCTTTGCACACCCAGGCATCGCCATCAGGCATCGCGCGATAGTCCTTCTTCGCCATGGTTCTGCGCCTCCCTCTGCTATTTCAAAGCCCACATTGGATTCGGATGCGGGCTAGCGGCCGGTTCGTGGTCGCGGCTCAGCATGGCGTCACAATCCCGCAATAAAGAAGATTACATTACATTGTTCTCTCTGCCACCGTCGCGGCGGATCGCGCAACGGCCGTACAGGGCGCGTCTCAGAGGAAAGCCTGTCTCTCTCGGCATGGTGCACAACGGTCTCAGGCTTCGGTTCACCCCCCACTTGATTTTGGCTGGAAACACCGCGTCACGTCCGTCTGAGGGCAAAACATCACTGATCGAACAGTTTCTTTACGTAATTGTTTACACGATTGGGTGTGTTGAGTCAAGTCATGGGGGTGGAATCGGGCATTATTCCGCATATTTGCCTGTCAGAGGGCGATTCTTCGGGGGTTTGAGGATGGTTCACACCCTGGTGGCCGCGGTAGCACTCGCTTATGTGGGGCACGTCGCAGAAGGCCGCCGGGCGAAATAGAGCCCGAGCAGAACCAGCGCTGCCCCGACAATCTGCAGGACCGCCGGACGCTCGCCCAGGACGAAGGCCGCGGCGATCAGTGCCACTACCGGGACGATGTACTGATAGACTGCCACGCGCGAGGGTGTCGTGCGCGAGATCCGCCAGTACCAGGCCACGAAGCCGTATGCGCCGGCCAGAAGTACCAGCCACACCATTGAGAACCAGCCTGCTGTTCCCAGCGACGCCCAGTCGGCGTTGATCGCTTCATTCGCGCCGAACGGGACGACCACCAGCAGCCCGAAGAGGTATGCGAAGGAGACCACCTTCAACGCACCGTACTCGCGCATAAGCGGCTTGCTGACCACCATGAAGATGGCGTAGCCGAGTGATGACACGAGCATGAGCAGGTCGCCTGTCACACGTGTTTCCGGTACATGCTCAGCGCCGGCTCCGCCGAGGATGACCATCGCGCATCCGCCCATCGCGGCGGCGATTCCGATCCAGTTCGCGCCGGTGATACGCTCCTGGCCGATCGCGGCTGCGATCATTGCGGTGAAGATCGGCGCGGTGGAGAACAGCAGTGAGCCCTCGCCGGCCGCGGTGAGGTTCAGACCGGTCACAAACGCGATCTGCTGCACACCCATGATGAGGACGCCCGCGAGCGCCAGCCGCAGCCACATCGTCCGCGAGTTCCCGGTGCGAAGCTGTCCGCGGAACTCAAGGACCGCAAGCAACAGGATGGTGATGAGCACGAAGCGGACCGCGAGCAGGCCTGCCGGTGCGATCTGATCCATGAGATACTTGTACGCGACGAAATTGCCGCCCCAGATGATCGCGACCGACAGCAGGATAGGATCGAGGACAGGTCCGCAGGCCTCCTCGATGGCCTCGCGCTCTTCCGGCGCGGCGATTGTCGGTTCGTCGGCCACCGATGCGCCCCCAGTAACGTGTGTGCCGTCAGTCGTTGCTTGCGACTTGCGACCTGCGACTTGTGACCGTCCTCACTCCGACGCCGTTCCCTTCCACGGCAGCCTTCCGGTCTCGCGTACTGTCATCTCGTAGAAATCGCACGTGCCGTGACAGCCCCAGATGCCGATTTTCGAGTTGATCTCGTGCTCGGGCAGGCGCAGTACGACCACGCTCGAGTCATCGACCTGCAGCGCGACCCGCCGGCTGCGCTTGCTCCAGCGCGCGCGCAGACTGTGGCGCTGGTCGGGGGCCTGATAGCGCGCGAGGCGCACCAGGTGTTCGTACTCCGTCTCCCGGGTCTCCGGATGAGTGGTCACGCGCCACACCGCCATGGTGTAATCCGCCACGAAGACGGCGATGCCCGTCTGCAGTGTATCGCCCTCGGTGGTTGGGGACAGGAGTATCCCCGGGGCGGTGCCCTTCTCCGGGCCGATGCCGAACTCGACCTCGAACTGGCCCTCCTGCAGCCCGCTGTCTGTCATCATCAGAACGTTGTCGAGATGCCGCTTGATCTCCTCGCGGGTGAAGGTGTCGGTGCCCACGGATTCGGGCCGCTGGATGAACTGCTGCACTTCCGGGTGCAGTGGCAGTCGCAGTGGCGTCCACTCCGCGGCGTCCCACTCGCCTTGGGCAAAGCAGATCGTGCGCGCACCCTCATCCTGCGCTATCACCGGCAGCACAGAGACCGTCACAGCCAGTATGCTCAACAACAGGGGCCGCAGGAGCCGTGCCGTCGCCGTTCCCTTTTCACTTCTCACTCTTCACCTGTCCCTTCGGCCCGGCCGTCGCCGGGAAGGAATCGCTCTCGCAGCGGAATGACGACAGCCTCCGGGGCATCTGTCTTCGGTGTGATGCAGAACATGTTGAAGCCGTCTGCGCCGAGCCGCCGGGCGATGTTGAGCTTCGCCGCGAGTTGCTCGGGGTAGTGCATATTCTGCCGCCCGGAGCGCAGGCCGATCCCCGCGTAGACCGGCAGGTACTCGCCGACCGCGTCGAGAATGGTGCTGACCGTTTCCTCATAGGCGGCATTGTCGCCTGTGTAGGACATCGGGCAGAGCACATCCAGCAGCCCCTCGCGGCACCAGCGGCTCCAGTCCTGACCGACGCCGTACTTCGCCTCTTCCGGCGGTTGCGCGAAGACCGCCGCCGAGATGATCGCATCCGGGTCCACCTCGCGCACGGCTGCGCTGGTGCGGCGCACCGCCTCGGTGATCAGATCAGCCCGTTGGTCCATCCACTCTTCGTGCAGCGGACCGTCCTCGAGGCAGTCGTCGGGCCAGTTTTCGACCTGGTGGCCGATGCGCTCCTCGAACTTCGCCCGGCAGTGCTCGCAGAAGCACACGTCCCTACGGCCGTAGCGGATGAAGTCGTACTGCACGCCCGCGATATCATAGTCCTCCACAAGCTCCACCATCGCGTCCTCGACCAGTTGCAGGTTCGCCTCCTGGCTCGGGCACAGCCACGGCCAGTCCTCTCCGGCAGCGGTCTTCTGCCAGCGGCCCTCCGCCTTCAACTGCTGCGCGTAGTCGCTGCCTGGCGAGCCGATCGGGAAGTTGTTCACGTAGCAGTGCAGGTCTATGTCGTGGCGCTCGCAGGCGGCAACACACTCATGAATCAGGTCGTCGTTCTCGAACGGGATCTTCGAAATCGGCCCCAGGGCGGAGTTGTAGTATGCGGTCTCGCCGCGCCGGACGCGCATCACCGCAGCGTTCAGGCCGCCTGCGGCCATGCGCGAGAAGATGTCCTCGGGGTCCTCGATCCGGTGGCTGTGCGTCCAGGCGCCACGGAACTCCGAAGCCGGTGGCTCGACGAACTGCTCGACCGACACCGGGAACTCGCGCTCGACGACCACAGTCTCTCCGTCCTCTTCGTAGCGAATCTCGGCGGTGAAGGTCATCTCGCCGGCGAGCCCTTCGGGCACGTCCAGCAGTACCTCGCTGCTGGCCGTGTGCAGCCCTTCACCGTAGGGTTCGAATGCGTCCTCGCCAATAGTGGCAGCAGCTTCGGCCGCGTCACCCAGTTCCGCTCTGCACGTGACTGAGGAGACGGTGTCGGGCACGAGCGGGTCGAAGATCATGCGCGCGGTCCCCTCGGCGATCAGGAGAGTCTCGGAGGGCCTGCAGAAGTCATACTGTCGGGCCGCGGGAAAGGTTGTGCGCGCGACATCGGAAATCCGAAGTTCGTCGATTTCGCCCTCGAACCAGTCGCCGCCGACCGCACCGATCTGCAGACCGCCACTCGGATCGGCGTTGACCGTGCCGGCCATGCGCGCGCTCGACTGTTGCCGCCCGTTCAGCCACAACCTGGCGCGCTCGCCGTCCCACGTCAGCGCCACGTGGTACCACCGGTTCGGCTCGACGGACGTGCTGCCGCGCAGGATGTACTTCGTCGCATCCTGGTCGTAGATGTGGCCCATCAGGCGTCCGCCCGCGAAGATGCTTATCAGGTAGTGCTCCCAGTAGAGCACCAGGCGCTGGCGATGTGATGGATCCTCATTGCTGGAGCGGAACCATGCCTCAACAGTGAGCGCGTCCATTCCGCGGAGCTTCTCGGGTGTCTCGGGCAGGACGATTGCCTGGTTCGGATTGAGCCTCAGCGCCTGCCCGCACACGCCGTCAGTGCGCTCGGGCGTCTCGACGGCCTCTACGTCCTCGCCCTCCACAACCGTGCCGTTGAGGTCCAACGGCCCCGCGTCTTCGACAGCCGTATCGCTCCCGTCGAAGTGGTACAGCAGGAGCGTATGCTCATCTGCCTCCAGCGGATCGACAACCTGCGCAGACAGATGTGCGCATGTTACAAGGACAAGTGCTGCGTAGAATGTCGGCTTCAACATGGTATTTCCTCCCGGCGCTTCCTGGTGCTGGATCGCGACCACGGCCGAAGTGAGTATTCCAAGCGAAGCGGGAGAGGACCTGCCTCGCCGACGCAGTGACCGGGGCCGCGAAGACGGAGCCCCGGAGATCTCGCGGCTCTCGCCACGCGACGAGGACATTTCTACTTTGCCCCAACCGGACATTATCACTTTGCTCCTGCAAGCATGCCACCTCAAGTTGACGGTAACTTCCTCTCCTGCTAAGATTGCCCCCGTAGTCTGACGCGAAGGAACTGACGTTCCACCAGATCAGGCGGGAGGAGCATTCCCCCATGCCCGATGTATCACGAAAAGTCGTCGAACATGTCGCCACGCTGGCGCGATTGGACCTCAGCGACGAAGAGATCGATCGTCTTCAGCACGAAATGGGCCGCATCCTCGAGCACGCGGACAAGCTTCAGGAAGTGGACACCGATGACATCGAGGGCACCTCGCACGTGATCCCGATGACCAATGTCTACCGCGAGGACGAGGTCGGCGAGTCGCTGACACCCGAAGAGGTCGTCGCCAACGCGCCCGACGCGGCGGAGGAATTCTTCAAGGTTCCGCGGATTGTTGAGGAGTGACGGCGTGCCGGCGAGGGCGCCGGCACTACCTATAGGATCTTTTCCAGAGCTTTTGACACGGAGGCACCACCGTGAAGCTGCATGAGATGACGGCATTTGAACTCGGCGAGCACCTCGCATCTGGCGAGGTCTCGGCTGTTGACGTGACCGAAGCGCATTTCGACAGGATCGACGAGGTCGAGGAGAAGGTGGACGCATTCCTCGCGCTTACCCGCGATGAGGCGATGGAGCAGGCGAAGCAGGTCGATGACCTCCGCGCAGGCGGCGAGGAGCCCGGACCGCTCGCGGGCGTTCCCGTCGCCATCAAGGACGTGCTCTGTACGCGCGGGGTGCCTACCACCTGCGGCTCGAAGATCCTCGAGGGCTTCCGCCCGCCCTACGACGCCACCACCGTCAGGCGTTGCCGCGATGCGGGCATGCCGATGGTCGGCAAGGCGAACATGGACGAGTTCGCGATGGGCTCTTCCACGGAGAACTCCGCCTACAAGGTCACGCGCAACCCGTGGGATCTCGACCGCGTGCCCGGCGGCTCATCGGGAGGCTCCGCCGCGGCGGTCGCCGCCGGCCAGGTCCCGATCGCGCTGGGCTCGGACACCGGTGGCTCGATCCGCCAGCCGGCATCCCTGTGCGGCATCTCGGGCCTCAAGCCCACCTACGGCCGCGTTTCGCGCTACGGGCTGATCGCCTACGCGTCCTCGCTCGACCAGGTGGGGCCGCTGGCCAAGGACGTGCGCGATTGCGCGCTTGCCATGAACGTATTGGCCGGGCAGGACCAGCGCGACGCGACCTCCGCGGATATCGATGTGCCGGACTACGTCGAGGCGCTCACCGGCGATGTGACCGGCCTGCGCGCGGGTGTGCCGAAGGAACTGATGGGCGAGGGCATCGACCCGGACGTGAAGGCCACCATCGAGGCGGCGATCTCAGAGCTTGAGGACCTGGGCGTGGCGATCGAAGAGGTCGAGATGCCCAATGTCGATTTCTCACTTCCAGTGTACTATCTTATTGCGACTGCAGAGGCGGCCAGCAACCTCGCGCGCTTCGACGGCGTCCGCTACGGTCACCGGACCGAGGAATCTCTCGATGATGTCTACGACCTGTTCGCCAAGTCCCGCGGCGAGGGCTTCGGCCCCGAGGTGCGCTTGCGCATCATGCTCGGGACATTCGGACTCAGCGCCGGCTACTATGACGCCTACTACCTGAAGGCGCAGAAGGTCCGCACGCTGATCAAGAACGATTTCGACGCTGCCTTCGAGGACCATGACGTGCTGCTGTCCCCCACTTCGCCGACGGTCGCGTTCGAGATCGGCGAGAAAGCCGATGACCCGCTGCAGATGAAGCTGGCGGATATCTGCACCATCCCGGTGAACCTCGCGGGCATTCCCGCTCTGAGCATCCCGTGCGGGATGGCGGACGGCATGCCGGTCGGTCTGCAGATCATGGGCCGGCCCTTCGAGGAAGACACGATCATGCGCGTCGGCGACGCCTACCAGCAGGCGACCGACTGGCACACGAAGCGCGCGGAGTTGTAATCACGAGCGACAAACCTGCACGAGGGCGTCTGTAGGCGCCCTCTTCGCATGTACTCATCCCATGAAGCGACACGCGTCCACGGAGGTCCCGCCGGAGTCTGCGCGAAGGGGTCTGCGAGGTCTATCTCTGCTTCCACGGGGGCTCGATCAATGATCAGGCGAGTAATCTGCTGCGTATTGCTGTGCGCGGTGCTGACGACCGCGGCGTTCGCCGACACAATCGAAGTCGAGGGGCGCGATCTGCCGGCCATTCAGTCCGCGATCGATGGCGCGGCGGCCGGTGATACCGTGCTGCTGAGCGCCGATGAGTACCAGATCGATGGCGCCATCGTCGCGAAGTCCGGTGTTGGGATCCGCGGGGCGGGCCGCGACGAGACCGTGGTGCGGTTCGTGGGCGAGAACCCGGCGGTGATGCTGCGCATTAACGGTTGCGAGGACGTCACGGTCAGCGACCTGACACTCGACGGTGCATCGAACGCGAACTGCCTGCTGGGCATCGCCGGAGGCAACTCCCGGCGCATTACCATCACCCGGGTCGGCATTCGCGACCTGGTGCCCACCGAGAGCTTCGGGCCGCACGCGATCCACTTCAACGGGCACAACCCGTCGAAGGAGCGCGGCGTTACCGACAGCGAGATCAGCGACTGCCTGATCGAAAACATCGGCGTGGGAGCGAATTTCGGTGGCGGCATACGGCTCTCGTGGGGCAGTTCGGGGAACGCGATCCTGCGCAACACCATCCGCAAAACGGGCCGCGGCGGCATATTCGCCGACAACGGCTCCAGCGACCTCGTCATCCGCGGCAACACCGTCGAGCAATCCGGCGGACTGCGGCTGGGAATCGAGATCTGGGGCGACTGCAATCATTGCGTGGTCGAAGACAACACGATCGACCACTGGCTGAGCGTCGGTGGCTGCGACTGGTTCGCAGTGCGCAACAACACCGTCAGCGCGAAGGATGGGACCTTCGCGGGCTACGGCCTGGAGATCATAGGCAGCTACGGGATCGTGACCGGCAACCTCGTCGATGACGGCCAGTCGATCGGCATCTCCGTGTCCGGCAACCGGGAGAAGCGTCACGTCTTCTACGGGCGCAACATCATCCGCCGCTGCAGCCAGTGGGGCGCACAGTTCCAGGGCAACGATACCGGGATCCAGCGCCAGTACCTCTACGATTGCGACTTCACCGGCACCACGGTCGAGCGCGGGCGCGTGCCGTACGAGGGCCACGAGGGGCACGGGTTCCGCACGAACGGTGGTGTGACGAACCTCGTGTTCGAGGACTGTCGCATGGCCGAGAATGCGAAGCTGGGCCTGCAGCTTGGCGGGCCCGATGTGGACCGGCTGCGCTTCATCGGCTGCGAGATCGTGGACAATGGCGGAGCAGCGGTTTCGGGGCCGGGCGAGTACACCGCGCTGCAGTTCGAGGACTGCACGGTCACGGGCAACGCCACCGACGCCCTCCCGGATCAGAAGCCGTTTGCGACCCCGCCGCCGACCGCGGCCATCGACGCGCCCGACGCAGTCTCCTGCGACGCCGAGGTAACGCTGACCAGCGTCTCAGAGCCCGGTGACGGTGAGATCGATGTCGCAATGTGGGACCTCGGGGACGGGCCGCCGGTGGTTGGCGAGACCGTCCGCCACACGTACTCACAGCCGGGCACCTATCGCGTCACCCTGATCGTCTGGGACAGTGCGGGCCGCGCCGCGCGGGCCGAGCACACGCTCCAGGTCCGCGAGTAAGCGCTCCGATCACCTGTCGCGAAAGGGTTCCGGCCACGCGGGCGCGAATATTCCTTGAGGTAGGCTCAGGTGTGCGTGACGGAGGGATGCGCCATGCCCCAGGGCAACGACGATCAGGCGCTGCGCTGCTCATTCTGCGGTCGGGAGGAAGGCCGGCAGGTTGAGGAGTTGATCGCGGGGCCCGGCGTTTACATCTGCGCCGACTGTGTCGAACTGTGCAACGAGATTCTCGAAGGGAAGCGCGAATCAGCCGGGGAGGCCGAAGCCGTGTCAGACGATCCGACTGGAGACAGACTGCAAACGCTGGTCGAGATGTCGAGGGACCTTGGCAGTCCCATGAAGGACTACATCATCCTCGGCGAGGGCAATACATCCGCGGGAGCCGATGAAGAGAGCTTCTTCGTTAAGGCCTCGGGCACATCCCTGAGGGGCATCGACGGAGACGACTTCGTGCGCGTCTCGCGGGAGAAGGCGCGGGAGCTATTGAGCGCCGATTCGCTCACCGACGACGAGATTGCCGATGGCCTGCGCCTCGCGTCGATCGACGCGGATGGCGTGCGGCCCTCGGTCGAGACATTCCTGCACGCGATGCTGCTGGACCTGCCGGGCATCGAGTTCGTCGGCCACACGCACCCGACGCCGATCAATGCGCTGCTGTGCTCGCAGGAGCCGGAAGAGGCCATTCGCGGGCGTCTGTTCCCCGATGAGGTGGTCTGTTGTGGCCCCGAGTCCGCGTGGGTCCCGTACACCGATCCGGGCCTGCCGCTGGCGAAAGCGGTCGGCGCGTCGGTCGATGACTTCATCGAGCGCTGGAACGAGCCGCCGAAGGTCATCATGATGCAAAGCCACGGTCTTATCGCGATGGGCGGCACACCGGCCGAGGTGCTGGCGGCCACTGCGATGGCGGTTAAGGCCGCGCGGGTGCGCATCGACGCAGCGAACTGGGGCGGCATCAGGCCGTTGACCGAGACCGAACTGGAGCGAATCTATACGCGGCCGGATGAGGCGTATCGTCAGCAGAGGCTGCGCTGAAAGACCGATTCGTGCGACATGAGGTCCGCAGAGCGAGATATCAGACACCCGCCACACTTCATATACTGGAGGCGCCACAATGAGCGACTATGACAGCTTTGTCGATGGAACTGCCAACATTCCGGACAGCAACGTGGCCTGGCCGCTGTACGGGACCGGCCTCGAGAACCTTGGAAAGAACCATGAGCCCGTGGAGTGGGACACGCCCGAGATCGACTCGGACGAACTGCTGGCCCGCGTGGACGCGTGCGGGCTGTGCTTCTCTGACATCAAGGTCCTGCGCCTCGGGCCGGATCATCCGCGCATCTCAGGCCGCGACCTGAAAGAGGACCCGGTCGTGCTGGGGCACGAGGTCGCCCTGACGATCGTGAAGGTCGGTGACAGGCGCGCGGACGACTTCTCCGTCGGCGACCGCTTCGTGGTGCAGGCGGATATCTACTACAACGGCGAGGGCCTTGCTTTCGGCTATGCCCTGCACGGCGGCCTGGAGCAGTTCGTGAAGATCGGCCGCCCGATCCTCGACGGTGACGATGGCTGCTACCTGATCCCGATCCCCGATGATATCGGGTACTCCGAGGCGGCGCTGGCGGAACCGTGGGCCTGCGTGGTCTGCGCCTTCCGGGTCGAGACGCGCAAGCAGCTTGCCGACGGGGGCACGGTTGCGATCGTGGGCGGGCAGGATGCCCGCGACGGCTTCACAGCCGGCGACCTGAACGCGTCCGCGGTGGATACTGTCATCGCGCTGAATGCGCCGGAGGGACTGGTGGAGGAGTTCGCGGATGCAGAGCGCATCGATGTCGCAAACGAGGACGAACTGGCGGCGGAGGCCGAGGAGCGCGGGGGCATCGACGACCTGATCCTGCTGGATCCAACCGGAGATCAGGTGGAAAGCCTTGCAACGCTGCTGGCCGATGAGGGCGTGCTGTGCCTGATGATCGATGAGCCGCTCGACCGGGCGGTTGAAATCGATGCGGGGCGCATCCACTACGACCAGACGCGCTACGTCGGGCACGATGGCCTGCAGATCGGTGCGGCGTACGCAG
Organism: uncultured Armatimonadia bacterium; assembly: GCA_964484945.1. Lineage (GTDB taxonomy): Bacteria > Armatimonadota > Zipacnadia > Zipacnadales > UBA5352 > UBA5352. Next base: position 21,688 of record CAZAHB010000003.1, on the reverse strand, counting down.
CGACGCGATCGGTCAAGCCCGTGAAGGGCGGCACGATGCTGATCGTGGGCGCCGCCGGGCCGATGGGCCAGATGCACGTGCAGCGGGCGCTGGAGCACCCGGACGGGCCGTCCACGGTCGTGGCGACGGACATCGACGACGAGCGCCTCGCGACCATCCCGCGGCGGTACGGCGCGCTGGCCGAGGAGAACGATCGCGAGCTTGTAACCATCAACCCGGTCAAGCTCGACCCGAAGGCCGTCGATGATGAAATGGCAAGCTACGCACCGGACGGGTTCGATGACGTGGTGGTACTCGTACCGGTCCCGGCCGTGATCGCCCAGAACGCGCCATTCCTCGGCGAGAACGGGATGTACAACATCTTCGCCGGGGTCGCCCGTGGCACGATGGCCGAGATCGATGTCTCGGATGTCGCGCTGAAGGGCGTGCGCTACACCGGAACGAGCGGCTCGGCGATCGAGGACCTGCAGACCACGATCGAGATGACCGACAGCGGCGATCTGGCGCCCAACCGCGCGGTGGCAGCCGTGGGCGGGATGGAAGCGGCCTGGGACGGCCTGGAGGCCGTGCAGGAGAGTGAACTGACCGGTAAGGCCGTCATCTACCCGCACGTGCGGGGCCTGCCGCTGACCGAGTTGAACGAACTGGCGCATGAGGAGCCGGATGCGGCGAAGAACCTCGATGACGTCGGCGCATGGACCCGCGACGCCGAGGAGGCGCTGCTGCGCAATCACGTTGACGACGCCGGCGAGATATGCCAGCACCTCACCGGCAAGGTCGCGCTGGTGACGGGCGCTGCCCAGGGCCTTGGCGAGGCGCTGGCCGAGCGGCTCGCGCAAGAGGGAGCGGACGTGTGTGTGGCGGATATCAACCTCGAGGGCGGCCAGGAGACCGCGCAGCGCATCTCCGAAGCCACGGGACGTCGAGGGCTCGCGGTAGAGATGGATGTAGCCGACGAGGCATCTGTCGCCGCTGCGATGGAGGAATGTGTCGAACAACTCGGCGGCCTGGACATCGTCGTGAGCAATGCGGGTATACTGATTGCGGGAGATACTCCAAGCTTCGAGGTGGATGACTGGCGGAAGGTGATGGAGGTCAACCTGGTCGGCTACTTCATCGTGGCCAAACAGGCGGCAAAGATTATGCTGGAGCGCGGGACAAAGGGCTCCATCATCCAGATCAACTCCAAGTCCGGCAAGAAGGGCTCATTCAAGAACTCCGCTTACGCCACAAGCAAGTTCGGCGGGATCGGATTGACCCAGTCGCTGGCTCTGGAGTTCGCCGAGCAGGGGATCCGGGTGAATGCGGTCTGTCCGGGCAATCTACTCGACTCGCCGCTGTGGGTGGACAGCCTCTACGGTCAGTACGCGGAGCGCTGGGGCATCACCGAGGAAGAGGTCCGACAGAAGTACGTTGACCAGGTGCCGATGAAGCGCGGCTGCACCTACGAGGACGTCGGCAACGCGGTTGTCTTCCTCGCATCGGAGCAGGCGGGCTACATGACCGGCCAGGCGATCAACGTTACCGGCGGACAGATCATGTACTGATCACGGGCCATCCGGAGCGACAGCGATGCGCTGTGAAAACTGCGGAACTGAACTGCCCGAAGACGCGGTGTTCTGTCCCGAGTGTGGTGAGCACACACCGACCGGTGAGGCCGCGCATTCGGCCGGTGAGATGATCGACCTTGCGCACACGGAGGGCCTGGTGCGCGGGTGGGAAGGCGGTCAGGTGCCTGAACCGGCCGAGGCTCCTGAAATCCCCGACGAGCCACCGGAGATTCCGGAGATGCCGGAGCTTCCCGAGGTCGAGGGGATGCACATTCCGGCAGGCTCGGCCGCGAGCGCGAGGGCGCCCGGGGATACAGCGACAGCTCGGGCGCGCCTCCGCGAAAAGGAGCGCCGGGCCGCACAGGCGCTCGTCGAAAGCGCTCAGATCGAGCTTGATGAGGAGCTTGCCGAACTGGCGGACGAGAAGTCGCTGATCGAGGCGGCGGGCTATGACGTCGAGGACGTCTATCCCCAACCGGAAGAGGAGCCGCCGCCTCCTCCCCCATCGGCTGAGGAGCGGATGTGGGAGGAGACGCGCGAGCGTGCAGAGCGCCACAGTATGCGCGAGTTCGTCGGCGACACCTATGCCGAGAGTCCTGAACAGGAGACAGACCAGACCGAGGAGAGCGGACAGAACTGCTGTGCGTACGGCTGCATCGCTCTTTTCGTTGTACTGTTCCTTTTCTTTGTAGCCGGGTTCATCTTCAACATCGCACAGTGACGTGCGTCGCCGCGGGAGCCATCGGTCCCGAGTGAAGCAGGCGGCGCAGTCGAAGGAGGAAGCACTATGTTTTGTCCAGAGTGCGGGCAGGAGGTCCCGGATGACGCGAAGTTCTGCCCCAACTGCGGCGCGTCAGTGAGCCCCGCGAAAGACAGCGACCAACAGCCTCAGGAGGAGGCGGAGACGGAGGGTCCGCCCCCTGCGGCCCCAGAGGAGCCGCCATCCGCGGCGCCTCCGCCCCCTGAGCCGGCAGCGCCCGACCAGCCTGAGCCGGCGCCCCCCGAAGCATCGTCCCAGGAGGCCCCACCACAACCGATAGCGCAGCCCTCCGGCGACTCCTCCTCGGCCTCCCAACAGACGCCTTCCCCGTCGGCACCAACCGGGGCCGGGACCAGCCCTCAGCAGCCGACGGACCAGCAGCCCGGTCAGGCTCCACCCGGCCAGCAGCCACCACCACCGACCGGACCGGCTCAGGGCCCACAACCGGCCGACGAGTCCAAAGGCACGAACTGGGGTGCGGTCTGTCTCATCGGCTGTGCGTTGCTTCTCATACTGGCGCTGCTGGGCGGACTCGCCATGTGGTTTCTGGGCAGATCGGCGCTCGACAGGGTTGAGCAACTGAAAGTGCCCGAGACGGTAACGAACCAGCTTGAGACCGGGGACAGCGAAGGCGACAGCCCTGCGAACTCCGCCGAGGGCGCTGGTTCTGAGACCGAGCAGCCTGCCGAGGGCGGGTCCGATGGCGAATCCGGCGGCACCGCCGATGATATCACCGACATCATCGGTGAACTCGGCGAATCAGTCGAAAGTGTCGGCGAGGCGATGTCCGCGGGCAACATCAAGGGCTTCGACCCGGCGACTGTTGATGCGGCCATGCTCCCGACCTTCTACGGGTTCATGATCGCACTGGCGAAGGACGATCCGGACGCCATGTATCAGTGGATGGGCCCGGACCTGAAAGAGCAATGGTCGCCCGAGGACTGGACGACGTCACCACACCTCGAGCACCGCAGCTACACGTTCGTTGAGAAACAGACCCGGGATGATGGCACTGTCGTGTTCACCATCGAAGAGGGCATTCACGACAGCGATGCGAATGAAGACAGCACCCTCGTCTGGGAGATCCATTTCAAACAGATCGATGGCGAGTGGTATGTGACCGATTTCGAGTAGGCCCGAAAATCACCCGGTACAATTCGACCATCTGGAGGATTCGCGATGGCTCGCACCGTCGATATTCAGCTTGGAATTAACGGAGCGTTCCTCACACGCCGCTGGGAGCGCCCCGGAAACTGGATGCGCCTGACCCGCGAGATCGGCTTCAAGCACCACGAGTTCTGCGGCGATGTGCTCGACCCGTTCTTCTCCGGCGACCGCGAGTTTCAGCTTGAGACCGCCCGCCAGGTCAAGTCCGAGGCCGAGCGATACGATGTGAACATCACGGACATTTACACCGGCGTGGCCACCCATCGCTTCCACGGCCTCTCCCACAGCCAGCCGGAGCCGCGCCAGCGCATGAAGGAGTGGATCCTTCAGTGCTGCGATCTGGCGCTTGAGATGGGAACCGATCGCGTCGGCGGTCACTGGGACGCGATCTCGGTTGAGGTCATGGAGGATGAGCGCGCGTACCAGAGCGCAATCGGCCGCGTGCAGAGCATTTTCCGCGAGCTGTCGCGCGCGGCTGCCGAGAAGGGCATAGGCGCGATCTACAACGAGCAGATGTATATCCCCAGCGAGATCCCGTGGACGCTGCAGCAGGCCGAGGACTTTCTGCTGGCGGTCAACCGCGACAACGACGGCTGCCCGGTACTGCTGACGGTTGACGTCGGCCATCAGGCCGGGATGCACTACGGCCTCGAAGGCGAGGATCTCGACTACGTCGAGTGGTGCCGACGCTTCGGTGCGGTGGCGGAGATCGTCCATCTGCAGCAGACCACACCCGATGCGAGCCATCACTGGCCCTTCACGGAGGAGTACAACGAGCGAGGGCATGTGGAGATCCCGCCGATTCTCGAGGCTCTGGAGCAGTCGCATGCCGAGTTCGCCTCCTCACCACTGTCAGAGGTGCTTGAGCCGGTCGATCACACATACCTGATCGGCGAGATCATCCCTGGTTCCACCAGTACCGAGGAAGCACTGATAGAGGAGCTTCGCGTCTCCGCGGACTACCTCAAGCAATTCGTGCCCGAAGAAGGAATGACCCTTTCTGTCTAGACGCTGTCACGCACATGCCCGAGTGCTCCGGGCGCTCCTTGCCGCGATCCTCGCGGCCGGAGCGCCCTGCGCGTATGGCGGTGAACAGATGCGGACACACAGCGAGACCATCACCACCGGGGATCACACGTGGATGATCGAAATGGGCGGGATGCTCGACGGCCCGACGACCCGCGATCCAATCGGGTATGGGCCGTGGTCGCAAGAGTTCCACCCGATGCGCGCCGTCCGCGTCGAGAACATCGGAGACACCGTGGTGGTCAACCCGTGGATCTTCACGGATGACCGCGGGCACTGGCGCACGTGCGAGGAACTGGTCGAGCATGTGACTGCGCCCCGGGAGAGCGAACTGGACCGCGCACTGGCGATGTGGTGGTGGGAGACGCGCCACCGCTGGCATTTCACCACGGGGACGCGCAACAACAATGACCCGGTTAAGGTCTGGAACATCTTCGGCCACACTCTCTGCGGCAATGACGCGCACGTGCTCGCGGATTGCCTCCGCACCATGGGTCTGAAAACCCGCCATCCGGGCATCACTGGACACTCGGTGACGGAGGCCTTCGCAGGCGGGAAGTGGCGCCTGCTCGATGGCGACGAGAATATCATCGCGCTGCTGCGCGACAACGAGACGGTCGCCTCGGAGGCAGATATCCGCCGCGACCACGATCTGCTCAAGCGCACGCACTGCTACGGAGTCCTGCGGCCTGACAACCAGCGCATTCGCGAGTTCTCCGCCTCGCTCTACGCCGAAGACGACCAACCCGATCCCGATCGCGATCTGAAATCACACATCGACCACGAGATGACGATGACGCTGAGGCCGGGCGAAGCGCTCGTGTGGGCGTGGGAGCGCCGAGGGAAGTTCCATTGCCCGTGGGATCACGCGCGCATCGACGAAGAAAGCCGCCTGGCTCCCATGGTCGCGAACGGCTACTGGGAGTTCACCCCGCGACTGACGGGCACGCGTATCGAAGAGGACCCGGAGAATGTGACGGGGCTGGCGCCCGAAGGTGGAGCGCTCGTGGCAGGCGCTGAGGGCGGATCGATCGTCTACCGCATCGCGGCCCCCTACGCGCAGGTCGGCGGCGCTCTGGCCGTCGGCGCGCAGGGCCGGGTCGAGGCCGCACTTTCGTGGCACGGCGAAGACTGGATCCCACTGGAGCTTTCCGCGGCCGATGGCGGCCTCAGGGCCGACCTTGATGCGCACTTCCCGCACGATGGTGCGCTGCGTTTCGAGTACTTCCTGCGCGTCACGCTGGAGCCGGGCGCGATACTTCGCAGCCTCTACTCCCGTACCGACCTGCAGATGGCGCCGCTGTGCATGCCGTATCTCACACTGGGCGAGAACGCGATCCGCTACGTCGATGACACCAGGGGACCGCGGCAGGTCCGGATCACGCATGAGTGGCTCGAGACTGACGCCAATCACCCGCCGAAGCCGCCGGCCACGCCGGTCTTCCCCGCCGATGGCACCACCATCGATCGTACGAAGTTCGCCTTCGAGTGGGAGGTCCCCTCGGATCCGGACGGTGACGCCATCGAGGACTACCAGTTCATGCTCGCCCGCCACGAGGATATGCGCTGGCCGATGTCCCCGAACTTCTTCAAGCTCTCCTCGAAGACCGCAGACGCCGGTGCGTCGAAGTACACGCTTTTGCACCGCGGCCTGCTGAACCCGGGCGAAACGTATTACTGGCGCGTTCGTGCCCGCGATGAGCACAGTGCATGGAGCGCGTGGAGCGATGTGTGGGAATTTCAGCCGGGTGGGCCGGGCGTACCACTGGACCTCGTGCTGGACGTTGACCGGCAGTCGCGCACCGCGACGCTGACATGGCGCGCGAATCCACAGGGCGCCGATCCCGTTCGCTTCAGGGTCTACGGATCCGATGAACAGGGCTTTTCGGTCTCCGACGAGCCCTACGAGGTCTACGTGGGCAATCAGGAGCCGGAGAAAGGCTGGAAAGAGTTCCCGGCCAACCTGTTTGCCGAAACGGAAGATCGGTCGCTGCAGGTCATGGGCCCGGACCTTGACCATGAAAACGCCAATCGCGCCTTCTATCGCGTCGCGGCGGTGGATGCGAACGGTGTGGAGAGCGGGCCATCGGACTACGTCGCGCTCCCGCGGCCGCTGATCGTACTGCCACCAGGACTGGAAGCCGCGGCCGGTGCGGAATTCACCTCCAGCCCGCAAACTATACGATCCGTCGGCGACCTGCGGTGCCGGAGGATCGATGGCAATCCGTACAACGCGAGTTTCTGGGATGTCGAGGAGCCCGTGTGGAGCCTGAACAATGCACCGGACTGGCTGAACATCGACGCCGCGAGTGGCGTACTAACCGGTACAGCGCCCGATGAACCCGGGGAGCTTAGCGTCACACTTCAGTGCAGCATCGAAGGGATCGGGCAAGACACCCGGCAGTTCACTGTGAGGGTTCGCTGATGCAGTCGAAGGATGGTCCGCAGATCGCGTCCGAAGCCAGCCACGATGAGGCCCGCCGCGTCGTTGAGCAGTTGTTACGCAACGAGCGCCTGGGCGTGCTGTCGACCCATCATGATGGCGCGCCATACGCCAGCCTCGTGGCCTTCGCAGGCGCGGAAGACCTCCGCACGATCCTCTTCGCGACACCGCGCGCGACGCGGAAGTTCGCGAACATCGAGGCCGATCCCCGCGTGGCGATGCTCATCGATAACGCGCGCGATCTGCCCGTCGATTTCGAGGAGGCCGCCGCGGCGACCGCCACCGGCGAGGCCTCTGATCTGCATGGCGACGAGCGCGCCGAGTCCGCGGAGCGGTTCGCCACGGTCCATCCGCATCTGCGGGAGTTTGTCAGCAGTCCGTCCACAGCACTACTGTCCATAGAGGTCCACAGCTACTACGTTGTCCGCCGATTCCAGCACGTCACGGAACTTCACATCAAGCGATGAGCATCCTGGGATTGTCCGAAATTGGCGAGGACCTTCGTGGCGAAGTCGGCGGCAAGGCCTGGGCGCTCGCAACGATGTCCCGCGCAGGCCTGACTATCCCCGACGCGGCGGTCGTCCCCGCCCGCCAGTACCGCCGCTACGTTGAAGAGACAGGTCTCGGCCAGCAGATCAGCCTTGAGCTTTCGCGGAAGCGTTTCGAGGATATGCGGTGGGAGGAGATGTGGGACGCGGCCCTTCGCATACGCAACATGTTCTCGTCCCGACCGCTGCCCGATGAGATGCGGGATGAGATGCTTGCTGCCATGGAAAAGCGCTTCGGCGACAGGGCCACGGTCGTGCGCTCCTCCGCGCTCGCCGAGGACGCTGCGGGCACCTCCTTCGCCGGTCTGCACGAGAGCTTCGTGAATGTCCGCGGGGCGGAGGAGATAGCCGAGCACGTCCGCCTCGTCTGGGCCTCCCTGTGGTCGGATGCGGCGCTGCTGTATCGCCAGGAGCTTGGGTTGGACCCGGAAGAGAGCGCGATGGCGGTCGTGATCCAGCGCATCGTGGTCGGTGAGCGCTCGGGAGTAGCCTTCAGCCGCTCTCCGGATCAGCCCGGCCGCGGGATGATCGAGGCGGTCTGGGGGCTCAACCAGGGCCTCGTCGAAGGTACGGTCGAGCCCGATCGCTGGGAGATCGACCGCGAGAGCCGAGAGGTCTTCTCCCACACGCCCGCGGAGCGCGAGGAGGCCGTGATGCCCACCGACGCCGGCGTCGAACTACAGCCGCTCCCCGCGGCAAAGCGCTCCTCTCCCCCACTTGCCGACACCGAGGTCCCGGACGTACATGAAATGTCGCGCAGGGCCGAGGAGGTCTTCGGGGCCCCTCAGGACACGGAGTGGACTTTCGCCGAGGATACGCTCCATACGCTGCAGTCGCGGCCCGTCACGACCGGCCGCTCCGAGGATGACGATGGCTCACCCTACTCCCGATCGTGGTATATGAGCCTGCGCCGCAGCTTCGAGAATCTGGAGGACCTGCGGGAGACGATCGAGGGCGAACAGATCCCGGCGATGATCGCGGAGGCCGAGCGACTCGCAGAAGTCGATCTCGCGGACATGTCCGACGCGGAACTGGCGGATGCCATTGAGCGTCGCGCGGACGCCTGGGAGCGCTGGCATGACGTCTACTGGGAGGACTTCATCCCCTTTGCGCACGGGGCCCGGCTATTCGGCCAGGTATACAACGACACCGTGCGTCCCGATGATCCCTACGAGTTCATCGACCTGCTTTCCGCTCAGCCGATGGTCAGCATGCAGCGCAACCGGTTGCTGGAGGAGATGGCGGAGATCGTGCGTGAGCGCGATCTCGCGGATGCACTGGCATCGGGCGAGAAGCCGCCCGCGGACCTGCGCGCGATGCTCGCGGGCTACGCCCAGCGCTTCTCCGATCCGAGCGCTGCTGATCGCGACCCACATCAAATCCTCGGGCTTGTAGCGCGGATGGCGCGGCGCGGGGAAGCATCGCTGGACCGCGTCGATGCCGACGAACTGCAGGAACGCTTCTTGAGCGGCTTCGAGGAGGGGCCCGAGCGCGAGCGCGCCCGGCAGATGCTCGACCTGGGGCGCGCCAGCTACCGACTGCGTGATGATGACAATGTCTACCTCGGCCGCGTGGAGGCGCAGGTGAAGCGGGCCGTAGCCGAGGCCCGCAGGCGTATTGATCGGGAACTGCCGGAGGATCTCTCCGCGCAGGATGCCGCCCGTGCGCTGCGAGATCCCGACTACACTCCCGAACCCGCTGCAGAGGAGCCGGATCCAACCCCGGACACAGACGGTCCGCGCGCGCAGGAGCGCCAGCTTACCGGCCAACCGGCCGGCGAGGGCATCGCGCGAGGCCCCGCGCGGGTGATCGAGGGCGAGGAGGATCTGTACGACTTCCAGGCGGGCGAGGTGCTCGTGGTGGACTCGCTCGACCCGACGATGACATTCGTGGTGCCCCTGGCGGAAGCGATCGTCGAGCGGCGCGGCGGCATGCTGGTCCACGGCGCGATCATCGCGCGCGAGTACGGAATCGCCTGCGTCACCGGGGTCCCCGGGGCCGCGGAACTGATCCGCAACGGCGACGAGATCACCGTGGATGGCTACCTCGGCATTGTAACAATCAGCAAGCCGGCGGAGAGATGAACGCCCCCATGCAGCATTCGCGCAAGCGCGTCCTTCGCATCCTCCACCACGACGGCCCCGGCCTCGTGGCCTACGACGCCCTGCGGTCCCCGGCGGTCCATAAGGTCATCGACGGGCTCGACCTGCCCGGGGACTGGCGCGCGTACTTTCGCGAGGGCGACATCCGCTACGTCGGCACCGAGCCACCCGGTGATCGCGAGCGTTTTGCCAACTACCTCCCGGATCTTCCCGCTGAGGCCCAGGTTTCCTGCTGGGGCATCGGACGCATCGCCGTGCAGAACGAGCACGGCCATCACGCGGGCCACCGGTACTTCCATCCGCTCGCGGAGGTCGATACGGTCGCGGGACTTGACGCCTACCCGTGGCCGGATCCGGACACAGCGCGCGATCTGGCGGAATTGCGCGAGCAGGTTGCGTCACTGCAGGATGAAGGCTTCGCGGTTATCGGCAATGCCTCGCAGACAGTGCTGGAGACCGCCTATCTCATGCGCGGGATCGATCAACTCTTCCTCGATTTCTACGAGCGTCCCGAGTATCTGGAGGCGCTGTTCAGCAAGTTGACGGACCAGCGTATCGTGCAGGTGCGGATGCTTGCCAGGGCGGGTGTGGACGCGGTTCGCATCGGGGACGACATCGCCACGCAGGAGGCGCTGATGATCTCGCTTCCGATGTATCGCGAGCACCTCAAGCCCTGCCACGCCGCGGCTGTCCGGGCCGCGCGCGAGGTTGCGCCGGACCTGCCGATCGCCTACCACTCCGACGGGGACATCACCGCGCTGCTGCCGGACCTGCTCGAGATCGGGGTGAGCGCCATCAACCCCGTCCAACCGGAGTGCATGGACCTGCGTGCGATCTCGCGCGAATTCGGCGCGGACCTCGCGCTGTGGGGCTGCACCCCGGTGCAGAGCATCTACGCGCACGGAACGCCTGGCGAGGTCCGCGAGCACACGAGATCGTTGCTGGATGAGATCGCGCCCACGCAGGGCGTGATCGTTCAGTTCATGAACATCGTCCTCACACCACATGTCCTGGACAGTCTGCGGGCATTCTTCGGGGAGTTTGCAAAGAGGATACGTTAGAAGGACATGGAACGGCGACCCGCCGGAAGCCCCTCCCACATGCGGCCACGCGTTGTCGTTTTGTCGTTGGGGTCGTCATTTGTCGTCTGCAGGAGGGGCATCCTATCCTGCCCGTCAGTCGGTCACCCGACATACAGAAGGACGCTCCGAGAGGAGCGCCCTGTGACGGTCATCTTACTTGCCGCGGTTGCCTACTGATCATCCTCCGGCCGCTGACCGGAAATGCCCGGGATGCCGCCGAAACCCGGTGGACCGGAGCTTTCCTGCGCCCCCTCTGGCCGGTCAGTATCTTCATCCGAACCTGCATCCATTTCGATGCCCTCAGGCGACTCGTCAGGCAAGACCACGCCCGGGTACGGTGACTGCCTCCCGCCACCGGGTTGCTCCGCGTCCTGTCCGAGAGTACTTGCTCCCGTGGCCTGATGCTGGGCATCCACTATCTTGCGCGAGTATTCGAATCCCTCCTGCATCCGCCGATACCGACGGACCAGGATCACCGTGAGTGCGATCGGGCTCACGTAATAGAGCAGCGCGTGGAACCAGCTCGGATCGTACCCGGTAAAGATATGCACCAGGAAGCCGACAAGTACCGCTATCATGATTGCCTGTTCGACAAGCTCATCTTTTCGCATCGTCTACACTCCTGCATCCCCGCTGGGTTCGAGCTGTCTGATCGCCAGCAGCGTCTCGTACAGCGACATACGGATGACTTCGTCCAGCGGCAGGTCGGGGGCATCGTCCGGCGGACACAGCAGGGCCGTGTCGGCCTGCCGCAGCACCTCAGTCTCCCGCTCACCCTCCGGAAGCAGGTTGCCGCCATGTTCCTCGCGGAAGTTCGCCATCTGCTCCGCAAGCTCGTCGGCCTGCGGCTCCAGATCCAGCACACCTTCCTCGTGGGGCCTGGGGCGCTGGGTGCGCACCCGGTCCAGCCATGTTGGCTGCCCCGGTTCGATGAGGTAGGCCTGAGCGATCAGCGCCGATTCGACGTACTGCCGGATGTCACCGAAGACCCCTGAGCGCTGCCAGAAGCTCATCTCCTGGCGGATCGTCTTCAGCGCCTGTTCAATCAGCGCGTCGAGCGTCACCCAGTGGCGATCCTCCTCGGCCTCTTCGCCCTTCGCGCGCTTGCGCAGCAGGCCGAAGGCCACGGCCAGGGCATCGCTGATGGGCGCCTCGGGCATCGGCCCGATCTGGCAGATCTGCATCTCCCAGGTCTTCTGCGGATACGGTGCCATCAGGGTCGCCATGCGGTCGGCCACGCGAATATCGATGCAGCCCTGCTCGTAGAGGTCGATCAGCGTCACATAGAGTATCTGGTGGGCCCAGTGATGGGCGTCCAGTTCCTCCTCGGTCATCGGAGCAAAGCACTTCGCGCGCGGGCTCACCATCTTCCCCGGTCGCGAACGGTCGACAAAGCGGTGGGCAAACAGCACCATCAGCCCGTCCGGCCCAACCGGGCCCTGGGGCTCACGGGGCTCCTCGGGAACACTGTCCTCAGCCTCCACCGCCTCCTGCTCGCCCTCAAGCGCCTCGCTCAGCAGGTTCCCCACCGCGCGCCATACCAACACACCGACAACCAGCAGTACGACGATTATGCCTATTTGCACCATCTACGATCGCTGCTCCCTGCGCGCGTCGGAATCTGGATACGGTCCGTCGGCGTCATCTGCATCCGGCCACTGTGTGCGGGCGTACGCGCTGTGATTGTGGATTGACTCGAAGCTCTCACATTCAACAGAAAACCATTGCGTATCAGGCAGCTTGCGCAGAGCAAGCACGGTATCTCTCACGACGTCCTCGACGAACTTGGGGTTCTCATACGAACGCTCTGTGACCTGCTTCTCGTCTTCGCGTTTGAGCATCGGATAGATCTGCTCGCTGCCCTGCTCTTCCAGCAGCGGAATCAGGTCCTCCAGCCATACAATGGCCTCATCGCGCGATCGCAGCTTCACGCGCAGCATCGCGCGCTGGCTGTGCGCACCGAACCGCGAGATCTCCCGCGAACACGGGCAGAGCGTGATTATCGGCACCTCGACACCGACAAGAAAGTCAAACTCCTCGGCCACGTCACTGGCCTCAAACCAGCAGTCGTAATCGAGCTGGCAGGGCAGATCGGTCGCTGGCGACCGCTTGGGCAGAAAGTATGTGAAGTCGAGCCGCAGATAGGCGGCCCATGCGTCAAAGCGCGATCGTATCTCGCTGAGCATCTCCCGCATCTCCGGCAGTGCAACGGCGCGCCTCGACCATCCGGAGAGTATCTCCACGAACCGACTCATGTGCGTCCCGCGTTCGTGATGTGGCAACTCCACGGACGCCTCGAAGACGCCCGTGACGCGTGCGAAATCCCCTTCTTTCTCCCGAATCATAACCGGCAGGTGGATGTCGCGAACGCCGACCCGCCGTATGGAAATGCCGCGTTCGTCTCGTTCCGATGCTACGTCGCGCATTGCCTCAAATCCCGGATTCCGTTCATCGTGTGCTGCAGGCAGTATATATGACTTTCGGGTCTGCTAACAAGGCCCCGCTGGCCGCTCAACAGCGGTCAGAACTGCAGTCAAAGCTCATTCTCGCCAGACCTTTTCCGGGACGATGCAGGAATCGCTGACAGCATGGCGTAATCTTAATTCAGCGAACGTGGAGGATGAACCATAGACGCAGGATGCACGGGCCACCGTAACCTTTTGGCCTGTTGCAGCGAATTATGTAACAGACACTGAAACCAACCTCTGTGGAGCATACGTGATCTTTGTTGAAGTTGACCGACACCCGGGATGTGAGGACGATGAAGCTCACCGACCGCTTGATGCTCATCACGGCAATCGCCGCCCTGATGACGGCAACCGCCGCACTTCCGACGCTGGCGCAGGACTATGCGGCCCAGCGCGAGGCGATGGTGGATGCCCTGGTCGAGGAGGGCATCATCAGCAACCCACAGGTCATTTCTGCAATGAAAGCCGTGCCGCGGCACGAGTTCGTGCCGCCCGGCCAGCGCGCGTCCGCCTACGATGACACGCCACTGCCAATCGGCGAGGGGCAGACAATTTCCGCGCCGTCAATCGTGGGGATGATGACCGAGGCGCTGCAGGCGCAGACGACCGATCGGTTGCTGGAGATCGGCACCGGCTCGGGCTACCAGGCCGCGGTGCTGGCGGAGATCGTGCGCCACGTATACACCATCGAGATCGTCGAATCGCTGGCCACCACCGCAAAAACCCGGCTGCAGGAACTGGGATACACGAACATCACCGTGCGACACGGTGATGGCTACCAGGGCTGGTCCGAGCACGCGCCCTTTGACCGGATAATCGTCACCGCCGCCCCCGAGGAGATCCCTCAGCCACTGATCGATCAGCTTAAGGACGGCGGGAAGATGGTTATCCCCATCGCCGAGGACGGCTGGGCGCAGAAGCTGTATCTGATCGAGAAGAAGGCCGGCGAGATCGTGAAGACCGAACTGGCGGACGTGATCTTCGTGCCCATGGTGCACGAGGAGGGCGGGGAGTAGTCTGCCGCGGGCCGGGGTGGAACCTTCAGCGAGCTTGCACGACAACCCCGCTGAACCGGCGCTCGCCTGGCGGCCGGATCGGGGGGCGCCTTACCTTACGGCACAGACGACGGCCCGCAGCGCCCGGTGTCGCTACTCCCCCGCGAGCGGCCCCAGGACCTCGTCGAGCCGCTCGAATGTCTCCCTGATGTACGCCACCCGGTGCTCGACGGCACGCTGGATGCTCTGCTCGTAGTCCTCGCCCGCGGCCTTCGATGGCTCGCCCCATGCCCCCGTCTCTGTGAGCGCGCCCATCCCCGCATAGTCCAGCCACTCTTTCCCGAAGGGCGCCGCGTGATCGGGTGAGCGGCCCTTCACCAGGTCCGGGCGGATCGCCAGCATCCCCGCGGTCTCTCCCCTGCCCGCATGAAGCTCGCCGGGCGTCTCATCGCCCTTACTGAGCACGGGGCCGTCGGCATGGATGATGCGCAAGTCCTCCTGGCGGAAGTTCAGGTCGCGGATGGTGGGTTTGAGGATCCAGTTTCCGCCATGGGTGGTGAAGATGACGACCCTGCGGATACCGTGGTGCCGCAGCGAGAGCACGATGTCCTCGATCACCAGCGCAAGTGTCGAGGGGCGCAGTGTGATGGTCCCGGCCATGTCCATGTGCTCCTGCGAGTTCGCGTAGGCGATGGCGGGCAGCAGGTAGACCTCCTCATCCATGGCCTCAGCAATCCGCCGGCCCATGTCATCGGCGCGGACCCAGTCCGTAGCGATCGGCAGGTGCTCGCCGTGCTGCTCCAGCGACCCCACAGGCAGGATGGCAATCTGAGGGTCCGCTTCGGCAATCTCATCTGACGTGTTCTCCACGGTGACCATGGCTCGGCCCTCCAGTCAACATGATGTACGAGCAGACATTTCGGCTGCGTCCGCCACCGTCCCTCCGCCGGAAGGTCTACTCCCCCTTCGAATGGAAGATGCTGCCAGACGACGTGCGCCCAGGGAGTGTGATGCCGGGTGGACATCCAGAAGCAGATCGATGTGCTGATGCGAGCGCGCTACTCGATCCTCTACATCGTCTCGTGGGAGGAGGATCGCGTGGAGAAGACGCTCCGCGCGATCGCCGAGAAGCGCGACAAAACCATGTTCACGTGGAGCGTCACCGAGGGCATGGTGGAGATCGATGGCCGGGGGACGAATGCCTCGACGACCGGCGCGGTCGCCGCGCTGGATTTCGCGCTTGAACATGCCGACCCGGCGATCTTCGTCATGCGCGACTTCGACCCGTTCCTCGACGACACCCGCGTTGAACGCAAGCTGCGGGATGTCGCGCGCGCATTCGAGTCAAGCTACAAGACCCTCGTGATCATCTCGCCGGTCCTGACGATCCCCGATCACCTGCAAAAGGACGTCACCGTCATCGACTACCCGCTCCCCGATGAGGAGGAGTTGGCCGGGCTGCTGGACGGCATCGTCCAGCAGGTGAAGCAGAATCCGAAGATCAGCGTTGACCTGGAGGATGAGCACCGGGAGGCGGTGGTCAAGGCCGCGCTGGGACTCACCGCGGCCGAGGCCGAGGACGCATTCGCCAAAGCGCTGGTGCTCAACGGACGCCTCGGGCCCGAGGACATCGAGGTGGTGCTCACAGAGAAGGAACAGATCATCCGCAAATCCGGTATTCTTGAGTTTTACTCGGCCGACGAGCAGTTCGGCACGATCGGCGGCCTGGATGCTCTCAAACAGTGGCTGATCAAGCGCGGGAAGGCTTTCAGCGAGAAGGCCCGCAGTTTCGGCCTTCCCCAGCCGCGCGGGGTGCTGCTGATCGGGGTGCAGGGCTGCGGCAAATCGCTGTCGGCCAAGGCCGTCGCGGGGGTCTGGCACCTGCCGCTGCTGCGGCTGGATGTCGGCTCAGTCTTCAGCGGCATCGTCGGGTCATCCGAGCAGAATATGAGACGCGCGATGCGGCTCGCCGAGTCGATCGCACCGTGCATATTGTGGCTGGACGAGCTGGAGAAGGGCTTCGCGGGCACCCAGAGTTCGAGCTTCTCTGACGCGGGCACCACCGCGCGGGTGTTCGGCAGCTTTGTGACATGGCTGCAGGAGAAGACGGAGCCGGTCTTCGTGATCGCGACAGCCAACGACATCTCCTCGCTGCCGCCGGAACTGATGCGCAAGGGGCGCTTCGACGAGATCTTTTTCATCGACCTGCCCACTGAACCTGAGCGCGAGGAGATCTTCCGCATCCACCTCATCAAGCGCAACCGCGACCCGGAGCGGTTCGACCTGAAGCAGCTTGCGGAGATATCTGACGGCTTCTCAGGATCGGAGATCGAGCAGGTGGTGATCTCCGCGCTCTACGACGCATTCGACCGGGAGGCAGACATCTGCCAGGAGGACCTCATCGCTAACATCGAGAACTCGGTGCCACTGTCGGAGACACGGGCCGAGGATATCGGCGCCCTGCGCGAGTGGGCGGAGAACCGCACCCGCCCCGCGTCCCGGTGACGAGACGACCCGGAGTCCAGGCGCCCCCGCCTGGACGTCGTTCCCCGGTTCTCGGCGGACCTTACTCCGCCTTGACCCTCTCCACGCTCTCCCAGAGCGCAGCACAGATGTACTCATTGTCCGAGGTCGAGATCAGCGGATGCATCGGGACGCAGAACAGCCGCTTGCCGAGCATCTCCGATCGCGGCAGGTCATCGTGGTCCGTATTCTCGTCGAGGAACTGATTGGAATAGTAACAGGGTGGGTTGGCGACCACGCAGGGGATCCCGAACTCCTCGTCCATCAACTGCAGGATGCGGTCACGCTTCTCGCCGGCCCACTCCTCCGGCACCAGGCAGGTATACAGGTAGAAGGTGTGCCAGCGATCCTCGGGGACGTACGGAAGCTCTATCGGCTCGAGGCCCGCGAGTAGCTCATCGCGCTGTGCGGCGACCTTCCGGCGCTGCTGCAGCATGGTGTCGATGCGATCAAGCTGCGCCAGGCCCACCGCCGCCTGCACGTTGGTCATCTTGTAGTTGGTGCCCCAGACGTCGCCGCCGAAGCTGCGGATCTTTGCCATGCGCTCAGCAGCGTCCGCGTCCTCGGTGACGACCATGCCGCCTTCGCCGAGGGTGGTCATGTTCTTCATGGTGTGGAAGCTGAAGACGCAGATCCACTCCCACGAACCGACCGGCTTTCCCTTGAGCTTCGCGCCACACGAGCGCGCGGCATCCCCGATGACCTTCAGCGGCCCGTGGCGGGGGTTCGGATGCGCCTCGGCGATCTCCAGGTACTCGTCGATCGGCGCGGCCATCCCGTTCATGTGCACCGGGAAGATCGCGCGGGTGCGGTCGGTAATGCGCGCCTCGATGTCCGCCGGATCGGCCTGGAAGGTACGCTCATCGACCTCGCACCACACAACAGTGCCGCCCTGGCCGAGCACGGAGAGCGCGGCTGCTTTGAAGTTGATCGCGGGGACGATCACCTCGTCGCCCGGCTGCAGGTCCAGCGCCATGACGGCCATGTCGAGGCCGGAGCCGGCGCCATTGCAGGTCAGCGCATGCTCGGCGCCGCACCACTCGGCGAACTTGTCCTCAAACTCCTCCGAGGTCTCATTGTGCGCATGAAAGCCGATATGGGGCTGATTGCAGCGCTCCATCTCCTGCCGGACGGCCGCAAACTCTTCTTCACCGTAATACGAGCCCATCTTCGGCTCATTGGCCCAGGGGATCTCCGGCTTCTGTGTGGCTATGATCTCTTCGCGGCGGTCCGCATCCATCGTTCGAGCCTCCCGTAAGTAGTGGTGGAGCGCATTTCGCCGCGAGACGGCGAGGACCTGCTTCGCCGTTCCGTGGCCCGGACACTCATGTCCGGGCGCCGTTGCCTCCCGCTGCTGCCCTTGTGTTCCGTTGGTGGCGACCGACGGCTGGCGACTGACCGCTGCCGTTCCTACACCTCAATCTCCATCCCGTCCCGCGCGATCGTGAAGGGGAACGGCAGGTGCTCGAAGCAGATCTCTCTGAGCCTGTCCTCACCGGTCCCGTGGTACGGGTCCCAGATGTGCGTCAGCAGCAGCTTCGCCACCGGCCTGTCCGCGAGCCACCGGAGCACTTCCTCCGGTCGGATGTGAGTCATCTCCATCACCAGCAGGTCAAGGGGCTCCGCCACGACGCGGTCGAGGTAGCGGAAGTCCCTCGGCTGGTCGCCGCTGAACGCGATGCGCTTCCCCTCAAGCTCCATCAGGTAGCTGAACGCCTGCCCGCGATTGGGCAGGCCCCGTTCGGCGTACTGCTCGCCGAGGGCCTCCAGGTGCCCGCTGGGCAGCGCGATGACGGACACCCGCCGGTCCTCGTAGCACGCCCCCTCCTCGACGCCGACAAGCTCCAGCGTGACCGGGCGCAGTTCCGGAGCGATGTAGAGCGCTTCGAGGTAGGCCTGGATGCGCTCGATCCCCTCGGAGGGCAGGCAGTACGTGACGGTCTGCTCCTCCCCGCGCCCGTGCTTGAGCATGTTCGTAAGCTGCGCGAGGCCGCCGACGTGGTCGGCGTGCAGGTGCGTGACAAAGAGCGCGCGCAGGTCGCCGAAGTCCTTCCCCGCTCGGCGGAAGCTCCCCGCGACGGGCTCCCCGCAGTCAACGAGATACGCGACGCCCTCGGTCTCGATGAGCGTCGCGGAGTTATTGCGCGTCATGGTGTGGCTGCCGTGGCTGGTCCCGAGCGTGGTGATGAGCATGACGGATGGCCTTTCGCCAGGTTGCTGTCAGCGAGGGGCTAAGTTGACCGCGAGCGTGGCGAGGACCTGCCTGGCGAGCCTGCGGATGTTGTGACGGGGGCGGGCAGGATGCCTGCCCCGCATGACATGAGGGAAACTGGCGGCCCGCCTCATCCGCTTCACTGATGTGGCGCAAACATCCCTGCCTGAGGTCGTTGCCGAACTATCCGGACGCACTGGATGAGGTTCCCGACGGCACGACTGTGGCCGTAGCTTGCGACCTGTGACTGATGACTTGCGACTGCCGTTGCTACTGCACCGGCGTATTCCACGCCGCGTCGAGTTGCCTGGAGTTGATGCTCTTCACGTGGCCGTCGCCAAACAGCACATTCCAGCGTCCCTCGCGGTAGCTGTCCCCACCATGCCACGAGCCGTGGCCGTCGAAGAGGATGTTCGTGTTCACCGGATCGGCCAGCAGCGAGGGACCCATGTGCGTGAACGCGACCTCTGTGCGAAAGTTGTAGCTGGTTCCGACGCCCTCGAACGCAGTCGGCTGGGCGTCAACCTCGTATGTCGTGTTCTGCAGGTAGTCGTAGCCGCTGTCGGACTTGCAGTGAAAGACCTCGCGGTTTTTCGTGTAGGGCTGGAGGACGTCAGCGGCGCGCGGCATCTGCGCAATCAGCGCCTGCCACTGAGGAAACGAGTCCCATATCTCCGGACAATACCAATCAGCCGCATCCACCGCCCACGGGTAGAAGCCGTCGTAGTCGGAGGCGTACATCTCAAAAGCGAGGCCGAGTTGCTTCAGGTTTGCCTTGCACTGGGCCTCTCGCGCCTTGGCTCGCGCACGGGCGAACACGGGGAAGAGTATTGCCGCCAGAATCGCGATGATCGCAATCACGACCAGAAGCTCGATAAGCGTAAACCCCCGACGCGTGCGCGCTCCCATTACCCGTCACTCCCGTAATGCGAAATTCGGCGCAGATCCTCGGGATCGAACGGCAGGTGATCGCTGCGCAGATCTGTGACGAACCAGTACCGCCGCCGATGAATTGGCGAGGGACCGAGGCACCGGACAGCCCTCTTGTGTTCGGGCGTCGCGTATCCCTTATTGCTGGCAAGAGCATACCCGCGATAGGTCAGCGCCAGTCGTTCCATGGCGCGGTCGCGTGTGACTTTCGCGAGGATCGACGCTGCCCCCATGCGTGGCGAGCAGGCGTCGCCGCTGACGAAGGCCTGGTGGGGGTGATCGATCCCGCGAGGTTCGAGGCCGTCGATGAGGGCAAAATCCGGTTGAACGTCAAGGCACTCAAGCGCGCGGCGCATCGCCAGGCAGGTCGCGCCCCAGACATTGAGGCGATCGACCATGTCCGGTTCGACCACGCCAACCGCCCATGAAGTCGCGAGCCCGCGTATCTCCTCGTAGGCCCCATCACGCTGCTCGGGGGTAAGCAGCTTCGAGTCATCGCACACGGCCGGCTCAGTGCCCGGCTCCCGGATTACCGCGGCCGCAACGAGTGGCCCCGCCATGGCGCCACGCCCGACCTCATCGACCCCGGCAACGAGGCGATGGCCCTGCTCCAGCGCCCACTCATCGGGTTCGCCGAATTGATAGCGCGGCTCGTCATCGCGTGTCATCATCGCCTCCGGACGCTCAGGGTGAAATCAGTGTACACGCAGACGCCCGCGCGTGTAAAGATTGGCCCGCCGGGTAACGGACCAAAGACTCGTGGCTTCCAGACGCGCCGGCCGTGCGGGACGTTCAGTGCAGGATACGGATACGCTGTGGTGGCCAGAAGATGACCATGGCGTTGCCGAGGAAGTTCTCGCGCGGTACATACGGTCGGGGCTGCCACTCACCGGTGGTCGGACTCCAGAAGCCCCAGCGGTGACTGTCGTTCGAATCGTTGCGATTATCCCCCATCACCACGTAGTTTCCCTGCGGAACCGTAATACAGGTGTCCGGTGCAGGCCAGGTGTATGTGGGCGTTTCCGCGATGTAGTCCTCTTCAATGCGCTCCCCATTGCGGTACAGGGCCCCGTCTTTGACACATATGGTGTCGCCGGGCGCGCCGACAACCCGCTTGATGAAATCCTTGTCCGCATTGGGTGAGGCGGCCGGAGGAGCATTGAAGACCACGATCTCTCCGGGTTCGGGGTCGCGGAAGAAGTAGATAAACTTGTTCACGAGGATTCGGTCGCCCTGCTGGAGTGTGGGAAGCATCGACCCGGATGGGATGAAGAAGGCCTGAATTACGAACGGACGGAGCAGGCAGAACACCAGCAACGCTGCCACCAGGCCGGAGTCGACGAACTCCAGCACGGTGACGCGCGTGGTGCGCTCCAACTCCATGCGCGGCACCGCCACCCGAATGGCGACGATCAGGCCGATCAGGCCGACGATATGCCACGGGTTGTCGAACGCCAGCAGGGTTTCGGCTCCGTTCAACTTACTCCTCGCCACCTGCTTCTTCGGCCTCTTCGATGCGCTCGCGCACTCTGGCGCCGCGCCCGATTCGCTCCCGAAGGTAGTAAAGCTTCGCGCGGTTTGGCGCTCCCTTGCGCGTGACCTCGACGCTGTCCACGGTCGGGGAATGCAGCGGGAACGTGCGCTCACATCCCACACCGTGCGTCACTCGCCGCACAGTGAATGTCTCGTTCAGCCCGGAGCCCTTGCGGCCCACAACGACTCCCTCGAAGGGCTGCACGCGCACACGCCGCTCCTCGCCCTCCCCCTCGGAGATCCGGACACCGACGCGCACGGTATCGCCCGGCTGGAACTGCGGGAGTTCGGGCTTCATGTTCTCCTCTTCAATCTGTCTCAGCAGGTCAGTCATCGTAGCTGCTCCTCA
>CAZAHB010000002.1:0-65258 GCA_964484945.1 uncultured Armatimonadia bacterium | reverse complement strand
CGGGCCGAGAGGCCCGCATTCGTTGCCGTAATGATTCCAATCATTAGACTTTGATTGATACAGAGCCTCCCCCTGAAGCAAAGGTAGAAACGACTCAAGCTGCTGCAACAAACCACTGGCAGCTGTGTCTGAAGGCTCAGGATGCATGAGAAAGTCGTCTCGGCTACGACACGCGATTGGAGACGTATGCGGAGGGTGTTGCCGGGCGGGGGACGCAACGGCGTGAAACATTGTAGTCAGGGTGGGGCCTCCGACGATCCCATGGATATACAATATCATCACCGCCTTCCATCACACCACCGATCGCACTGAACGGGATTGGAGCTGACACTGCATGTGGCTGATCGTGCTTTTCTGGGTGTTTGTCGCTCTCACCCTCTATCCCTTTGCCATCTACCCCTCGTTGTTGTGGCTGTACACCTCGATTGCCGGCAGCCCCCCCGTCACGGGCGATGTCTCCCTTATGGTCAGCATCATCATCCCCTGTTGGAACGAAGAGGATTTCGTGGAGCAACGGATCGAGAATCTAAACGAGCAGGATTACCCGGCAGAGTTGATCGAAATCATCATCGCCTCAGATGGCTCCAGCGACGGCACGAACGAGATCGTCCGGGATTTGGCCGAGGATGATCCGCGAATACGACTGCTTGAACTGCAACGGGGAGGCCAGACTGCCGCCCTGGATGCGGGTGTGGAGGCCGCCGGCGGGGACGTGATCGTGATCACTGACGCCGGAACCACCTTCGCCCCGGACACGATCAGCAAGCTGATGCGCCACTTCGCCGATAAGAGTGTGGACTGCGTCGTCGGCGCGTGGACGGTCCTGCCGGTGGCGCCAAACGCACCTTACAGCCGCGGTGAGCGCGTGTACCGCAAGTTTGAGGATCGCCTGCGCTCGCTGGAGGCTCGAGCCGGTGTAGCGTTCCACGGGCAGGGCGCGTGCACCGGTTTCCGACGGGGCGTCTATCCCAGGCTGCCGCCGGATATCGCCGCCGATCTGGGGGCCGGCCTCTCTATTGCCGTGGAAGGCGGGCACATCGTGGAGGCGCTGGATCTGGGTGTGAAAGACTACATGGATGGCAAGACCAGTCAGCAGCTTCGCGCCCGGCGGCGGCGGGTGGTGCGAGGCATGGCGGCCATCCGCCACTATGGCCGCGCGATGAACCCCCTCCACCGCCCCGGACTGGCCTTCGCGGTCTGGTCGCACAAGATCCTGCGCTGGCTGACCGGAGTCTGGATGCTCGGAGCCTTCATCACCAGCGCGCTTGTGTGGGGCTTTTACAATATCCCGCTTTATGAGGTGCTCTTCTATCTGCAGGCGGCATTCTATCTGGCAGCCTTCATCGGCTACCTCGGAGACGGCACGCGCGTGTCGCGTATCCCCATCTTCGGCATTCCGATGTCAATATGCGTCGTCACATTTGCATTCACGCGCGGAATGATCCAGGTCATCACCGGTACTCGCGAGGAACTGTGGACCCCCGCCGGGGCCAATGCCGGCGACTGACAGTCACCCTCATCCCCGCCTACATCCAGCGCCCGCCGAATGCGCGAAACTCCCGGGCCTGCTGCGGGCTCGGGAATGAGTAATACGTCGCTTCCTCGCTCGGATTCGGCTCCGGCTGTACCTGGTCCATCTCGATCAGGTCTATCGTCTGGCTCAACAGGCGGGCGCCGACGATCTTGCACCGGCGCATCAGGCTTGCCTGCGTCTCGTCCTCGCGAATCGGCACCGTCTCCTGCAGGATGATCGGCCCGTCATCGAGTTCTTCGTTCATGTAGTGCACTGTCACCGCCGTCTCGGCCTCGCGCTCATACAGCACCCAGAAGGTCGGAAGCATCCCTCGATAACGCGGCAGCGGACCCGCGTGGACATTAATGCAGCCCTCCGCCGGCATCGACAGAAGCTCCGACTCGAGGATCTGCGGGCACGAAACGCTTATAACCAGGTCCACGCCCATCTCCCGCAGGTCATCGATAACCCCCGGGGCGTTGACGTTCTCGACCGGCCGAATCGGAACATCGTACTTGCGCGCCACCTTCGCGGGGTCCGCGCCCGACAGCTTCGCCCGGACGTAGCGGAAACCGTAGCGCACGAATGTCAGTGGATCGAAGACCGATCCCCAGCGGCGGATGGTGGCCATCAGCCCCTCGGCCTGCGGGTTCTCGGCCACGAAGATGGCGGCGATGCGGTCGTTCTTCTCGACCAGCAGGTGATCCAGCAGCAACGGGACCACGAAGGGCTCATCCTGGGTGATGATTGCGGCGGTAAGCGGTTCGCGCTCGGGCATCAGTGGGCTCCCTGTGTGAGGCTCCTGAGGCGCACAAGGATTCGCGGGGGACAGCGAGGGGACCTTTCGGGCGCGGGGCGTCCGTCGTATGAGGAGGTGAAGTTTAATCACATGCGGGAGAATGAGACGACGGTGTGTTTCCCGCCTCAACGCATGATTCAGCCCCCTCCGCGTCGAAGGTATTCCCGTCCCGCAACTCTCGCGATAACCGGGTGAGTCGCCAATGACGCCGCGCAAGCGTATTCTGAAGGCCCTCCAGGGAAACTTCACTGATCCGCCGGCGGTAGGCAATGCCGTCTCCATCGCCACGGTGGAACTGATGGAGGCGACCGGACGCTTCTTCCCGGACGCGCACACCGACGCGGAGACGATGGCGGGCCTCGCCGCGGCTGGGCATGATATCCTCGGCTATGACACGATCGCACCGGTCTTCAGCGTCCAGCATGAGGCCGATGCACTGGGCTGTGAGGTGGACTGGGGGCGCGTTGACCTGATGCCGGAGGTCACCGTTCATCCGTGCTCGACCGCCGCTGACATCGACCTCCCGGCCAATATCCTGCGCCACCCGTCGCTGACGGTGGTCACGGACGCGCTGCGGGTCCTCCGCGAGCGCTATCCGGAGGTAGCGCTGGTGGGGAAGGTCTTCGGCCCGTGGACGCTCGCGTATCACCTCTTCGGTGTCGAGCGCTTCCTGATGATGACGCTCGATGATCCGGGCGAGGTGCACAGGATTCTGCAGGCGCTGGTCGCTCTGCCGGGCCTCTTCGCGCGGGAGCAGTTCGAGGCGGGCGCGGACGTGGTGACGCTGGCCGACCACGCCACGGGCGATCTGGTTGCACCGGAGATGTACCGCGATTTCCTGTGGCCGCTGCATAAGAAGCTTGCGCGGGCGATACCGGGCCCGGTGATTCTGCATATCTGTGGTGACACTCTGGATAGGATTCCATGGATATCGCGCAGTGGGCTGGAGTGTTTTCATTTCGAGTCGCAGGTCCCCGCGGCAAAGGCCCGCTGGGCGGCAGGCGATCGGATCGCGCTGATGGGCAACATCAACAATCCGCGAACATTACTGATGGGGACGCCGGAGGATGTGGCGGAACAGGTGCGGGAGGCGCTTGCGGCGGGCGTGGAGATCATCGCACCGGAGTGCGCGGTGCCGCTGACGACGCCGACGGAGAATCTCAGGGCCGTGGCCCTGGCCGCAAGAGAATAAGCAAAACGGCGAATGACGCAGGCCGCGGGGGCCGTTGCCATTCGCCGTTGCTGACGTGCGCTGCTGTGTGCTGTCGCACGCTGTCGTTAGCTGACGTTCATTCGAAATCGCCAGTCCAGTTGGGGGACTGGGGCGAGACGACCCGGTCGTGCTGGGTCTTGGCGTGGCCGTCCAGGAAAAGAACGTTGTTCTGGTCATTGTGCCGCGAGTCAAGCTGGCCCCAGTAGCCACCACTGGACGATGGGATGCCGGGGTCGTAGCGGGTGATGTAACTGGTGCCCTCGAGGACCGTAAAAGTTTCCGCTGGATGGGTGAAGTCCGCGAGACTGTAGGTCCAGTCGTCCCAGTGAGAGAAGACGTACCGGTAGTTGCCGGCGTACGAGCCCTGATATTCGCGTGCAGTGCCGCTGTAGCCACCACCGCTGGGGCAGACCCACACCTGCCAGTTCTTCACGTACGGATAGAGGCGGTCCTGCCAGACAGTATGATCGTACCCAATGTCGGGAAGGTCCGGCTGGAGGCTCCGACCGGTGGGGATGAGATACTGCGGCATCATCTCATCATAGTCCTGAACGTACATCATCAGCGCGGTCCCGATCTGCTTTACATTAGAAAGACAGGACGTCTGCCGCGCCTTCTCGCGCGCACGCGCGAACACAGGGAACAGAATTGCTGCCAGGATCGCGATGATCGCGATGACAACCAGCAGTTCGATAAGGGTAAATCCTCGACGTGTGCTCATGATGCGTCTCCCTTCTGATTGATGTACACATCTGCGTGATCGCTGCCGGAACTGCTCCGGACGATTTGGCCGCGTACGCAGTAACGGATGTCACCATGCGCAAGTTCAATATGGACGTTGGACCGGTCTCACCGGAAGAGAAGCGACGCGTTGGGGGGTACGACCCCACGTCTTCGCGCAGTGCATCGGGGCTATCTCTCGTCTGATTTCTACCAGTCCATACGAGAGTATAACATGATGTTAAGGTCCGTGCAATTGCTAAACGTCCTTTGCCTGCAATACGGGAGCTACAGCAAACGCCACAATAACAGGCCGGTCTCATATTTCTCTTCGTATAAGATATCTTATGTCATATCGCGGCGCGATATGACATTGCAGTGCATTCGTGGGAGGTCCGGGCAGTGCGTTCAACACCATCATACGCAATTGACGCAAAGTCGGAGCGGGCGCTGCACCGATGCCCGGCGCGAGTCGCGAAGCAATAGCCCCGGAACTTTCGTACCGACCGCCTGCGTGCTTGACTTGCGCCGAATCGGCATCTACAATCGTCCCAGACATCGACCGTGCCAACGGGGAGTTGATCGTCATGACCACGCACATCGCCCGCCTGTCTATCATTGCGATAGTCGGCGCACTTGTCGCCCTCGTACTCGCCCCCAGCACCGCCCTTGCGCAGTGGCAGGAGCCCGACAGGCTTGGTGTTGCTGCCTCGTGGGCCTACAGCGGAAGTGACAACGGATACCGCCTCGAACTCGCCAAAGAAAGCTTCACCGTGGACGCCGGCATCTTTTCGCCCGATAATTACGACGCCATGGGCGGTGGCGATGTCATCGCACTGGAGTTAGGCGTCAGCCCGAAGGCCTTCATGCCCGGCTATCAGGGCAATCCGTTTGTGGTGGGTGTAGGCGGCTACCGCTTCACTCCTGATGCCGATGACCAGGATGACGATGACAGCTTCAGTTTCTGGGTCGGCGCGGGCGATTTCGAGCACAAAACAAAGGGGATTTTCTACCAATACCGCTACATTTTCGACGGTCCGATCTCCGGCAGCCAGGGGATACTCGGCTGGGCATTCTGACGGCGGGTGCCGTTGGACAGGCCGGCCCCCGCGCCGGCCTGTGTCGTTAGTCGTGGAGTCGTCCGGAGGGGAAGCACATACTGCCTCCAGGCCGCCGGGAGCGCCGCACAACGCCGCCCGCCGTCCCCTTTTCACCTTTCCCTTTTCACTCTTCACTCTTTACTCTTCTCTTTGCACTTCGGCGACCACATAATCTCGCGCCCCCACGCTCATCGGCCGTTCCTCACCGCCCACGCGCAGCGTCCCCGCCGCCGGTTCGGGCGTGAGGTTCGCGACCACAACCACCATCATGTCATCGGTCACGTACACACTGGCCTTCAACGGCGGTGTCACGCTCACCGGGCAGTCCGCCTCCCAGTAGCCGGAGAATTCGGCATCCGAGAGCCAGTAGTGATCGTAGATCTCCCACACTTCCTCGATCGCCTCAGGGTGCACCCAGTGACCGCTGCAGGGCACGTCGTGGACCATGCAGGCCGCCAGCAGCGCCCGACTCGGCGCCACATCCTCCCACCGGTATTTGTCATCGGTCCCGCGCCCGAATTCGGGCAGGAAGCTGATCCCCACTCCGCGCACCTGTGAGTTCAGTTCGATCTGCCATACCTCCGGCGGAATCCGGTCGGTGTAGTACCACAGGTCCTCACCCAGCCGCGTGGTGTACTGCTCGCCGGGGAACCAGTAGTCGCTGAAGCCGTGAATTGGTGGATAGAACCGGCTGTGCGCGTGGTTCATGACAATGTCCCCGTGCGAGTGCGCGATCGTCAGCACCCGCCGCAGCACATCACGCAGCGCGAAAATCGGGTGGCTCGCATAGGACTTTCCGAAGGCGTCCACGCCCCCGCACCCATGCTCGGTGTTGCGGCATTCCGTGGCCGAGCAGCAGTCGTAGTAGATCCCGCCGATCCACGGGTAGTCCGCCAGAAGCTCATCCACCCAGTGCACCATCACCTCCGAGAAGTCGCTGCGCGGGCAGGTCGCCTGGAGCGCGTATTCGGTGCCATCGTGTGCCCTGTATCCCACGTACGTGTGGCGCTCGGAATTCCGCCAGGCGCGCTGGTAGAAATCCCACAGCGCAGTGTGGTCAGCCAGGAAGGTCGGGGTCGAGTAGGGCAGCACTCTCCCCCACTTTGACCAGCGCTCGTGCACTGCGTCCATATCCACCTGTTCGGCGGGCACCAGGTATGCGTTGCGCTTGAAGCAGCCGCCGCCCTGCGCCACGAGCATTGCGTGGTTTCCCTCAACCTGATTGGCATTGCCCAGATTCAGGTTCCGCCAGTCTTCCGGGAGCGGCCGCACCGGCGTTGCCTGCAGGCCGAACGTGTACCTGACGGGCCCGTCGATCGTCACCGGCTCACCGATCATGGTCAGTGTGAGCGTGGTCGTATCATCTCCGCGCTCAACCACGATCGGCGTCGCGCCTTCAGGCGCCACCCAGTTCGCGTCACTTTCGGCGAACCAGCAGATGCCCGCCTCGTGGCCTGTCAACCAGATCATGTCCCGCCAGTCCATCGCGATCGTGTCCTCGTCCCACTCCTCCATTACCGGAGCCAGCACGTATTCTCCGCACTGGCGGGTCACCGGAAGCTCCAGCGCCAGCGACTGCACCTCCGCCCTCTCCCCCACCGGCCGCACTGTCAGGTCGCAGCGGAGCATCCCGTCGAACTCCATGCGCGTGTGCCAGTCCACCGCGACGTCCCCGGCGCTCCCCGCGCCCTCGCGCTCGAGCGCATCCGGAGCCTCGGCGGTAACCTCTCCCCCACTCCACGCGGGGTCTTCGGAGTTGACGAGCAACTGGATGGGGCCGGTGAGAATCTCATGGTCCTGCGAGGTCACTTCGACCGGCAGCGGTCCCTCGCCGAACTGATGCCCTCTCCCCCACACCTGCAGTGTATTCCCCGCACGCTCAATCGGCGTCCATGGCTCCGGGACCACGCCCTCGAAGGTCGGCGCATCCTCCCAGGTCACCTCCGGACGCCCGAATCTGTCGGTGATCGAAGCCTTCTCCGCGCCATCGGCGCCCAGCGCAGCGACGGTCAGCGTGTACTCGCCCGGCGCAAGCTCGCCGTACTCCAGCGCGAAGCTCGCGGCCCCGTCCTCGGTCCGCGCGGTCTGTTCGGCGACCTGCGCGCCGGTGGCGTCCGTGAGACGTGCCCTGATTGAAAGCTCTCCCCCATCGCCCATCAGTCGGAAGGCGTCCACGTCCAGCAGCACCGCGCCCTCGGGCGGGTCGATCTCCCACTGCACATCCAGCGGCTCGACGTCCGTCTCCTCGGGGGCGTGCGTGAGGAAGATGCGGCGGATCTCGCCGTCATCAAGCACCCGGTCCCAGATCTTCACCTCATCGACCACGGTCCGGTCACTCGGGTCGAAGCCTTTCTTCCACAGCTTCGGCGGCGTGACAATGATCGAGCCCTCGTTCACGTTTGGAAGGTCCATCGGAGGCTCGATGGTCTTCTCGTGCTTAAGCTGTCCGTCGAGGTACAGGCGCACGAACTCCCCGGTCCACGAAACCGCGATGTGATGCCAGTCGCCGGGCCGCCAGTCCTCCGCGGAGGTGCGCGCGATGGCGGCTTCGCCGCCGCCCGGCTTGAGGTAGGCGAAAAGGTGATTGGGCTGGGAGTACTTGTAGATCCGCCACAGGTGCTGCGGGGAGCGAATGTCGAGAAAGACCTCGAAACGGTCGTTACGGCCCTTCCAGTTGACGGGCTTGATCCACATCGAAGCAGTGCCTTTCGGCAGGTGGAAGTTACTGGCGAGGTCGTAGTCCAGCCGCTCGTCCTCGGCGATCTGAAAGCCGTACTCGTGGATGCCTTCGACGCCACGTAATTCGAGGCTCTCGGTGAAGGTCGTAGACTGCGCGCTGCCCTGAGCGTACTCGGCCGCCACGTCGCGGTTGTCGAAGGACAGATGGAAGAGTAAGCCCTCTTCAGGGGGCTGCTGTGCGGCGCACAAAGTCGCTGCAAGCGCGAGCACGGCGACACAGGCGGCTCTCCGGTGGGTCATCGGGGCAGGCCCCTCTCAATAGAAAAGGTCTCCAGCGCAGTAGCTTCTTGCGCCGGAGACCTCGCATGGACCTTCACAGCGGGTCCGTATCAAAAGTCAATAGTAGCGATAATTCCCTCTTGCAGTACGCAGTTGCCGTTCCTCCCCCCTCGTCCCGCCAGCGATGTCGTCTATCGCAGGGGAGGGGCGCCGTCGTCGTTGCCTTTTCAGGGTCCCCTTCCCGACCTGCTACTCCAGTCTGATATCAATCTTCTCGGGTCGATCCCACTTTACGTGACCGTCCGCAAAGCCGTAGTTGCAGCCGTCATTATGCCGCGGAGCCTCGCTGATGTCGATTGTGAAGGAGGCATCTACAGAGCCCTCTGCATCACACATGATCGGAGTAGTGGCCGGCTGCTCGATCTGGGCCAGGCTGCATGAGGACGTCCCTGCCGCCGGTGCGCCGAACAGGCGACCTGTGCTCGATCCTGACGGGAATGGTGTACCGACATCGACCATGTAGCTCACATTAGGCTTTCCAAGCTGCGACAGGTCTACCGACCGCGGCTTGCTGGGGCAGTCCCAGAGCTGCTCGTTCTTGATGTACGGATTGAGCAGCTCCTCGAATGTCCAGATCGCCGGCGGAACACCGGCAACCGCCATGGGCATCCTCTCATCGTAGTCCTGGACGTACATGTGCACCGCCAGACAAATCTGCTTGACGTTACTCGAACAACTCGATTGTCGGGCCTTCTCCCGCGCCCGGGCGAAAACCGGGAACAGGATTGCGGCCAGGATCGCGATAATCGCAATCACAACCAGCAATTCGATTAGGGTAAACCCTCGTCGCCTCATGGACTGCGCCCTCCTGTCGATTGGTAAGCTCTTCCTGTCAATTAAATTAGTCTAACCGAAAGACAATTCGTGGAACAGTCTTTTGATGTTAATTATTGGTGAATGAACTCGCGAATGACCATGCTCATTGCCTCCCTGCAAACACCGGATATTGATTCCCGGCAGGAGGAATTCGATGAGCCCGTAAAGTTAACTCAGATGGTGCATTTTCGACAGGCCAATCGCGCTTCTGAGGAGGAAGACACATGGGCAGGGATACGCACGAAGAAGAAGCCACTGACGAAACCCACGATCAGACGGACCGACGCGAGTTTCTCAAACAGGCCGGGATGGTCGGCGGAGGAGCCCTTGCGACACTCGCCGGACTGGCTTCAGCGGCGGACGCACAGGGCGACATCCGGACGCTGCCGGAGAGCCGCATGAAGCCACGCATCCCGGAGAACTTCATCAAGGCGCCGGACGTAGCAAGTGTGGAAGAATTCAAGAAGGCGTTCGCGAGAATCAAGGAGTACACAGACACACAGGGCCCGGCACCGTCGTGGGCTGAGACCATGGCCAACATGTCCCCCCCGGACCGTGTCGGCGGAGTGGCGATCCTGGAGATGCGTCAGCGCTTCAAAGAATCCCCGAATGTCGGCAGAAACCTCGTCGTGCTCTTCAGCACACTCGCGGCGGGTATGGAGAGCGTCATGCCGGGTGACCGAGTCAGCACGGGGGCGGGCGCCGGTGGCGGCCCTCATGCGACGGGCACCGGTTCGCGCGAAAGTCGCGGCGGATTCATAGCGGACGTTCGGGCCCTCGGCAACGGTTGCGGCACCGGCTGTGGCAATGGCTGTGGAACAGGCTGCATGTCCGCGGTCGCAAGCGGCTTCATCTGCGGCGATGGTTGCGGCCAGGGCTGCAACGGCGCCGAGGCCGCGGGCCTGATGTGCGGTGGAGGATGCGATGCCACCGGCCTCAAACAGGTAAGCTTCGACCGCGAAGGAATTGCGCTTAAGGACGTAAGACTCAAAGGTCTCGACATGCGGGCTACGAGCGCGGCCATGCGCAACGCAGACCGTGCGTATAGCGAGGTGTTCGGTCGCTGAGATTGCTACCGCCCCTCACCAGGTCGTTCGTCGTCATTTTGCCGCATCAGCGCACCTGAGGAGGAAGAACCGTGGAGGAAGACGTGCGCACAGACGAGACAACTGACGAACCTGACGAGACGACGGACCGACGCGAGTTCCTCAAACAGGCCGGGATGGTCGGCGGTGGCGCACTCGCCGCCATTGCCGGACTGACTTCCGTTGCGGACGCGCAGCGCGATATCCGCACCGGACCACAGGAGCGGATGAAACCGACAGTCGAGAACATCCCGATGGAGCTTCCCGAAAGCGCGAACGTCGCCGGCGTGGAGGAATACAGGGAAGCTTATGAACAGATCGCCGCATACACCGACACCAACGCACCCGCGGAATCGTGGGCGGAGGTATTCGCCGACCAGAACCACGCCGACTGGCTGGCCGGTGTGATCATCCTCCAGCTCCGCCAGCGCTTCAAGGAGGCGCCGAATCTCGGCAATAATCTCGCGAGGCTCTTCGGCACCCTCGGCGCGGGGATGGACGCCATCCGCGAGCAGGGCGTGACGCCCGATCAGGGTGGCGGCCCCCGCGCCCTTGGCAACGGCTGTGGCAACGGCTGTGGAACGGGCTGCGGCAGTGGCTGCATGTCCGCGATCACGGGAGGCTTCGCCTGTGGCGGCGATTGCGGTCAGGGCTGCCCGGGCGTCGATGCCGCGGGGATCATCTGCGGCGGCGGCTGTCCTGCCACCGGCCTGAAGCAGACCAGCTTCGACCGCGAGGGCGTGGCCACGAAGGGCATCAAATTCAAGGGCCTCTCCATGAAGCGCCTCTCCGCCGCGATGCGCAACGCGGACAAGGCTTTTGACACCGATCTCGGCGGTCCCTTCGAGCGCGAGGGCTGAAGAGCCCGGCGATCGCCGGCATTTCGTTGCCGCTGTTGCTTCCGATGCAGCCGTTTGCAGGACGGGCATCCTGCCCGTCGCCGTGTCGTATGCATTTGCCGTAATTCCCAATTGCCGATTGCCCACTCCCGTTCCATCCGTTATGGGCATGACGAAGGAGCGCTCCGGAAGCCTTGAACACGCGCCCATCCGCACACCTCATATCGGACGGCGACCGCCACGCGGTCTTCCTGCCAGATACTATGCTCGCGCTCGGATTGCACGAGGAGACGCTGGCGGCACTGCAGGCGGGCAACCCCCTCCCTGACCTGCCGCAAATCACTGAGGCCGATCCTGACGCGTGCGAGGACCTTTCCTGCGCGGAGCAGTGTCCGGAAGAAGCTGTCTCGCAGCTTGCAGACCTTCCCGAGGACCCCGGCGCAGCCTCGCGCGACAACTGCGATTGCGAGGACGGGCGCCTCAACCGCCTGGTGCTGCACGTCACCCACGACTGCAACCTCCGCTGCGTGTACTGCTACGCCGACGGTGGCTGCTACGGCCGCCCCCGCGATGACATGCCGCGCGAGATCGCCATGACCGCGATCAACTGGGCGGTGGGCAACTTCGGCGGCGTGCGCACGATCCAGTTCTTCGGCGGCGAGCCGCTCCTGAATCCGAAGCTGATGTTCCAGGTGTGCGAGTACTGCAGGGCCCTCCGCGATGAGGGGCACATCGACGAACTTCCGCGCTTCGCGATGGTCACGAACGGAGTGCTCGGCGGCGAGGGCCCCATGGAGATGATGCGGCGCTACGACATCTCAGCCACGATCAGCATCGACGGCCCGCCGCAGGTGCATGACGCGCTGCGCGGGGAGGGTAGCTTCGAGGCCGCCGACGAGTTCGCCCGCCGCTGCCTCGACGCAGGCGACATCGCGGTGGACTTCGAGTGCACGTACACCCCCGAGCACCTCGAGCAGGGCATCTCGGTGGTGGACCTCATCGACTTCTTCTCCGAGCGCTACGACCGCGGCGTCACGCACATCGCCCACGTATCCGCGCCCGAGGGCAGCGCGCTCTACCTCCCCGACGAGGTGAAGGCCGAGGTGTACGCGGAGGCCGCGCGGTACTCGGTGCAGCAGCTCATCGAGGGCCGCGCCCGCGCGAACAGCTTCTCCTGGCGGGTGATGGACGCCCTGCGCACCCGTGAGCCGATCGCGGCCTACTGCCCCGCCGGCTCAGGCACGATGGCGATCGACCCGGAGGGATACCTGTACCCGTGCTTCATGTTCGCGGGCGAGGACGACTTCCGCGTGGCGCGGTTCACCGAGGACGGTCGCATCACCGACGAGCGCCTGTCGGAGGTCGCGCCGGTGGTCAACGCGTGTGACAGGGACGCGCATTCTGAGTGTTCGCAGTGCTGGGCGGCCCCTCTGTGCAGCGGCTGTATCGGCGCGGATTTCCTTGCCAGCGGAGACGCGACTGCCCGCACGTCCTGCGAGACCACGAAGGCCATCGCGGAAGCGGTCATACTCGAGGTCGCGGGGATGGCGATGAGTTAACGTCGTTGCCGTTACGTGGCATCCCGCCCACGGGCGGGACCCGCGCGCCGTTCGCTCAGCCGTCTGGAGGGGAGGCATTACACTGCCTCCCGCGGCCTCGCGATTCCCTGCGATCGCCCCGGCGGAGCCTTGGTTCCATTGCTCAGCCCTCTTGAAGAGGTAACCCCACAGGGTCGCTACGACCCCGCCCGGTCCTTTTGCCGTTGTCGCTGCTGTTGCCCAATCGTCTGGAAGGGCCAACAACCTGCACGCAGCGCAGCGTCGCTCCGTCCGAGCCCGCGCTATGATGATCCCAACAGTGCCTCGAAGTACCGCTGAAGAAAACCATTTTGCAGCAGGGTGCCTCGCAACTCTGTCAGCTCTGCACTATCATCCTGACCGAGAAGCTCACCATGGGCAACTATGTCTCGCAGTCTCTTCAGGCGGCGAAGCAGCTTGCGTGTTCCCTCCCGTGTGAAAAATTCCCCGTCCGGGACAGCGGCCGGGCGGGGTCGTAGCCCCGCTCTCTCCAAACGGCTCGACGACGAACGGCACAGGCCGGCACGGGGGCCGGCCTCTCCAACGACAACGGCACCGCCCATCCCCGAGCGATGCCGTTGCCTTTGTCGTTTGCTTGTCGCTCGTCGCTCGCAGCTCGTCGCTATTCGAATCCCGGCCGATCGCTCCACTTCACCGCCGGGTGCGGGCCCTCATCCCGGTCCATCATGATTGGCCGCCCGTAGCTCGGCCCCTCACCGGCCAGCCAGTCGAGATTCGCCCACAGAAGTTCGCGTTCGGCGCCTTCAAGCTGGTTGCTGTAGCCGAAGTAGGAGCCCGCGAAGATCACGCGCCCCTGCCCCGCCTCGCCGGCAACGTACACCGGGTCATCGAACACGTTCCGCACCAGCGTTGTGCCGTACTCACCGGGGCGGAAGATCATGTGGTCGCGGAACTCCGGATAGAAGGTCGTCCCGGCCTCGACCCCGCGCAGTGCCGGATGGTGCACATCCCCGATGACCAGGTCCACCTCCGCCACGTGCCGCTCGGCCTCGACCTTCTGCGTCGGGTAGCCCCGTTTCGCGATCTCCGGGAAGGGACTCGCCATGAACCACGCGGTATCGTGCGCCAGCATCAGCCCGCCGCCCTGATCCACGTAAGCCTGCAGCATCTGCACAAACGGTGCATCGCGATCGAGCGACTCGTTGAAGTTCTGCAGGATCACCACATCGGCCGCCTCGAAGTAGCTCAGCGACGCGCCGGCCATCTCGTGGACCTCGTACTCATCATTCGCGCGCAGTGTCGCCAGGAACGGCTTCTTCGCGCCATAGACGATAAGCTGTTTCCTGTCCGGGTGCTCGATCTGCAAATCGTCCAGTCCGTAGGTGTCGGGCGTCTGGCGCTCCTCCCACGCCCAGTCCCAGTTCTCGTCCTCCGCCGCCTCATGCGCCCGCGCGAACCACTTGAAGTAGTCCGGGTGCGTGCCCTCATATTCGGGGCCCTCGTAGAAGATCCAGTAGCCGTCGGTGACGTGCATGATCATCGCCGCGTTGCGGCCCGAAAACTCCGGGTCCGCGCCCTTGACCACAGGGTCGATCCCGCCGGTGTAAAGCAGGTTCTCCCCCATCTCCATCGCAGACTCCTGCCGCTCCACGAGCTTGTTGCGATTTGCCCTCAGCGCCTGCTTATGCGGCAGGACCGCTGCGCGGCCATACGTACTTGCATCCGCCAGAATCAGCGGCGCCTGCTCGGTGGCCCACTCCGGGTAGCATGCCTCTGTCATGAACTTCGTCCCCGGCGCGGGGTAGATCATGAACATGAACTCCGGGTCGATCTCGTCAACGGCCTCCCGCAGTGTCCGGCAGCGCTCGCGCCAGTGCGCGACCTGGAAGGCCTCGAACGCATCGTGCAGGCCCTGATCCTTCAGCCACTGCGCGCGCTCATCCAGCGCAAGTTCGGGAAGCTCGATGCCCTGCGCCTCGGCGAACTTGCCCATGATGATATCATCATACGAAAGCCGGTAGCAGTTCGAGCCCTCTGCGTAGTTCTCGTAATCGAGGAACACGCCGAAAAGTGTCGGCATCTCCGCGCTGATCTTCGCGTAGGACAGAATCTTCTCGTTGGTCCACTCCCAGAACTCATCCGAGTTGGGGCTCCACAGCGAGCTTTCCAGCCCCGACGCCCAGACCAGTCGTTTGCCATCGGCCGCCTCGTCATCGAGCGAGGCATTCAGCGTCCCGCGCATCCACGGGATGTGCAGCATACCCTCCTGTTCACACCATTGCGTCACCTTGCGAACTTCCTCCAGGTCCCGGGCGCGCCGCGGGCAGAAGACATTAAAGCCGGCTGCGGCCGCCTCCTGTACCATCCACTGTTCGGTGTGCCATCCCGCTTCCGGCTGCATGACCTTGTCCACCAGGACCTTGAACTTGACCGTTCGCCCCAGGTCGTGACGCGTCAACTCCGCGCTGCATGCGCTCGCGGCGAACACAATCCCGAGAAGTGCTGCTGCTGCGACCAGCCCTGCTGACTTACGCACGATAATCTCTCCCTGATAAGCTGTCTCTACGTTTGATCGGACAGAATGCGGCCCTTGTGGCTCGCGCCGGGCGAAGGCCCGCCGGACCCTCGCCCGCTGAAAGTCGCGTCATTGTCGTGCGAATGGATGGTGGCCCTCGCCGATCAGTGGCCATGCCCGGCGTGGGAATCCCCCGCGCGTGGCGACTGAGCGGGGCCGGAGGGAGCACTATGGTCGTGCTCTTGCTTCGGTGTGAACTCCACGCCGGCTTCCATCAGCTCGTGCTCCACCGCCAGCCGCACCTCATCCACACCCCACTCCTCAAAGGTCGGGGAGCCGCTGAACGCAATCATCCCCAGCGGCGCGTCGGGGACCTCCTTGATCATCTCCCCGTTGATCACCAATCCGGAGCCAACCCCCTTCGTCACGTCCGTGACCAGCCGCCTGTACTCATCAGATTTCGGATCGGGAAACTCCACGCGCACATGTCCCTCATACGTGGATGCAACATGTTCCATCATCGGCCGAAGAGCTTTCTCCAGATCACTCATGTCCCGCCACAGGACCGTGATCGTCACCTCGGCATCCTCAGGCCCGATGGGCTTGACGATCTGTTTCTGCTTTTCCATCTGCTCGGCTATCGCCCTGGCCTGCTCCCCCGGATCCTCCTCCTCATGCTGTTGTGCGTGCGGGTCCTTCCCTACACCCCTCGCCGCAAGCTGCGAGGGATCCATCTTCAGAACATACTTGTTGAAAAGGCCGATGATCGCCAGAAGAGACACGATAATCAGCACGGTCTTCCACTTTGTGCTCATCCATTGCACCTCATTATCCGCGTGCTCCGAACCTCACACTCCGATGTCGAAGACACCGTTCACCGGTCCTAACGCGCCGTGACCGGCCCCTTGTTCCACACTGCGCCGCCGTGCGGGCGCCCTGCTCTGGGACCAATACAACATGCCACACGGTGATCGGTCAAGCACGAGCCCAGGCGAAGGTTCACTGGTCACCGGCGGTCAACCAGATCGGCGAGGACCACGCCTCCTCGCCGTCTCGCTGGATCACGTGCAGGTAAAGCCAGGTCGTCCTCTCCCCCACCGGCTCCGGGTCGGTCCACTGAAGCTCCGCGTCCAGCCCCTCGATCTCCTCGGTCCAGACCACCTCGCCGTCGCGGATAATCTCCAGCCGCCGCAGGGCTTCGGCGCCGTGAACCGTCGCGTTCACCTCGATCGTATCCGCTGCCCCCTCATCACCCATCTGCACGCCGGAGGCCTCGAACTCCAGCAGAATCCGCGCTCCCGTCGTGGCCCACGTCTTCCGCTCCCGCAGGGCCTCGATCAGATGCCGCCGGCGCAACTGTGGCATCAGTGCGGCGGTCATCCCGCAGCGGTAGCGCAACTGCCGCGCAAAGCCGTGAAGCGCCGTGCCCTGCCCGTCAGGATCCTCCGGAGACCATCCGCTCTTCCCCTCATGGCAGTCTCCCCCACCCGTGAAGCCAAGTTTCGCGCCCTCATTCAGCCACTGGTGCGCCGGCAACGGGTGCTTCCCCGGAAACAACGGCGCCTTCGGTGAGCCGATACGGTCACTCGCGCCCCACATGGAGTAGATCTCGATGAACCGCTCAATCGTCGGATCGTGGACCTGCATCCGGCCGTTCGCGCCCGTATGGTGCGGCCCCGCCACAACAGTATCATCGTCGTGGAAGTGATCGTAGACCACGTCCAGCGTGTCCTCTCCCTCGCACATCCCCCGAAACAACCGCATGCTTCGACCCCGCGCATAAATACACCGATGGCCCTGCTTGCCGGCCCACTCATAGCCCAGTAAGGCCACGAACGTCCCGCGCTCGTTGAATGAGTTCACCACATCCTGCATCCACTCCCACTCGTTGTCGGTGAAGTAGCAGGCGTGATCGGCGGCTGCAGCGAAATCCTGGGCGCCCTCGTCACGGGCGTGGCGGAACATCGCCTCGAACCCGCCGCTGCCATCGCTCATCTCCGTGTGCCCGTGGATCTCCCCCCAGTACACATTCAGTCGCTCATCATCCTCATTCAGCACCCGCATCGGATTGCTCCGGGCGAGCAGATCACCGGTGTCGGCGTCCCATGCGCGGATCCGATACAGACCCGGGTCCATTCGCCCCAGGGGCATCGTGAAGCGATGCGGGGCAGTGAACCTCCCGCGCGGTGTTCCCATGCCCCTCTCCCCCGCTTCGTCCTCGATCGTAAGTCGCACGCGCGACGGGATCCCGCGCGCGTCCGGCACATTGCGGAACCGGTCGGTGAAGATCCCCTGCAGCGAGACCTCCTCGCCCGCATGCACCTGCCCCGGCAGCATCAGGTGCAGGCGCTCGGCCGGCCCGTGCACCGTCTCGAACACGTGACTGTTTTCCGGCAACAGCTCCACCCAGCGCCTCCGCTCATCCACCGCCACGGCCGCCGCCAGCGGTGCCAGGTGCGCAAACCACATCGGCCGCTCAACCGCATCGCGCTGCCACGGGAAGATGTACATCTCCGCCGTCTCATACCGCACAATCACGCGCCCACCGGCTCCTATACCCTCCGGCAGCAGGCAGATGATGTCAACTTCCTCGTGCCCATCCTCGGAGAGATCGGCCGACTCCACCCGCACGTCTACCTCTTCCCCGCCCGGCCCGACGCCCTGCACGGAGGTGTATCCGGGCGTCTCCGCGTCATCCATCTGCGGCCGGGAGAAGGCCCGGGGCACCGCGAAACGAACTCGCGCGCCAGCGGGAAGTCCCTCAGCGCCTGCAGTGTATGTGCCCTCAAATGACGCGCTCTCCCCCACCTCCACGCGCTGCGGACTGAGGGTCGTATGCCCGGCGTTGCACCGACGTATCCCGAACACAGCCTCCTCGGCATCCCCCAGCGATCCCTCGACCTCCAGGTCCACATCCCGCGTGATCAACAGCCTCGCATTCTGCGCCTGGCGCATCGTCATGCCTTCGATCCGCAACTGTCCGAACCGCGCATCCAGTCCATCCGTCACGCCCAGATCCAGCCACCGCATCCCGCCTTCGCGCTCTCCCGCGTCTCCCACCACCTCGAACTGGTGCTCATCGATACGCACTACCGGACTTTCGGCATCCGTAAAGACCCACAGCCGCACGACCGACCCTCGGAAGCACCCCAGGTACATCACCATGTCAATCGTACCGCGCCCCGGGTATGCCCCCGCCCCGTCCAGACTGAGAATTCTGTCGATCTTCACTCGACTCACCAACCCCGCATCCGATCCACCCGTCTTCACTCGTGCACTCCATTCTTCCACTCGCGCCCCAATGCCGCCTCCATCCCCGGGGTCCGTATCAAGAGTTAAGGATAGCGATAATTCCCTGTTGCAGGGACGCAGTTGTCGTTCCTCCCCCCTCGTCCCGCCAGTCCCGCCTGCCGTTTCGGCGGGACAAGGGAGAGGGGGGAAAGCGATGTCGTTTATCGCAGGGGGGTGAGGCCCGGCAGCCGCAGCACGGCAGAAGACAATCATTAGACTTTTGATACAAACCCTCCATCCCTTCTACTCCGCCACCGCCCGGCTTATCCCTCTCTAACGAGCCCTCGTTTTTGCCTTTTAAGCTTCTGCTGTTGTACTGTTATCGGGTTCTACCGTTTTGCTGTTTTCTCGTTTTCTACTCTTGCCAGCAGGTGCGGTTCTCAGCCCGACCATTCGCCATCGTGCACTTATGCTGTTAAAACATTATTCCTCTAAATCGCGCCATATGCCATGACGCGTCTTTCTGCTGCTATACGCCGTCTTTCCATGTTATAACAGCATAATGCGCAGGCCCATCCGATCCCTGTTTTAATGTCTTAACCCCTTACTTCGTTCATGGCCTGACAGCATAACGCTGTACAACTATAACAGGGAAGCTGTTTGACGGCATGACGCTATGCTGCTAAGATGGCGTCGATCGTCAGGCTGTGGCAATGATCGCAGCACGCCGGCTGCCGCCGGCATCATCAAGGGAGGATATGCCATGCGCGCCATCGCCGTTGCCAACCAGAAAGGCGGGGTTGGTAAGACAGCCAGTGTCCTCAACCTCGGCGCCGCCCTCGCCGAAATGGGGGAGAGGGTCATCCTCATCGACCTCGACCCCCAGGCCAATCTCACCGGCATCTCCGGCGCCGACGAGGTTGAGCTGAGCACCCACGATCTTCTGCTCTCACCTGACGTGGACCTGCGCGAGATCGTCCAGCCCACACCCTTCGAGAACCTGCTCGTAGCCCCTGCCGAGTACGCCCTCGCCGCTGCGGAGGCGAAACTCGCCGGGGCCGAGCGACGTCAGTCGCGCCTTGCGGACAAGCTCGATGGCGTTGCCGAGGGCACAATCGTGCTCATCGACACCCCGCCGAGCCTGGGCTTTCTTACGATCAACGCTCTCACCGCCGCGGATGAACTGCTGATCCCGGTCCAGTGCGCGTTCCTCGCGATGAAAGGGCTCCAGCAGCTTCTGCGCACCGTCGAGGGCGTCCGCAACCGCGCCAACTCTGACCTCGAGATCCTGGGACTTTTACTAACCATGTACGATGCGCGAACGGTTCACGCCGAAGAGGTATCCAACCGTCTGAAGGAGCATTTCGGCGACCAGGTGTTCGACACGGTAATTCCGCGAACTGTCGCCTTCGATTACGCGACCGTCGCCAGCACACCGCTGGTGCATCTTCGGCCCGACAGCCGCGGCGCCGAAGCCTACCGCGAACTTGCTCAGGAGGTGATCGACCGTGCGTAAGCGACCGGAGATCCCCGAGGACGTATTCTTCGATGTCACCTCGGATGATGGGCAGCCTGAAGATGAGCCGGACGAAGAACCCGAAAAGCAGCCTGAGCGCGGCACTGATGGCGAGGTGCTCGCCAGGTCGATGGAGCAACCTCGGCGTAACGATCCTCCGCCGCAGCAGGCCACGCGGGAGAAGGAAACTTCCTCCGATGGCGCGAACTCAGACAACTCGCGCATCGGGCGGCCGCCCGCGCAGGAGGGACCCAAGGAAGCGGTGACCCTCTACCTGACTGAGCCGGTTGCGCACATGCTCGAGGAGGTCAAGTTCCGCCTCCTGACGGAATACGATGTGAAGACAAGTAAGTCGGCGATTGCGGACTTCGCCATCCGCCATGGGCTCGATGACCTCCAGGCGGCGGCGGACGACCTGCGGCGCGACTGATCCGTCCGGGAAAGTCGCGCTTTTGCACATGTGCGGCAAGTTGACGCTTCGCAAGCCGTGCTGGTACAATCCCGGCTACGCGAAGCCGTCATGCTTGCACCCGATATCGCCGGACGGGGCCGGGCCGCGCACCACCTGATGGATATCCACACGGCAGAGGGATCATAGATGACGAACAGATCACGGGGACGTACCACAGTTACCACGCTGCTGAGTATCTGCATCATCGCGTTTCTGCTCACCTCATTACATGTTGGGGCGACGGAGCTTCCCGGGAGCCATCCCGATTGCACTGTTGCCATCGCTGATGACCTTCCCGGCGCTCGGTCGCTGACGCTCGTGGCTGCAGACCATCGGACACCGGGACCGACCTCGGACCTGCGTGTGGTGCAGTTGAACCGCCGGGACACCGAGTACCCGTCACTGTGGCACTTCGACAGCGGCCATACCCGCGATGAGTACGGGGCTGATGCGTCCACGGGAACGACCGTCTACTCCGACAGCGAATCCGTCCGTCTCCGAAGGCAAACACCGTACGATCAGACGGATGCTCGCGACGCCTCCGACCAGACCAGAGCAGCCCGCGGGACCCCCAGCGAGCGTTTTGCCGAACTCCCGCGGTTCG
This sequence comes from uncultured Armatimonadia bacterium, assembly GCA_964484945.1. Lineage (GTDB taxonomy): Bacteria > Armatimonadota > Zipacnadia > Zipacnadales > UBA5352 > UBA5352. Next base: position 44,300 of record CAZAHB010000002.1, on the reverse strand, counting down.
GCATGAACGTGTTCGGCGAGGGGGCAGACACCAAAGACGAGGAAGACAGGGAAGATGAGGACCAACCGTCTTCCAAAAGCCGGCAGGGGCGCAAAACTCGCGGCGAAGCCGTCCCGCCCGGATATATCATCGGCCCCGGTGATGAGCTTGCCGTCCGCGTGTGGACGGACGCGGTCGAACACATCGACGCCACGCCGACCGTAGATACCGACGGCAACATCTACCTCGACCTGCTCGGCGCACAGAATGTCGCCGGCGAGTCGCTGGCTGAGGTCCGCACCATGCTCAAGGCCAGGTTCGCCGAGTTCTTCGATCGCGCCAATGTGCAGGTCGGCATGGCCCGCACGAGGGTGATCGAAGTCCGGGTCACCGGCGATGTCACCCGGCCCGGCAAATACCGCCTCAGCGGTGCCCCCACCGTCTTCAGCGCCCTCTACGCAGCCGGCGGCCCCAGCGACATCGGCAGCCTGCGCCACATCAAGTTGATCCGCGGCGACGGTACGCCACCCACGCAGATCGACCTGTATGACTATCTTCTCGAGGGCGACCCCGCCGGCGACCTCCCTCTGGCGCCCGAGGACACCGTCTTCGTCGGGCCCGCCGGACCCACCGTCGGCATCACCGGCCAGATCCAGCGACCGGCGCGGTATGAGATGACCCCCGGCGCCACATTGCCCGGTCTGATCGAGATGGCCGGCGGACTCGCCGCGACCGCCTACAAACCCACCGTGAGGATCTGGCGCATCGATCCCGAAGGCGAGCGCGAATTGCTGAACGTGGATCTGTCCAGCGCAGATCATGAGCAATTCCAGCTTCACGGCGGCGACCTTGTGGTCATCCCGTCGGTGCTGGAAGAGGCCCGTAACGTCATCGACATCATGGGACCTGTGCGCAGGCCCGGAAGCTATCAACACCGCGAGGGCATGACCATCAGCGGGCTTATCAGCGCCGCCCAGGGCCTCACGATGGACGCGCACATGGAACAGGCCTACCTGTGGCGCCTCAACGAAGACCTCGATTACGAGATGAGTACGGTGGATCTGCGGGCCGCGCTGCGCGGCACGCCATCCGAGAACCAACCACTGTCACCGGGCGACCGCCTCGTGGTGTTGTCCGAGGAGGATGTCGAGGCACCGCGACGCGTCTCCGTTAAGGGCCCGGTTCGACAGCCGGGCGATATCATCTGGACGGAGGGCATCCGCGTTTCGGACCTCATCAAGCAGGCCGGCGGCCTCATCGAGGGAGCCTACACCACCCGCGCGAACCTCCTGCGCATCGGCGAAAACCAGCGTCAGAAGCTCATCCCGGTTGATCTCGCCGCGGCTCTGCAGCGCGATCCGGAGGACGACCTGCTCCTCAAGCGCGGCGACACCCTGCAGGTGCTGCACCGCAGCGAGGTCGCCGAGGTCAGCGAGATCCACGTGACCGGCATGGTCCGCGAAACCGGCTGGTACCCACGACCCGAGAGCATGCGCGTGTCCGACGCGATCCTGGCCGCCGGCGGCCTGACCGAGAATGCCGGCGAGCAGGTTGAGTACACGCCCGGTGGAGCCATGGACGAAGTCGAGCCCACCTACCTGATGCTGCGCCGTGAGGGCGACACCTTCACTGTCGAGCCGGATCCGGTACTGGGCGACAACGATCTCGTCGCGGTGCTTGGCACCGGCAATCTGATAGCAAGTCCGCCTTCGGTGACCATCCGCGGTCGCGTCGCCCGGCCCGGCACATATGCGCTGATGGGGACCGCCGACAGGGCGGACACCGTGTATAAGCTCATCGAGCGCGCCGGCGGCCTGCTGTCAGACGCGAACCCCCACGGCCTTGTGCTCTACCGGCTGCGCGAGGAGATCATCGCCGACGAACAGCAAAATGACCTGCGGCAGATGATCGCGCATTTCAACCGCGAACTTGCCGCGAGCACTGTCGAGGGCGATGAGCAGCGCAGTGCAGGTACCGCCGCGCAGATCTCACAGGGCCTCTCGGCAGCACTGTCCAAAGGTGCCGACACTGTGATCATCCCGCCTCGCCGACTCCGGGAAAACCGCTGGGCGCGCGCGGTGCCGATCGATGGTGAGACACTCATCGCCACTGACGGGCGAGAGGGCGACTTCCCGCTTGCACCGGGCGATGTCATCGTCGCTCCGACGAAACCGACGACCGTCACCGTCATGGGCGCGGTTGTCAGGCCCGGCGCCATTCCATACCGTGAGGGCCTCGATTCCTCCGATTACATCGACCAGTCCGGTGATCTGACACCGGATGCCAGGAAGCAGCGCACGGTCGTCATCCGCGCGAATGGCGAAGTTACTCCCGAGGGTCTGGATGCCGACATCAAGCCCGGAGACATCATCCTGGTGCCCTCGGACTACATCTTCCGCGACGTCAACAAACCCGACACCTTTGAGCGCATACTCAGCGCTGTCACCGGTATCGTCTCCGGCTACCTCATCTTTAAATGATGAGTGGCGCCTCCGGCCCGATGAAACCGAACGGTCCTCAGACTGACGGGAGTGCATCATGATTCAACGCAACCTGTTGGTGACCGACGCTCAACTCGAGCGACTCCGCGCAGCCGATGGTGCGATGGGGGAGAGGCGCGAGCGCATCATCGCCTCGGCGCGCGAATGCCTCGAGCAGCCGGTCCCCCAGCCTGATCCCGAAAGTCTCTGGGGCGCCCACCTGGGGAGCGCCAGCCGCCGCATGGACACCATCCAGCGCTGCGCACTCGCATTCCTTCTGACCGGTGAGGATGACTTCCATCACCGCGCGAAAGCAAGCGTGGACGCGATCCTCGAATGGGACTGCTGGTGCGATCCCGTCCACCTCGATCTCGGCCGCAGATACGGACTGATGACCGGGGTCGTTACACAGTCGCTGGCACACTACCTCGACTGGTGCGCCGCGGCCGTCGATGACAACGAGATCGACCGCATCGCCGATCACCATCGGAAGAAGGCCGTTGAGCCACTGCTCCACGACATGGACGCACCGCTCTCATTCTTCCGCGACAATGTGAATAACTGGGTCGCGGTCATGGTCAGTGGCGCGGGCCTGATGTCGTTGCTGCTCATCGATCGCGAGCCCTTTCACGAGTACATCCTCGAACGCTGCGTCTATCACCTGCGCCGCTACCTCACATGGGTGAATGACGATGGCAGCACCAACGAGGGTGGCAACTACTGGGCCTTCGGGATGGAACACGCGTTGCCGCTCATGGAGGCACTTCGGCTCCGCGCTGATGATCTGCCTCCGACCCTCCGATGGCGCCACGCAGACAGGCTGCACGAGATCCCGAAGTGCCGCCACGCCGGCCTTCCGAACCTCTCCCGAACCGGCTACTTCCCGCTCTACTGCGTCCAGGGCGACAAATACGTCGTCAACTTCGGAGACACCCACGTGCAGGAGGCCTCGCGGATGGAGGCGCCTCTGCGGTGCCTGGCCCGCCTCTTCGAGGATCCGCATCTGCAGTGGCTCGCCGACCGCCTGCAGTCCGACAGCCCGCTGGCGTTTATCTGGCACGACCCGGACCTGTCGGCCGAGCCACCCGCCGACCTTCAGCCTTCGCGCGCATTCCATGGCGCCGGCTGGGGCATCCTGCGCTCTGACCTGACCGAATCCGACGGCTTCCTGCTGGCGGCGCGCGCGGGCAACAACGCGATGACGCACACGCATTACGACCTCGGCACCTTCCTGCTGCGCGCCGGGGGGCGCGGACTCATCGTGGACCCGGGCTGCCCGACCTACTCGAAAGATTACTGGACGCACTATCAGTTCACCTACGGCAAAGAGACCATCGGCCACAACTGCGTTCTCGTCGATGGGGAAGGTCAGACCGGTGGCTTCGAGCAGCAGGCGGAAATCACCCGGCTGGAGGATCTCGGCGATCGGAAGTACATGACCGTGGAAGTGCGGGCAGAAAGGGACGGCCTTAAGCTGCATCGCCGGGCCTTCGAGGTTACTCTCGGCGAGTCGCCAACTGTTGGCATCGCCGACGAGGTGCAGCCCACGCATCCCGCGACACTCACGTGGCTGTTACACTACGATCCGGACGCCGAGGCGCGGGTGCGCGAGGATTGCATTATCATCCGCAACGGTCCCGCCGAACTGCACATCTGCGCGACGCCGTCCGAGCCGGTGAGCGTGCGGGTCGAGGTCGATCACGAGGTGCCGTTCGTGGCGATCGAGACTGCCGAAGCCGTCGAGCACGCGACGCTTGATCTGGACTGTACGGTGATGATGTAAGGCCTGCGGGTCGGCGTGGAGCCCTGGGCGGAGCCTGCACGACCGCCCACGCGCAACTGCTTTCCCACCCGGTGGCGGGACTGCGGCGGCCCCACACCGCTGACGCCAATGGACCTTCGGCGACCTGGCTGGACGTGGACACCAGAAACTCTTTCCCCGTCGTCTGAGCTTGCCTCGCTCCCGATCTCTGGAATATGGCGTACTGCCTGGGAATACCGTTATCGACCACGGGGCCCTTTTGCTGGCAAAACGGTATAATGCGTTATCGGTCAATGTTTCACGTGAAACATTTGTTCGACCACACCTGCCGCCGATTGGAGCCCGCTTCCGCCTCGGGATTGAGGGCGCCGCGCGCGTGAGACCGCTGCCCTTACCGTCCGCAAAGACGTATCCCGCCCGGCAGGCCCAGATGCGGCCGCCATCGTCCTCTCCTGTTCATCCTGTCCATCCTGCTATGCTGTCCGCCATTGCTTTTTCCGGTCCGGCGTCTGCTGGTGCCAGATGAGCGCACGAACATCAGCGTTCCCGCCCCAGCACCGCCCCCGGCCGCGCCGCCAGCCACGGCTCGGCGTCCATCACCCGCACCCAGTAGTTCTCCGAGTAGTGCGTGGGCGCGACCTCCTCCGGTGCGCCGACCTTCAGCGACCACACCGCACCCGACATGCCCTCCGGCACCGCCACCTCCAGCGTCTCCCGGTGCGCCACATCCGAGTTCACCACATGGTCGAGGGTGCGCTCACCATCGGGCCGCCAGACCTGCACCCGCATCTCCTGATTGTGGCCGCCGGTCTCCGCGCGGACCCGAAAGCTCTCGAGGCCCTCCGGCACCCAGACGTACTGCTTCGGGCTGCGCCGGAAGTAGTAGGCCTCACCGGAGGCGTCGATTCCGTAAGGATGTGAGGGTACCCGCACCGAATACCACGGGCCGCCGCCCTCCTGCGCCTGGATCACCAGCGCGTACACCCCCGCTCGCTCCACCTCCAGCGACAGGTCCACGGTCTCGCCCGGCTCCACCCGCCCCTCCGCGATTGGCCGGTCGGGGCCCTCCGCCAGCGCCCACGCGATCGGCTTCGGCCGCCGGTCGCCCGCCACGTGACGGATCAGCGCCCGAATCGGCTCCGCCGGGTCGCTCACATGGATGTAGATCGTGTTGACCCCGCGCAGGCCGGTCGCAAGTCGCGGTTCCTGCATCGAGGACGGCCCCTCCCACATCGGCTGCAGGTCCGGGATGCTCACGCCCCCGGTGTCCGCGCGCTCCACCAGCATCTCGATCGGCTCGTACTCGATCTCATGCGGATCGCCCAGCCACTCGCTCACCCGCACGTTCGCCTCGCCCAGCGCCTCCCAGTACGCCATCGGGTCCTCGTAATCGGTCGGGAGCGAGTACGCCGCGACGTGCGAGCGCGGCTGGTCGGGGTGGAGCATATTGAGCTGCCACAGGTTGTACCCATCCGCCTGCACCGCCGCGACGAAGGCGTGCCGGCCCATGTCCTCGGGCCGGTAGTTATTCGGCCGGAACCATGGCACGAAACGGTTGTGCGGGTTGAGGGATTTCACGAACCGCTGGACCTCGGCGACCGCGTCCCTCCAGCCGAGGCCTCCGTACATCGCCCACGAGTCGTTGATCGCCGGCGCGCGCTCGGTGGCCAGGTGCGTCATCCAGGGGCGGTGCAGGTGTGAGTCGCGGACCGGCATCATGCCCAGTTGCAGGTCGGGGTTGATCGCATGCGCGCGGGCCTCGTACTGCTTCGCGGCCTCGTCCACGCGCGATTCGAGGTAGGCCATGTATGCCTCCTCGCCACCGTGCTCGGCGATCCACGCCCAGCGGTGGTCGGGCGCGACCGTCTCCCGGTCCCAGTCGATCACCAGGCCCTCATCCACGGTACACTCCCGCGCGAAGCCGTAGAAGCACGAATCGCACACACATGGCCGGTAATTCTGCAGGTGCTCGATGTCGATCTTCACGCCCGCGATGGGAACCTCGTTGGAACGCTCGGCCATCCAGAAGACGCGCTCGAAAAGCGCAAGCCAGACCTCCGGCGAGTAGAGACAGTACATGTTCGGGTTGACCGACCCATCCTTTGCCATGAACGCGGGGAGGTGAGCGTCGCTTTCCGGATCGCGCTTGGCGCCGCGGTCATACAGATACACGTAGAAGTCCAGTCCCGCCTCATCGACGGAATTCGCTACCTCGTGGACGAACTCGCGCATCGCGGCATCATCGTCGAGCGGGAAGTTCTTCGGATGGAGCTTCAAGTCCACGGCGGTGAAGCCGTGCTCGGCCAGCAGCGGCAGATAGTCCCGCCAGCGCTCGTCCTCGTCGCCGAGGAACGCGCCGGTGTAGCCGGCGATAACGCGCGGATGAGTGTCGAAATCCTGCGCGCCGGCGAGAGTGGGGGAGAGCAGCGCGACCGCGATGACAGCGATGAGCGTGCGCTTCATGGGACAGCCTCCAGGCGGCCTGGTCGGTGGTGATGGGAGGTTCGATAGAAGCAGGGGCGGGTCCTTGCAATGTGGGTCCGTATTAAGAGTTATGGATGGCGATACTTCCCTCTTGCGGTACGCAGTTACCGTTCCTCCCCCCTCGTCCCGCCCGCGATGTCGTCTATCGCCAGGGAGAGGGGGGGAAGCGATGTCGTTTATCGCAGGGGGGTGAGGCCCGGCCTGCCGACGCGTTGTGGGTCAACCCATTAGATTCTGATACGCTCCTTGCAATGTGTAGCGGGCGCCAGGATAAAAGGGGATTTCCTCCCGAAGGGTGAACCTCATTCCAACCACGACTCCAGACGGGAGGCATCTGCCATGTTCCAGCGCGCGATCATCAGGGACGAGCACATCGAGCCACTGGCCGACGCGGTCCTGACCATTCTCGAAGAGGTCGGGGCGCTGTGTCAGAACGAGGAACTCATGCGGGGGATGGAGGCGATGGGCGCAGAGGTCAGCTACCCCGACGAGCGCGTCTACTTCCCGCGCGAGTTGACCGCGGAGTTCATGGAAGGCGTTCGCGAAGAGCATGGCGGGCCGCAAGCCCGCCCCGCAGGTGCCGCGGAGGACCGAATGACTCTCGGCGCTCCCTCGCTGCCGGTGGTCGGCACGCAGGTCGCGCAGCTTTACGAGGACCACCGCACGGGCGAGGAGCGCCAGGCCAACCGCGACGACCTGACCACCCTCATCAAGTTCGGCGACGCCCTGCACCGCGAGCGCGGTGTCGGGCATGCGCTGTCGCTGACGGATGTGCCGCCGATGCTCGAGCCGCTGGAGGCGGGCCTCTTGCTGGCGGAGTACGCCCACAGGCCGCACGGTCCCTTCGCGTGGCATGCCGATCAGATCCCGTGGCTGCGCGAGATGGGGGAGGTGCTGGGGCTGGAGGACTGGTTCGCGTGGGGCGCGGTGTGCTTCGCCCATCCGCTGCGCATGGACCGCGACCTCGCCGGGAAGTACGTCCTCCGCGCGAAGGCCGGTGAGCCCTGCGGGCTGACGGCGATGCCGGTCGCGGGTGTCTCGACCCCGGTGACGGCCGAGGGCTTCGTCGCGGTCTCGACCGCAGAATTCGTGGCCACGTGGATGGCCGCTCGCGGCGTGAACCCGGAGGTCCCCCTGCGGGGCAGTATGTGGCCGGGCACGGTGGACATGGGCACCGGGGCGGTCAGTTACGCCGCCTGGGATGCGCTCTACTACGGCTTCGCGTGCGTGGAGTTCATCCGCCGCTGGTGCGGGATGACCATCCCGATGGGCTCGGGCGAGTACTGTGACGCCAGGGTCCCGGGCCTGTACGCGGCGCTGGAGAAGGCGTACAAGTCGGCGGTGGTGACGGCCTTCACCGGACAGTCGCTGTCATCGGGGGGCGGGATGGTCGATGAGGGCAAGAAGCTCTCGGCGGTGCAGCTTCTGCTGGACCGCGAGTTCGCCTCGGGCAGCGCGCACCTGACGCGCACATTCGACCCGAGTCCGGAGAACCTTGCGCTGGATGAGATCCTGCAGGTGGGGTTGGGAATAGGGGAGAGCCACCTGGAGACGATGCACACCGCGAAGCGCTTCCGCGACAGCGTGTGGCTGCCGGACCTGATCGACCGCTCGGGCTACGCGGGCTTCGATCGCGAGGAGGCGCTCCTCGCAGAGACCGCGGACCGCGTGGACGCGCTGCTGGATGCGTACGAGAAGCCCGAAGGCCGCGAGGAGCAACTTGCACAGATGCGCGTGATCGTGGACCGGGCGCGCGAGGAGTTGGGGTAGGGGGCGGGGACCCGTTCAGAGGTAATCCTCCCCGTCTCTTGACCGCGCCCACGAGTCGCGCTCACCCTGCAACGTCGCCCGCATAGTCTCCACCACATCCGGGCGGTCCGCGGAGAGGTCCTGCTCCTCTGCCGGATCGTCCAGCAGGTCATGCAGCAGCACCGGCTCGCCGTCCGGGTCCATCAGCAGCTTGTGCCGATTCCCGATCAGCGCGGTGCTCGGTGAACCCCGAGTGGTGCCCTCCAGCGTCTCGAAAGCCATCGCCATGGGCCGGCCCTGCATGTCGCCATCGATCAGATCCACCAGGCTCACACCGTCGATCGGGCGGGGCTGCTTCGGCGGCTCATAGCCGAGCACATCCATCAGCGTCGGGTAGAAGTCGGAGGTGCAGCAGGGCAGGTCGGTGGCGCAAGGCTCGGTGACGCGCTCCGGCCACTCGAGGATCGCGGGGACGCGGATACCGCCCTCCCAGAGGCTGCGCTTGCGCCCCCGGAAGTCACCCGCGGAGCCCGGGCGCTCCTCGGTCTGCGCGTCGCCCTCGGGCCCGTTGTCCGAGCAGAACCACAGGATCGTGTCATCCGCCACGCCCATCTCCCGCAGCGCCGACCGCAGGCGCCCCATCTGCGCGTCCATCGCGCTCAGCGCGCCCCAGTAGTGCTGGCACTGCTCGGGGTGATCCTCGTAAAGCGCGCGGAACTGGTCGGTGGCGAAGACCGGCAGGTGGGGCGTATGGAACCAGATAACCGCAAGGAACGGGTGCTCGCGATCGACCGCGCCCTCGATGAACCGCAGCGCCCGGTCCATGATGATGCGCGAATCATCGCCCTCCAGCGCCCCCGCGACCGGCTCCCCGTTATCCCAGTAGCCCTCCGGATCAACTGTCGCGACCTTCCGCACGGTGGAGAGCCAGTCGTCGAAGCCACTCTGGTCGGGTGCGGACTTCATCGGCCCCTCGAAATCGCCGAGGTGCCACTTGCCGAAGTGCCCGCACTCGTAGCCGAGATCGCTCACTGCCTCGGCGAGCGTCACCTCGGGCATGGGCAGCGGATACTTCGAGGGCTCGTCGGGCGGGCCGAAGTTGGCGAAAAGGATGCCGTAGCGCCACGGGTGGCGGCCGGTGAGACAGCTTCCGCGCGTTGGCGAGCACACCGGCGCGCCGGCGTAGAACCGATCGAAGCGCAGGCCCGCCTCGGCCATCTCGTCAAGGTGCGGGGTCTGCAGCACGGGGTGGCCGTTGAAACCGGCATCCCCCCATCCCTGGTCATCGGTCATCGCGAGGATGATGTTCGGGCGCGGGCCATCGGGTTCTGGCATAGCTGTCATCCTTTGTCGTTGGAGAGGCTGGCCCCCGTGCCAGCCTGTGCCGTTGTCGTTTACCTGCGCGATGCTGGCCCGGTCGTTCCCGGGCCGCACGACAACGCCATACGATCCGCCCCTCATTCCCGCGGCGGGTTCCAGGCCACGGACGCCATCGTCTCAAGGCCCGCCCAGCGGCCGCTCCAGCTTGTGTAGAGCAAACCAGGGCAGTTCATGCCCTTACGCCGCGCCTCTCCGGCCACGATCCCCCAGTTGCGGCAGCAGGTGGTGTCATCCCACGGGGAGCCGGTGAAGGTGAAGCCGTAGCGCTGGAAGTGCTCGAAGCTGTCGCGACCGTGTGAGAGCGGCTGCTTCGGGCCGTAGAACCAGATGTTCTGCACCACGTCTTTCGGGACGAGGTCAAGCTGGTGCTCATCCTCGCCGCTGAACCACGTCCCGTTGTGATAGGGGTTCAGCGCATCGGCCCACATCATCAGCGTGACGTCCCCGTCCACGGAGTGCGCGAAGTCGTTGAGCTTCGTGATATCCTCTGCCAGAAGCTCCCCGCCGGTCATGTCGCGCTTGAGGCAGCGGCTGTCGGAGTTGACGATCCGCGGCTCATCGTGGCCGATGTGCAACGTCTTCGGCTCCAGATATGTGATGATATCCTCGATGGCGGGGAACAGGATATCGTACACCGCAGGCTCCGACGGACAGTAGGGGACATTGCGGCTGCCCATCTTCACCGCGTGATCGTACGAGGCCAGGACCGTCGCGCCATCGGCGATCGCGCCGCCCTCGATGCGCTGGATCCGATACGGCTCGGCGTCCCGCCTGTAGGGAAAGTCCGTCACCCCGTCGATGATCTCGTAGTCCTCGCCCTCGACGAACGTGGTCTCCCCGTCCTCGCTGGTGATGACGATGTCGGTTGCTTCCGTGCGCAGCAAATTGTTGTGCTCCAGCGCGACAGGCTCGGTCCCGGTCAGCGTAAGCTCCTCGTCCTGCTGCCAGGCGCCCTCGACGGCGTGTGGATTGCGCGAAAGCTGCGGCGAGGCGTGCCCGAGGCTCTGAAGCTCGGGAATCGGCTCGATCCCCCAGGCACGAAGGGTCTCGAAGGACGCTCGCGTCTTCTTCCGGACATCCTCGTCGTCAAGGCTGTACCAGACACCGCTCTCCATCACCACCGCGTTCATCTTCAGGCGCATCAACTGTCGGCAGAAGTCCTGGAGGGCATCGCCGCCCGGCACGCCGCCGCGGTAGGTGCCGCGGAAGGGCATCGCGGGCCAGTCCTCGATCTTGCAGGCAGGGACGCGTCCATCGCCGGCTTCCGCGAGGTCCAGCAGCGTCATCAGGCCGTATGCCGCGCCTGTCGCGGTCGGCGCGGTGATGCGCGCGCCATCGGCGTCGGCGACGAGTTCATAGCGCTCCGTGTCGGGCCACTGCACAGCGCCACCGGTGACGGCGATCTCCACCGGATCAGGCGCGCGGGTGGTCAACCCTTCCTCGAAAAGCGCGGCCGCGTTCGCAAGCACCGGGTCATCGATCTCGCTCGAGACCACGCCCACCGCACAGCCATCCGCGAGTGTGCCCAGGTCCATCTTCTGCGGAGGTATCGGAAGCTCGACATCGCCAACCGTGATGTTGTCGAGCAGCGCGGTCCCGTCACCGGCCACCGAGACCCGCACCTGCGCCGCACTGTGGGCCGGTGAGCAGAACCCGAGCCGCATGGGCACGAACTGTCGCGCCAGGGGATCGACCTCGCGCGTCTTTTGGGCGAGCAGCGCGCCGGTGTTTGCGTCCGCCACCGCGAGCGTAATCGCGCCCTGCTCCATCGCGTCTGTGTTGACCTCAACCGAGAGTGTCGCGAGGCGGTCGCCGCGCGGGTCCACCGTCTGGCTCACAGCCACCGGGCCCTCTCGCGGATGCAGTGCCAGCGCCCGCTGACCGAGGGTGGCGTCAGGAGGGCGCACATTCTGCGTGGAGCCGAGTTGGCTTCCCAGTCCGTCATCGGCGACACCGTAGACCTCGGCGTACGCCGAGCCGTGGAGGTTTTCGCTGGCGGCCCAGACCTCGAGGGTGTACTCCGTTTGAGGCTCGCACTTGACGTTCTGATACACGCGGCTCATCCCGTCTGCATCCGTGCGCGATATCCGCACGCTTCCAGCCCCGAGCTTTTCGTCATCCCAGAAGATCGTCTCACCGACGTCGTCCTGTCCCCAACCGGCGATTCGGTCGCCCTCGTGTTCCGAGAAGTCGGAGTTCTCTATGTCAAGCGAGTCGATATCGACTCTGTCAAACCACACGGTGCCCGTAGCGCGATGCAGCCGCACGTACACGCGGATGGTGCTGTACTCGCGGCTGTTGAATGTCTCCACGAGGCGCTGGGGGCCGTCGAGGCTCCTCACACGCGCCCATCCCTGACTGTCATCGACCTCCCAGTTCTCCAGTGAACCGGGATCTTCGAAGCCCTGCTGGAGCCAGCTATCGGCGGTGGCGACAGTGGCGGTGATGGCGATTATGCACGCGGCAGCAATAAAGCGACGCATGAGAACTATCCCCTTTGTGTTTGAACGAAAGTTTGGGCGACGGGTGATTATTCGCGACGTGGGGGAGAGGGCCTTCCGTGGCTCCGTATCACGAGTCCGGTATAGCGATCCTCCCTCTTGCAGTACGCAGTGGCCGTTCCTCCCCCCTCGTCCCGCCTGACGCTGCGCCGTTTGCAGCGTCAGGAAGCAGGGAGAGGGGGGACCGAGGGGGGTGAGGCCCGGCAGCCGCCAACCTCGCCGCCGCGGTCGAACTCCTCGCGCAGATACAGCAGATGCGGCGCGAGTTGGGTGAGGGTGGGGAGGGTGAAGCCGACGGGGAAGCGTAGCCCGCGGGCGGGGACGTAGCGACCCACGCCTGCGGCGGGGTTTGGCCCTCCAAACGGCTGGGCAACGACATCCCGCCCCCCGGCCGCCCCTGGCCGTTGCCCCCCTCTCCCGCCTGACGCCGCGCCGTTTGCGGCGTCCAGGGGGAGGGGGGAAAGCGATGTCGTCTATCGCAGGGGGGTGGGGCCGCTGTTGCCTTTCCTCCCGAGGATGAGGCACCGAGCCCACGGCGCGTTCCGCCGACGCAGAGTAAGGGAAATCCCTCCACGCGCCGCCCGCTGCTGCCGCGCCGTTTCCGTCGCCCTCTATTCATATACAAACCGGAGCGCTCTCCTTTGCGCATGAATTTTCGCCTGTCACATAAGTTTAAGGTTCCCCCGCTCCACCGCCATCCTCCCACCCGGCAGGTCCCCCCGCGCTCCCCGTCGAACTGCCTCTCGCCATCACGCAAAACTCCAGCGAGCGTTCGGCATGGCCCGAGCGGTCGCGTTGCGATTCAGGGAGGCCCACGATCGATGAGCATCATCACCGTCGAAAAGCTCAGCGAACTCAGCGACGAGCGCCACGAGGCAATCATGCAGCGCTCGATGGAGGAGCTTGGCGATATCTACGAGGACATGCGCGCCATCTGCGAGGACATCCGCGAGCGCGGCGATATCGTCACCCTCGACCACTACACGAAATACAAAAGCGACATCTCCACCGAGGACCTCAAGGTCACCGAGGACGAGATCCAGGCCGCCTACGGCGAGGTGTCGGCAGATGTCGTAGACAACCTGCGATTCGCTGCCGCCAATATCGAGAAATTCCACCGGGCGCAGTTCGAGCGCGACATGTGGTCGATGGAGATCGCGCCGGGGATCCTCGCCGGGCGCGTCATCCGGCCCGTGGACAGCGCGGGCTGCTATATCCCCGGGCGCCAGGCCAGCTATCCCTCCAGCGTCCTGATGACCATCCTCCCGGCGAAGGCCGCGGGCGTCGAGCAGATCGTCGCCTGCACTCCGCCCAATGAGGGCATGACCGCGAACCCGACGTCGCTGGTCGCCGCGGACCTCGCCGGCTGCCACGATATCTACAAGATCGGCGGCCCCTGGGCGATCGCGTCGATGGCCTACGGGACCGAGAGCGTCCCGCAGGTGAACACGATTGTCGGCCCCGGCAACAAGTACGTGACCGCCGCCAAGATGGCGGTCTTCGGCACAGTCTCCATCGACGCGCCGGCCGGGCCGAGCGAGATTCTTATACTGGCCGATGATTCGGCGAACCCCGACTGGCTCGCGATCGACTTCCTCTCACAGGCCGAGCACGACCAGGACGCCGCGGCGGTGCTGGTGACCGCGTCCGAGGACCTCGCGAACGCCACCGCCGAGGCAGTCGAGCGCGCCTTCGACGCGGCGGACCGGCAGGAGATCCTCCGCCCGGCGCTGGAGAACAACTCCGCGGTCGTCCTGGTGGAGGACATGGACGAGGCCATCGAGTTCACGAACGAGTACGCGACCGAGCACCTGGAGATCGCGGTCGATGAGCCGATGCTGCTGCTCCCGCGGATCAAGCACGCCGGCTCGATCTTCCTGGGCCACTACGCGCCGGTCCCGGCCGGCGATTACGCATCGGGGACGAATCACGTGCTGCCCACGGGCCTGACCGCGAAGATGTTCTCAGGACTGTCGATCGACAACTTCCTGAAAAAGCCCACCTTCCAGCTTCTGTCGAAGGAGGGCCTCGAACACCTCGCGCCGGCGGTCATGAGTCTGGCGGAGGCGGAGGGCCTCCCGATGCACGGCGAGGCGGTCCGAGTACGCATCGAAGACGAGAACTGACCCACACGTTCCGGCGCGGTAGGGGAGAGGCCGCGGCCGCTGCGCACCTGCACGCTCGGGGCGCTTCGCCCGTGACCCGCGCGGAACTACCCGGGGGATGAGGCTGTTTAAAGTAACGATCATACCTGGTGCCCGCGCTTGAAGCGCGGGCACTTCTCTTCCATCATCACAACACAGAGGGTGCATCCGATGATCGAACTGCTCGGGACGATCTTTCAGGCGCTGACAAAGCTTGGTGGGGGTTCCGAACTGGTTCCTCTGCTTGTCTTCTGCGTGTTCCTGGTGGCGGTCGGGCTCGGCGTGGGGCTGGGTATTATGCGATTGATCCGTCGGCCCGCAGCCGCAGAGCAACCAGGGGCAGACCAGTCCGGTTGATTGGGGCAGGCGGCGAATACCACTGCCACCGGGCGAAGGATCTGCCCGGACGCCGCGCCTGCTATCGAATGACCTTGCAGGGGATCAGATGCTGTGGAACTTTCGATCGGTCTGTCCGATGAGGCCCGCCGGGCTCTTCTCGCCGCTGAAGACACCGCGCGGCAGGACGGTTCTCATCAGATTACCCCGCACCACATAGCCCTCGGCATTCTCGCGGACAATACGTCGCTTGCCGCTACGGTCCTCGAGAGCATGGGCATCGATGTGCTCGATCTTGCTGAGACCCTTCGTACAACATCCCCCGCCGGCCCCGGTGACTGTGATCAACCAGATGAACTGCGCCTCAGTGACCCGGCCCGCCGGTCCCTCCAGATCGCCCAGGTGGAGGCACGCAGAACGACCGTGGCGGCGGCACGCGGTGAGGCCAACAAACCGACTCTCTCGACTGGGCACCTTCTCCTTGGTCTAATCTCGCCTACGAGTAGCGCCGACGTGAAAGCACTGCGCTCGCACGGCGTTTTTTATGGCGAGGTGGTCGAAATCCTGCGCCGGCTGGGCTGACTTTCTGTATAGCTTTACGCGGCACACCTCCACGATCTGCGGCTTACCCAGCCACTTACTGTGCAGGTTTGTGTAGCCTTCGCTTGCATACTTCTACCCGCAACTGGGGCAGTCCGGTTCCCATGGTCCCTCATACGACCGGAGACCGTCCTCGAGGTTGTAGACCGTTTCAACCCCCGCGGCCGCGAGGATCTGTGCCGCCTGGGCGCTTCTGAAGCCACCCGCACACACACAGACAATCGCCCTCTCGTCATTGACCTCATGGAGTCGTTCGGGCAATTCACTGAGAGGAATGTTCACCGACCCCGGAATGTGACCGCTTTCGAAGTCGGTGCTGCTTCGCACATCCACGACCACCGGTGCGTTCGGCCCGTCAAGAAGTGTCTCCAGTTCGCTGCCTGAGATGTCCTGCACGGTGGGGGAGACCAGCGATGAGCTTGACCCCTCACAACCAGACAGGATCGCAACAGCAAAGGCGAGACACGCTACGGCCATGGTTCTGAGGATCAGTCGAGCATGTCGCAGCGGCGGGTTTGGACAGACGTTCTTCGGACGGGTTGTTCGCGGTTTCGTGTCTGAAACAATCATTGGTTCTGAATCACCACTGTTTCAATGCGGCCTGTGTTGTTACTCCCGGGTCTTGAGCAGACCATTACCTGTGTATAGCCCTGTATAAGTTTCGCGGCTAAACCTTTACCTTCACGGGCTGTGGCCCTTCTAGCTGTATAGGTTTGAGGCTGTATAGTTCTACATTAGTCCCCCACGACACACGTCTCGGCCTCGCGGGCAAGGCGCGAGATCTCATCCGGGGAGAGATCGGCCGCCGCGGCTGCGAGGCGCAGAAACGCGACCCAGCGATCCGGATCGTCCCACAGCTCGGGAGGGAGGCCAACCTGTTCAAGAGCCTCCGCCTGTGAGCGATCGGGGACGAGATCCACGGCACTGCAGATGCCCTGGGGGGCGGGGCTGGCAGCAAGGTGGGAGAGAGTCTCGCCATCCATGTTGACCAGTTCAGCGAGGCGCTGAAGCTGCTCGTCGGATGGTGTTTCGACTTCAAGCTCCCAGGCGCGCAGTGTGCTGACTTCCACCCCCAGTTCCTCGGCAAGCTGATCGTCTGTGAGGCCCGTCTCACGACGTGCCCTGCGCAAACGTTTTCCGATAGTCATCCCCTGAACAGCTCCTCCACGTGTCTCAGTCCAGTTGATCCATCACTGTATCTACGAACTCGTCCGAATGGTACGTGTCCATCAGAATGGCTCGCACCTGATCTGCGGGCCACTCGCGCAGGAGGCTGCGGGCCCAGTTGCAGGCGATGACCTGCTTTTCATTCTCGTCGCGCTTCTCGTCCGCCTGAGCGGCATCGTTCTCGGCCTGCGCGACCCGCACAACGGTATAGAAGTAAGCGACGGGATTCCGAATGGATTGGCCGCGGTTGAGACGTTGCACGACGGTTGCAAGCGCCGACTTCACAATCTCTTTATCGTATTGCCGTAAATAGCCGGCGATGTTCGGCTCTTCCTCGGGCACTGCGAAACACTCAGCGGCGATCGCAGCGAGGTTTTCCACAGTTTCCCCTGATGTGGATAACTTGCCTTTTATGCCATCCCAGTTTTCCACAACGCCCTCCAGTACAGAGTCCGGAGGGGTATCCTCGGCAGTGAGGGCCGCAGGTGAGAGGTTATCCCCCATCGAAGACGATCCGTTCAGCGGGCGGCTGCTCCGCCCCTGAGGCTTATCTTCGTCTTCTAGACGTTCTTGTTCTTCTGCTTGCGGATCCTGCCGGTTCTTGGTTTGCGGATTCTGCAAATTGCTGACTTGCGGATTCTGCGAAGTCTGGGTTTGCGGATTCTCAGATTGCGGCTTCGCGCTCAGTTTCGGGCGCCAGTCATTGATATATTGCTCGAGCTTCTTACGCGGGATGCGGGTGATGATCCAGATGTTCGTTTTACCCTGTCCGCGTCGGCGGACTTTCACCAGGCCCACTTCAATCAAGCGCGTCAGATGACGGGAGATGGTGGACACAGTGATCCCGCGAGCGCGCGCCAGAGTCTCCTGGCCCACAAATGTTTCCGGCCCCACGTATGCGAAGCTCTTAAGGACCGCGTACGTCATCTTCTCGCCATCGGACAACTCCGGGTAGCAGCGCAGTACGGCGTTGCTTACCTGAGTGAAGCCGGTGGCCTGTTCGAGATCCTCGTACTGGACGAGAGGTTCTCGGTCGATATCATTGTCAGCATCAGCTTGAAAGTCGGGCATTCCGAAAGTGTCCTGCCTCCTGGGCCAATCCTCGTCGGGCGCCAGTTCTGAGCGCTCCTGCTGGAGGAAGCCGTCACAACTCAGTGCAGTTCCCCACCGGACGGTCGATCAGTCGAATTAATTGATCTTCGTACAAAGGCGCATTGCCACTGCCTCGCAGGGCGCCGCTCAATCGGCGGCATCCGCGGTTGAGCGCACACCGCCCTGCAGCAGCCACGTCTCAAGCTGCTGTCGGTGGAAGCGCCAGACGCGTCCTATTTTCGCCCCGGGGATTTTCCCTTCGCTGGCCTTCATGCGCAGTGTGCGAGGATGCACGCGCAGGTACGCGGCGGCCTCGTCGAGTGTCATCACATCAGTTTCAACGGCCATGGTATACACTCCCTGAAAACCGAATTATCGCAAGGCCGACGCGGTGTATGTCGGCCCGTGCGTTAGATTTCGTATGCTGTCATCGCAACGCATTGATGTGGACTGACCTTCGATGCGTTGTTTCGCGCGAGTGTCTGGAGATGATTCCGCACGATTCCGGAGAATCCTCCCAAGTTCGGAATCATTCCCCGAATTCGCTGTGTTGCTGCGTAAATCCTTCTGGTATCACGATTTGTCCGGAAAAGTAGGGATATGGGCGCGCGGAGTCGAACATTGATGCCAGTCCTCGAGCCGTCGCGGGAGGCATTCACTCATCATGCGCATGGCGTGTGCGGTCAGTGTGGGCGTATTGATTATCGAGGCGCTTCTGGCAGGCGCTTTCGCGCTGGGATTCTACGTCTTTGGAGGAGTGCCGTGGGGGCTTTTGTGCAGCGGCATCATGTTACTGCTGCTTGTGCTTCCCTGGCCGGGTGAGTTGAGGATGGTCTTCGACAGCGAGGGCCCCAGGGGGGTGGTGCGCATTGGCTGGTGGGGGAAGGTTTCATTCGTTACAGGTGATACGACGACTCGAGCGGTTATCCGAATCCTCGGGATCCCCATTCGTCGGACGCTCAGGAAGAAGGCCGCGCGCGGGGAGCAAGAGCGAGAGGAAACGGAAGAACCGAAGAAGACGGAAAAGGCCGAAATTGAAGAGATCCCGCCGGTGGAGGATACCGGAGGAGACGTTGAAGAGAGACGGGAGGAGCCAAAGGAACTCGCGCCAACCTGGCGGGGGATCGATTCGGAAACAGTGGAAGCATTCTGTCGCCTGATCGGGAGCGGCCTGGGGGCGAGTTGTGAGCTAATATGGGCGGCAGAGGAGATACGTGTCATCGTCGAGAGTCCGGCGGAGCGAGCGGCCGTCGATTCAGTCATTCAGGAAGTATTCGGGCGGCGACAGGTGGGGCCCGTTGACGTGACGTTGTTTGCAGGGGAGGAGTCGCGACGGGTGCGGGCATTGTATCGAATTGGTTTGTTGCGGGCCGCGCTCGCCGGTGTGCAGGTAATGGTGGATGGACGCATCCGCGAATTCATCCGCCAGCAGAAGGCGCGTGAGCAGGCGAGTGGTGCCTCGGATGAGGACCGGCGCCTGATAGAGAAGATGGAAGAAGAGCAGTCATCGCGCGAGGAGGACAAAGACTGATGGGAGACTTCGATGTCGGCGGATTCATGAAGGATATCGTGAGCGGCCTGGCCACGCTGAGCGACTCACTGGAGGTGATCGGTGAGCCGGTGGAAGTGGGTGGCAAGGTCATAATTCCGGCGGTCGTGACGCGCATGGGATTCGGCGCTGGAGGTGGAGGAGGCAGCGCCCCTTCAGATACCGAGAGCGGAGAGCGGGAGACAGGATCCGGTGGCGGTGGTGGTGGTGGAGTGACAATGACACCGGTGTTTTTGGTAGTTGATGATGACGGAGAGCGCCTGCTCACCGTATCGGGCCCGTTCGATCGCGCCTGCTCGATGGTGGAGAAGGCAAAGGAGGCGCTCGACCGCGCGATCCCGCGCAAGGACGCGGAGGAAGCAGAGGAGATCGACGTGGATGAGGAGTTGGAGGACCTCGAGGACGAAAGCGCCGGCGAAGGACCGGTGCATTGAAGGTATAACGCTCTCAGTTGGTAGTTGCTACGAGATGACTTCGCTCGCTGGCACGCGCGCGGGCGACCCGACGCAGAAAGGCGGGGGCCCAATGATGCGAAGCTCGCAGTGGCTCATGCTCGTTGTTCTGATGCTTTTCACCGGAGGCGTGTGCGCCGGTGACGCGACGGTGGATGTCGGACCGTGGACGGCTACGGCTGGAGACGCCGATCTCAAGGGCCTCAGCTGGCAGGGTGAGATGATCCTGCAGCGCGGCAGCCTGAGAGGGTACACGCCCGGGTGGCAGGGAGGGCGCTTTCCAGA
The DNA here is from genome assembly GCA_964484945.1 of uncultured Armatimonadia bacterium. GTDB lineage: Bacteria > Armatimonadota > Zipacnadia > Zipacnadales > UBA5352 > UBA5352. The sequence goes on along the minus strand of CAZAHB010000002.1, from coordinate 24,340 downwards.
TGGTGACTGGGAGCGTCAGGTCGATGAGGATAGCGTGATCTGGACGCGGAACGAGGCGGACAATCAGGATGCGACGGTGCGGCTGACGCCTGGCAACGACGTCGCGCGCTATGAGCTGGAGAGCACTATCTACGCGCAGGGCCCGACGGAGTTTTCGGTGCAGATCGCGCCGGAGGCGGTACTGGAGGACGGCCGGTGTCTGCTCTGGGCGGACGGGAATATACATACGCTCGCGACCGGTGAGCCGCTGGAGACCATCGACGGAGTGCAGGAGTTGCGCCTGCAGGCCGCGGAGCGGACCGTGATCGTGCGCTCAAGTCGCTTCCAGTTGCAGGATCGCCGCGATCGCGGCTCGGGGCTGTTTTTGGTGAGCGTCATCGGCCATCGGACAGATGAGCCGCGCGAGGTCGAGCGGTGGGTGGAGGTCGAGGTGCAGCCCGCGGCCGCGGAGGACATTCCCGCGCGGCGACGACTTGTGCAGCAGGTGCCGACTGAGATCAGCGACGTAACGCTGGAGAATGCCGGATTCGAGGCAGACGAGCCCTTTGATGGCTGGAGCGGCAGCCCGCTGGCGAGCGTGGACACGGAAGTCGCGCACGGTGGTAAGCAATCCGCGCGGCTGGATATCGAGGGCGAGGTCGAAGAGCGCCATCACGTGTATATCACGCGCAGTGTACCGGTGACGCCGGGTCATCGCTATCGCGCGGAGGCGTGGATCAGGGGCGAGGGAATCGAGGCGCTGGAGCAGGGCGGGATGTCGTCGGTGGGCGCGACGATCATCGTGGAGTTCGCCCGGCCCGATGGCTCGTGGTTCGCTGCCGGCAGCTACGGCGATTCGCATTTTGAGACCTTCGACTGGGACCGCGCGCAGACAGACATCGTGACCGCTCCCGAGGGCGCGGGCTACGCGATCATCTACCTCGCGCTCCGCGGGACCGGGACGGCGTGGTTCGACGATGTGGGGCTGGAGGAGGTCCGCCACTTCCCCGTGTTGCTCGACCCGATGGACGGCGCGAGGGTGCATGATAATACACCGCAACTGACCTGGCACTTCCCGCAGGACGCCCAGGCCACGGTGGAACTGTCGCAGGACGCGCAGTTCGCGGAGGATGCGACGGTGAGCGTCGAAGAGGTGCGGTCACCGCTGCGGATTGAGGAGCCGATCGAGCCCGGACAGTGGCACTGGCGCGTGACCGTGCCGGGATACGACGGGGCGTCCGGGGTGTGGAGTTTCCAGCAGACGGCGGGGCTGGACGAGGACACCACGGAGCCTGAGATCGCGCGTACGCACGACTGGCTGGCCACGCCGAAAGCGCCGATGCGCATCGAGTACTCGGACAACGTGGGCGTCGCGACCGTGCGGATGACAGTGGACGAAGAGGACGTATCCGAGCGCGTGGAGATGGGGGAGGAGAGCGCGACGTACAGGCCTGAAGAGCCGTGGTCTGATGGGCTGCACGTGGCGGAGGTGCAGGTTGAGGACGCGGCGGGCAATGTCGCGGAGGCGACGATCTTCTTCACGGCAGGACGCCCGGAGCATCGCATCACCTGGGAGGAGCGCGGCGGGGTGAGCGTGGACGGAGAGAAGCGCTTCCTGCTGGGGATGTACGGCGTGAACGAGGACGACATGCCTCAGATCGCGCAGGCGGGATATGACTTCTGCCACTCCTACAGCTGGGACGGCAGCGGCGACACTGAGAGCGCCCTGGCGTATCTTGACGAGGCGCAGCGGCACGGGCTGCAGGCATTCATGGGGCTGAGCCGGGCGCGGCTGCAGGCGCATGACGAGCGCTTTGTGGCCGAGCGCATCGCTGCGCTGATGCGCCACCCGGGGCTATTCGCGTGGTATCTGTATGATGAGCCGGACCTTGAGCATCAGTACGTGTCACCGGAGTGGCTGGAGCGTTACTATCGCCTGATAAAGGCACTGGACCCGTTCCACCCGGTGATCGTGACAGTCGCACAGATCGGGAAGCTGGGCGAGTATCGCGACGCGTTGGATGTACACTGGGCGATGGTGTACCGCGACACGGCATTTGTGGCGCAGCGGATGGAGCGGCAGCGAGAGATTTTGCGCGAGGGCACGCCGCTGGCGGCGATTCTGCACTGCTACGACCGCTCGCAGTCGGGGCTGGCGCAGGCCGGTGGCACGCCCGATCCAGCGGAGTTCGAGCCCACAGGGCGCATGATGCGCGCGAATGCGTTCATGGCCATCGCGCACAACTCCAGCGGGCTGTCGTGGTGGTGGTGGGGCTACGGCGGGAGCAACCGCTTCTACACGGTGGCGAACGCCCCGGAGGCGTGGGGCTCGCTGCAGGAGACAGTGGCGGACATCCAGGAGCTGGAGCCGGTGCTCACGGCCGAGGGCGAGATCGCCACGCGGGTGCTGGAGGCGGCGGAGGATGTCGAGGTGCATGTGTGGGAGAAGCGGCTGGCCGACCGGGTGGTTACGATCGCGGTAAACAGCGGCGACGAAGCCGTGGATGCGGGCTGGACACCGGAGTGGGGCCCCGAGGACGGCACCGCGGATGTGCTGTGGGAGGAGCGCGAGGTGGCGCTGGAGGGCGACGCCATGCGGGACACCTTCGAGCCGCGAGATGTGCATGTGTACGTGTGGTAGAGCACCGCGCGCGGGCGGTGATATGCCTGGATAACATTATGATGGCAGAAGTCGGGCAGTGAACGCGCGCCGTCGGCACGGGCATGGGGGGGGCCAGTGATGGCGGAGCCGGGCTGCAACTGGAGCAATGAGCGCGGCTGTGGAGCATTCGAGATGAAGAGGAGAGACAGGGTATGACGCAGCGAGAGCGCTTTCGCCGCGTGATCCACGGGGAAGAGGTAGACCGACTGCCGTACATCTTTGGGGGCCCGCGGGCCTCAACATTCGCCGCATGGCGCAGGCAGGGGCTCAGCGAAGAGCAGCGCCGCAGGTGGGGTGAGCTGACCGGGAGCGATGGCTTCCGCGGGGTGGGGAAGTTCTACACGGGCGTACATCCGCTGTTCGAAGAGAAGCTGATCAAAGAGGAAGGCAATGTGCGCACCTGGGTCGATGGATGGGGCGCCACGCGCCAGGATGCCATCGAACAGCCGACCGAGGGCTTCGCGACACGCAGATGGCTCGACTTCGCTGTGAAGGACTGGGACGACTGGAAGCGCGTGAAGGAGCGGCTGGATCCGCACTCGCCGGAACGCACGCGCCCGCTGGAGCCTCACGAAGCCCCCGACAGCATGGGCCCGGACAGCTACGGCCGCCACCGGCCGGGTGGCTCGTACTGGGGCGACAACATCGAAGCGTGCAATAACTCCGACGTCCCCGTTCGCCTGAGCATCGCCGGGATCTACTGGGGTATCCGCGATTACACGGGGATGGAGGGCCTGTCTGTGATGTTCTACGACAAGCCCGACCTGGTGCATGATATGTTCGAGCACTGGGCGTGGATGCTGATGGAGCTTCTCGACGAGCCGCTGCGGCACATCAAAGTCGATGAGTTGATACTGAACGAGGACATGGCTTTCAAGGGCCAGTCGATGATGAGTCCGCCGCTGATGGAGGAGTTTTTGTATCCGCGCTACCTGAAGCTGTATGAGTTCTTCAAGGAGCGCGGCGTCGAGGCGGTCGTGATGGACTCGGATGGCTTCAACTACCAGATCCTGGACGTGATGTATCCGGACACGATCGACGGCATTCAGCCGATCGAGATCGCGGCGGGCAATGACCCCGAAGAGATGCGGCGGCGCTGGCCGGACCTGTTCATACACGGGGGTGTGGACAAGCGCGAGCTTGCGAAATCCCGGGCGGACCTGCGCGTGGAGGTGGCCACGCGCTACCGCACCGCGTGGGAGCATGGGCGCTACATCCCGCACTGTGACCACGGTGTGCCGCCGGACATTCCGCTGCGCAACTTCCTGTACTTCGTGGAGCTTGCGCGGGGCCTGTGCAATGGCGAGGACCTCGAGCGCTACGAGCCGCCGTGTGAGCTTGAGAAACAGCTTGGGCCGATCGAGGAGATGTTCGACCCACAGGGCGCGATCGCGCGGGCGTACGGAACGGAGTGAGAGGCACGGGGAGAGGGGATGGGGGAGCGGGGAGCGGGAACGGCAGCAACGGAAGCGACGGTGGATGAAGGCACTCGCGGAAGGAAGGGCGCCCCCGGCTGATGCGTGGCCGGGGGCGCGATGGTGTCAGGGGATCCTCGGGTAGTTACGAGCCGCCGAAGTACTTCGGCAGGGGCTCCTTGAGCCACTTGCCGTGGCCATCGCAGAAGGTCGCGTTAAAGCCGTCGTTGTGCCGCGACGAGACGGCGTACTTCTGATTGTTCTCGTAGAGACTTCCACCGACCATCTGGCGCATAACGGAGATACGGAAGCAGTTGCTCGCATCACTTCCCGTACTCTGATCACAGGCGTAAACGATCTCGGCAGGAGTTTCGATGTCGGCCAGCTTCTGGCCGGTGCCGTGGCCGGGACCGTATGTGGTCGTGCCACCCTGGCCGACCTCACGCCAGGCGTTGATGGCATAGCCGCCGTGCACGTATGAACTGGGCTTGGTGTGGGCAGCGCCACAGGTGGACGTGTGTACTCCGCCAAAGCTGGGGCAGATGAAGATCTGATCGTTCTTGACGTAGGGGTAGATAAGCTGGCTCCAGACGTAGTTGGGCGGGTCGCAATGCTGGTCGCTGGGGTTGAATGTCTCATCGTAGTCCTGCGCGTACATCTGGCCCGCCAGGCCAATTTGCTTGAGGTTGCTGAGACATGAACTTTGACGGGCCTTCTCGCGCGCTCTTGCGAAGACCGGGAAGAGGATCGCCGCCAGGATGGCGATGATCGCAATCACCACGAGCAGCTCAATCAGGGTGAAGCCTCGCTTCATTGGACACACCTCCTGTGAGACGTGTCGAGCGTTTGTACACTTTTCCTTTGGCCCGGGAAGAATACCTTCACTGAGAATTAGGGGTCAAGCACTCCTTCCCTCGTCGAGCATGCGGCGGACGGTGCGCCCAAGCTCCATTGCCGAGAAGGGTTTCTGCAAAAAGCGGAAGCGACTGTCGAGTTGTTCGGCACTGATGGCGCGTTCCGTGGGATAGCCGGAGATGAGCAGAATCTGCAGATCCGGGCTCTTCTCCAACATACGGTCGGCAAGCTCAGTGCCCGACATCTCGGGCATAATCACATCGGTGATGACGAGGTCGAATTCGCCGCTGTGTGTTCGCTCGAGCGCAAGGGCCTCGTGACCATTCGCCGCGGTGAATACGGTGTAGCCGAATGAGGTCAGGATAGTCTTCAGGAGCGTGCGCAAGCTGTCCGCGTCCTCGACAACCAGGAGGGTCTCCGTCCCGCGCACGGCATCATGGTCGGTGTGCGCGGTGCCCGAGGATGGATTGTGTTCGGGAGCGTCGCAGCGCGGGAGGTACACGCGGAACACGCTTCCCTCGCCCGGTTCGGTGTACACCGTAATCGTGCCATCGTTCTGGCGGACCAGGCCATAGACCGTAGAAAGCCCGAGGCCGGTGCCTCCGCGATCCTGCCTGGTGGTGAAGAAGGGCTCGAAGATATGCGCCTCGGTTTCCTCGTTCATCCCCATACCGGTATCGGCGACTTCGATGCTGACGTATGATCCTGGCGTGGCATCGAAGAGTTGGCCAATCGAATCCGAAGAGAGAGAAGCGTTGGAGGTCCTGATGGCCAGACTGCCTCCGGCCGGCATTGCGTCGCGGGCGTTGAGGGCCAGGTTCATAACGATCTGTTCAAGCTGAGAGGGGTCGATCTCCGCGCGGCCCAGATCGGGGCCGAGTTCAAACTGCAGGTCGATGTTTTCGGGTATCACCCGACGCAACATCTCTTCCATTTCGTGGATCAAACGATTGAGATCGACCACCTGGGGCTGAGAGGACTGCTTGCGGCTGAAGGCGATAAGCTGTTGTGTAAGCCGGGAAGCGCGCTCGGCATTCTCGGAGATCTGAGTAGCGTGCCACCGGGCACGATCGTCATCCTCAGCCTCAGTCTCCAGCAGGTTCGCATGACCGATGATAGCGGTGAGCACGTTGTTGAAGTCATGCGCAATGCCACCGGCGAGCGTTCCCACGGCATCCATGCGCTGGACGCGCTGGAGCTGCTGTTGAAGCTCGTGGCTTTCGGTCACGTCACGGCCGACGATAACCAGCCCGACGGCGCGCTCCTCGGATATGAAGCGCCGCAGATGCCACGCCAGGCGGCGCTTTGTTCCGTCAGAACGGGTAATTGTGGTCTCGAACTCGCCAAGCTCTTCGTTTTCGAAGGCTGCCGTTATGTGCCCGTAGGCCTCTTCGCGGTCTTCGGGGTCTGGATAGAGCAGCCGCATCAGATCAGCGGCCGAGTCGAATTCATCGTGCGCGTAGCCGCTTATCTGCTGTGCTGCGCGGTTCCAGATGACAAGCGTCTGGTCTTCATCAAGCACAGAGAACCAGACGTCCGCGTTCTCAATGATTCCCTCCAGGAAGTTATTCAGGCGGGTGATCTTGCGCTGGCTCCGGGCCTTATCGAAGATTAGAGCCACCTGCTGGGTGAGGGAGTAGAGCAAATCCTGCTCCGCATCAGTCAGCGGGGCATCCTCGGACCGGGACACCGTGATGTGGCCGATAATCTCACCACGATGAATAAGAGGGACCAGGCAGAGGTACTTCATCGGAAGCGCATCGCGAAGTCTTTCGGCTTGAACTACCGGCTGAGGATCGGCCCACTGCTTCAATTCATGAGCGGTGTCGGATATCTCGTCTCCCCGCACTTCGATAGTCTCTCCGGACTGGTAGAGCGGCCAGGCGCGAATCTCAGGCCGGAAGGGCATCGTCATCGCCTGCTTCAGCGGCGCTCCGGAACCCTGTTTTTCGACATGGTCGGGCATGTTTGAGTATCGCAAGATGAGTTCGTCGCCGTCTCGGATGAAGATATGGAGGTGATGCAGATCGAGGATGTTGCACAGTTCCTCGGCCCCGGCTGCGAGAAGACTGTCGATCGATGTACCAGCAGTGAGCATTTGATTAAGCTGATTGATCAGCATCAGGCGAGCGGTCGTGAGTCGCCTCCGCTCCTCATGCTTGCGGCGCTCGGTGATGTCGGTGAAGACGGCGACGATGCCGGTCAACTCTCCGCGGCGGTCCCGGACGGCGTCCACGCTGCCCATTACCGGGAAGGTGCGCCCGGACATGTGGCGGCCCTCAAACTCGCCGACAAAAGAGCCCTCGTTTTCGACCGCCTCAAAGACGCGCTCGTAATCTTCCTCGCGGGCGAAGTTCGCGATCGGGCCGCCGGCGCGCCGCAGTTGTTCGGCATCGCAGCCGAACATCTCCACGAAGCCCGGGTTGAGGTAGATCGGGACACGATCAGCGCTGGCAATGCCGATGGCGTCGCTGGCGTTGTCGAGTGCAGTTTTGATACGGAGCAAGTCTTCGCGGACCTGCTTCTGGTGGGTGATGTCCTTTATGACTCCGAGGCTGGCGATGATGCGGCCAGCCTCATCGCGCAGTGGAGTGGACGTAATGAGTATCGGCACAGCGGTCCCATCAGCCGTGCGAGCTTCCAGTTCGTATGAGCCGGACGTCCCGGCGGAGAAGCGGCGGCGGATGTTGCGGTCCAGAATCTCGGCATTCTCGTCGTCGAACATCTCTCGGGCATCGCGCCCGATCAGTTTGTCGGCCGACACGCCGAACATCTCGCCCAATGCGCGATTGGCATAGGTGATAATCCCGCTCCGATTGATAGTGACCAGGCCGTCGCCCATGGTCTCGATGAGCCGACGGTAACGCTCCTCACTCGCGTGCAGGCGGCGCCTGGTGGCGCGGATCTCGCGCAGATCGACCAGCACTGCGCGGAGGCCGATGACATCGCCGTTGTGGGTGATCGGCCCGGAGTAGACCATGCCGGGCAATCGCGTACCGTCGCGATGGAGGACAGTGTACTCTGCGCCGGCATCGAATGCCTCACCCTCGAACACCCGCCTGATACAACCCATCGCGCGGTCGTGGTCGTCCTCGGCAAGGACGTCGGTCACGTGTGGTCGGCGCTGGACAAGGTCCTCGGATGTATAGCCGAAGAGCTTGAGACCGCGCTGGTTTACGAAGGTGAAGCGGCCGTCGCGGTCGAGTTCAAAGACAACGTGTGGAAGCGTTTCGGCCAGGTCGTGGTATCCGCGGCGGGATGTCTCAAGTGCAGTAGCGAACCGGCGGGATCTTTCGAGGCGACGGACGTCGCGCAGAGTATGCTCGACAGCAGGAAGGAGGCGCTCATCAAGGTGATGGCGGATGATCCAGTCAGAGACGCCGGCTTTGATCGCATCCACCGCGGTTCCAGAATCGTCACAGTCAGAGATTGCGAGCAGAGGGACGCGCAGTCCGTTAGTTTTGAGGGTCTGCAGTGTGTCACGAATTCCCTGGATTGAATCGTCGGCCTCACATATAGCGAGATCGGGGGAGAACGCATCGAGGGCTCCGGGGACTGCGTCAGGTCCGGAGACGGATTTGACGGTGGGCGCGTAGCCACCCTCTCGCAAAAGGCGCGTGAGCTTCCGGCAGGTGGCTTCAGGGGTCCCGACCATCAAAAGTGAGAGTTTCGCGGACATGTCAAATCCCCTCAGATTGTTAGACCCATCGGCCATCGGGCCGGCATCGAATGGGATTCGTACACGCCATAGACGGGACCGAAAGAATGCGGTCGCTGTAACGCCCACAGCCGTAAGTCATAGTTCACTGTTGGGGCGGAGAGTCCTCTCCCGGGAACCGATCAGGTTGCGGGGCCGCCACCGGTGCGCTTCATGGTCGCGCGGAGGATGCCCTCATCGGCGATTGCGATGCTGGAGAAGGGGATACGGATCTCGGCCTTGCCCTCTTCACTCTGGTAGAACATCACAACCGAGTTCTCCTGTGGCCTCGGCTCGCCGACGCCAACAATCACGCCGTCTCCCGCCTCTACGCCCTCGAGCGCATCGATATGAGCCAGTGCCTTCTCGGAGACATCGTTCGTTACATAGATGTGCATCCGTTCCATGGCAGGGACCTCCGGTTGTCAACGAGTGGGGTCCGCGTCAGTGGCGGACCGAACATTACTAGAAAAGACACTCCGCGAGTGCAGATGTTCCGTGTCCTCGCGCAGGGGAGCGAGCGCGAGGCACGAATACTCATTGGGAGGTCACTGGAGGATCACGGATCACAATTACTTCACGGATCGGGAGGCGGCACGGATGCAGAGGTTCAAGCTCTTGGTGGGATGCGTATGCGCGATGGCGCTTTTGGGGATGGGAATGTTGGGCGGCTGTGGGGAGCAGGCGCAGGAGACGGATGCCGAAGGCCCACCGCCGGAGATGCAGGAGCCGGCGCCGGAGCAGATGGATCAGTCGGCCGAGGAGACGGACGATGCAACCGACGATGCGGCAGAAGAGGACGAAGGGGCCGGTGATGACAGTTCGGCTGAAGCTCTGAGTGGAGATGCGAAGAAGCTGGCGGATGTCATGAAGCAATGGCCCTCCAGCTTTGTGATGACCGCCAAAATGACGAACAAAGACAGTGGGCAGACGAGTACCTCAACGAACGCGTTGAAACTTCAGGACACCGAGCCGCTGAAGATGAAGGCACAGATGCAGGGCGGTGGTGTGGTCCTCGACTACGAGGCGAATGTGATGTATTCGTGGGACGCCTCGTCTGATACCGCGACGAAGATGGATCTGCCGGAGCGGAGAGAGAGTGCGCAGAACCCATACCAGAGCGTCAATCCGGACACGAAGATCGTCGGGTCGGAAACGATCGACGGGGTCGATTGCTGGGTGACCGAGACCGCCAGGAATGGCGAGACCGTGAAGACCTGGGTGGCCAAGGATAACGGCCTGATGCAGAAGATGGAGTCGCCGGACGTCACCGTCGAGTACGAGTACGATCAGATCGGCTCGGTGCCTGACAGCGAGTTCCAGGTTCCTGATGGCATGGCGATCGAAGAGATAGAACGACCGCAGATGCCGGAGGGTATGGACATGCAAGATATGCCTGAAGATATGCCCGGACGGTAGGGCGCGGGCGAAGTGAAAAGTGAAGAGGGAAAAGGGGACGGCAGGGGCGGGCGGGGGTGCGTTGCGTCGCTTGCAGGAGAGGCTCCCGCCCGTCGCGGTTGCCCCGTGTTCGTACGCGAGGAGGTAATCTGACCGACTATGTCCAGCAAGCTTGGCTCAAATGCACTGGCGAAGAAATGGCGGGGTGGCTTCGGGCTCGGATGCCTGAGCGGGATCGTGCTGGCGATGATTGCGGTAGTGGTGCTCAGCGGAGTGGTTCGGGGGAACCCGGGCGACTTTCCCGGCCCCGTTCGTTCGCTCTTTGGCGCCGACGGCACGATCGTTACCACCGGGGAGGGCGGGTCCTCGCTGTCTCTGGACCAGATCCGCGCGATTCGCGGTGTGCAACCAACGATCCAGGTGACACTTACCGAGGAAGATATCAACACCTACCTCGAGGAGAACCCGGAAGCGGTCGGGCTGCCGAAAGACTTCACGAAGCCTCGCGTGCGCTTCACCGAGGGCCGGGTGCGGCTGCTGGTGAGCACGAAGGTGTTCCTGTTCTCCACTCGGATCGCAATCGACATGGAGCCGAGCGTTGAGACCGGCGAGTTGAAGCTGCGTGTGAAGAAGATCAAGGCCGGAGACGTCGAACTGCCGGGCGAGTTGCGACAGATCGCAGAAAAGAAGGTGGCGGATCTTCTGGCCGATCGGCTCGGAGAAGCGGGTCTGCGCCCGGCATCGGTCGCGGTAGGGGACGGGACGTTGACGGTGTCGGCGCGCCTTGTGCCCGTGGACGCCCCGCTCGTTCCGCCTGAGTCGGAGCCGGATGAGGAGGGCGCCGGCGAATCGGGCGGGGATCAAGCCGCGGGGGATGAAGCGGCGGATGGCGATGACAGCGGAGACGGCGCTGCTGCTTCGGACGATGAGGACACGGATGCCGAGCCTCATCCCGCGGTACCGGACCGCCCGCAGTGGCCGTAACGGCGGCGACGAAAGCAACAAAGGCAAAGACAGCAACGCAAGCGACGGCGACACCAGCGACAACGGCGACGACCCTCGCGGGCCGTCGCCGTCACAGTTCTCGAAGCGCTTACTGGTGGGTGCCTTCAAGTCGTCAGTCGTTGGCTGTCAGCCGGCGACCGGCGACTGGTAGCTGCCGTTCACAGCTTGAACGCGGTGGCGATGTCGTCGTCGAGGCCGCTGAACTGCTCGAGGTGCTCGATACGCTCGCGGCGCAGGTTCTGGACGAACTCGCCGATCTGCTCCTGGTCGTAGAACTTGCGGGGGTCGAAGCGATCGAGATTCACGCCCTCGACTTCCTTCGGGACCTCGTAGCCCCAGGTGTCGTCTGCTTCCCACTCAACCTTCTCGCGCACGATGGCTCGGATGATGGCGGCCATCTCCGCGATCTCCACGCGATCGACTTTCTGGATCACGTCGCGCTCGCCGGTCTTCTCGTTGATATTGATGATCTCGCCGACACCGCCGGTGTTGAGCTGATAGCACTGCACCTTCTCGGGGTGGTTGCAGACCATTTCGTAGAAGCGATTCCCTTCGAAGGCCTCGTCGCCGACGATGAACGGGTTGGTGCCGACCACGCGGATGGACTGTCCGGCCAGCGCCGGGTTGGAGCCGGAGGTGTGCACGGACTCGCCGAGCATGAAGGCGGCAGCGCCCTGTTCGGGGCTGAGCCGCGCCAGCGGCGGCAGGATGGTGTTGCGACGGGTGATGAAGCACACCAGCAGCTTGTCGAGTTCATCGATGGGCGGGAGGTTGATGCTTTCGGCGGCCAGACCGCCGAGGTCCTCTCGTTGCACGACCGCGCGGCCGTTACCGGTCAGCGTCTCATCGGACATGTAGACGCGGCCGAGATAATCGACCATCACGTTCTCGAAGATGGTCTGGGGCGAGGGCGCCGCGTTGTACAGCACTTCCTGGCTGCCATCCTCGAGCGAATCGGTCTTGATGAACAGGCCGGACTCGGAGCCGAGGACCGCGCCGTCCTCTTTCCAGAAGACCACATCGTCCTGAGCGAGCTTGACCTCCTCACCGGGCTTGTCGAGGTAGTGGGTATGTGCCGAGTGGGTGGTTTTGCCGGTGGCGGTCAGGCCCAGCAGCAGCATGCCGTAACGCTTCAGTTCACCCGATTCGGTGCGCGCGGTGATGAGCTTGCTTCCGGCGTGCAGGCCGAGCATCCCGCGGGCCTTGGCGTACCACATGGCCATGCGCAGGAAGCCCTTCTTGGCCTCCCCGAAGTAGTCGGTGCCCAGCACGTAGGTGACGCCGATCTCGGGGAAGACGAGGGCCTGGCGGTCCTTCTCCTGCCATTCAGGGATATAGACAAGGTTCATCTCCGGCCCCGTCGCGTACTTGGGGTCGAACAGGGTCCTGTACCACATATATGGCAGGCGGATGCAGTCTTTTCTGTGCGTGGAGACGTACATGGTGCAGTGTGGCGCGAACTCGGAGTTATTGCCGAGCGTGCGCGCGGTGCATACCAGTGGTGCGTGCTGGATGTAGCGATGGACCTTTTTGAGGGTCTCGGGCAGCTCGCGCACGATACGTTGCTGGTCCGGATTGAGGTCCTGCTGCATGACCTTGTCGCTGCCGAAGATGACGGTGAGGTCCTTGCTGCGCGCGCGAATGGTGCTGGAGAAGTTGACGCTGCCGAACTCGGTTCGGACACCGTAGGGCTCGGCCATGCGGCGGAGCTGCTCACCGTCCGGGCGGGCCACGTTATCCTGGTCCCGCAACTGCTCGATTGCGCGGTTAATTTCCTCGTAATACAGGCGCATGGTCTCTTCCCTTACTGCGGAGATATTGTCGTTCCGCCGGTGGAGACCCGGGTCAATCGACCGGAGGTCATGGACCGGGAATACAGATCATTCGTTGATAGGTGTCAATCTCTCGCACCGGTTCGACATCCTTCGGCCAATAGGGCGAGAGGGCCGGTCACACCACGAGACGTACCGTAGAAGCAATATTATTCTTCGCGAGAGCGGTGAAGTCCTTTGAGCACGGCAGAGTTTTTTACGATCGGCGTGTCGTGTTACCGGATGCGGCCCATGCGAAGGGGTGCGTATCAGAATCTAAGGGTTGACCCACAACGCGTCGGCAGGCCGGGCCTCACCGCCTGCGATAAACGACATCGCTTCCCCCCCTCTCCCATTGCGATAGACGACATCGCCGGCGGGACGAGGGGGAGAACGACAAACGCGCGCTGTGAACGTAACCCCTAATCGTTGATACAGACCCCGTACGAAGGCTTTTCGGGCACGCAAGTGGAACAAATCAACAGGTTCACGTTTTCCTAAACACGGCAATCGCCAAACTGGCGCCATCGTTTACCGGCTGCACAGGAGATCAGATGGCCACGAACGCTCGTATCCGACGAGTCGCGACGGCATCTATTGCGCTGTTGTTGGCCACCACGTGGGCGTGGGGGCAGCCGCCACTTAAACCACACTTCGACTTCGAGCAAAAGACCCCTGCCGACGCGTGGACGACAACGGCGTGCAACGCGAAGCTACAGATCACGACCGTGGCGGAGAATGTGCGCAGCGGCGAGGGGGCGCTGAAGCTGAGCTGGGATGCGACAGACGGCCGCCTGGCCATCCTCACGGTCTCACCGGTGAGCATTGAGACGCGGCCGCGCTCGCTTCGCCTCAGTGTAAAGCTGGCCGAGCAGTCGCCGGTGATGTACGGGGTTCGCGAACGCGACGGGTCATCCTACCAGGGATATCTGTACACACCGGGCGGATGCTGGCATGATCTGGCGGTGGACCTCGATGAGTTGATGCTCTCGGAAGGGTCGCACGATGAGAATGACCGTCTCGACGTTCGCGAGATCCACGGGGTGATGGTGGCGGATCTGAGCAATCTCCCCGGAGAGGCGGGGAAGTCGCTGGGGATTAAGACGGGCCGTCAGCAGATGTGGCTGGATGATGTGGCGCTCAGCGATGAGCTTGCGCCTCATCGCTCAGACCGCGGGCCTGACGGCGAGATCGTGATCGACGACTTCGATCGGGAACCTTTCCGGTGCCTGCCCCTCGGTGGGCCGCGCCTGATGCTCACGGACGGCCCGGGCGATGATGACCCATCTGCGATGCGGGTGGAGTATGATCGTGAGCATTACAGGTGGGTGGGATTTGTGGCGGCGGTCGGGTACGTGGATCTGACCGACCGGGAGCGGATCTGCCTGCAGTTGCGCGCGGAGCAGGCGGCGCCGTTGCAGGTGGTGCTCGAGGAGCGGGACGGATCGAAGTATCTGATTGGCCACCGGCTCGACCCCGCGCGGGGATGGTACACACTGGCACTGCCCTTTGAGGACTTTCGCCCGGACACGCAGACCACTGACGAGAACGAGCGGCTCGATCTGGGGGAGCTTCGCGTCGTCATTCCGGTTCTGGATACCCGGCGGGCGGAGATCGGTGATGGTGAGAGCGGCGCGTGGGTACTTTCGCGCGTGTGGGCGGACTAAGCGGACGGTGTCGCCGTGTGTGCGTCGCGAAGAATGCTGGTTGCCCCCTCGAACGACAGAAGGCCTCAGTGCGTCCCCGTCGAAAGGGCTGTGGCAATTATGGTATCGTCAGCAAAGAGGTGAGACGGCAGGTGGCTATCTCGAGGCTTCACTGTGCCCTCCCCTTTTTGGTGGCTCTGACTGTCGCCTGCGCTGTATTCGCCCAGGAGGGAACGCGTATCATGCCGACCAGAGAAACAGCTCTCCCGGAGGGCACATTCCGTATCGTCCCTGCCACCGATGAGCGGGAGGCAGAGAACCGTGATGAGATGATCGACCTGCGTGATGTTGATCCCGGCGACGCCCGTGACCTGGGAGCCGGAATCACCACGAGGTTGTACGGTCCCCGCGGCCCGCGCAACATGGTCACGATCCGCACCGGCTTCGCCACCGAGGGTTTGCTGGTGCTCAATGTGCGCGCGGCATCGGCCGGTGGAGCGTACCTGGCCGTCGGTAATGCCGAGCGCTGGTATCTGCAGCAGTGGGAGGGCAAGGAGACCATCGATGTCGGGGCGCTGTACGTTGTCCCGGTGCCGGCCGGGGATCGCGAGACGACTATCAAGGCACCCGTCGGGACCGTGGTGGTCGATGAGTATCTGGTGTTCCCCGACGCCGAGGCGGCGGGTGACATCCGCCCGATTGAGATCGACCCGGTCCCTGAGGATCTCGGCACCGCTGACGGCTATCGCGGGATATGGTACTACAACCAGAAGTCCGGAGACGAATACGTGTACAAGTACTCGGGCGGACTGGGGACTTACTGCGCGAAACACATTCCGTTCGCGGTCTATTCAGAAGAGGCGAACCGGACCTTCTTCGTGTATGGCGGGACATCCGAGGGCCGGCGGAATCTGCTCGCGATGGCCTCGTATTACGACCACGAGACCGGCGAAGTCCCCCGCCCCACGATCGTGTGTGACAAGCGTACCTCCGACGCGCACGACAACCCTGTGATCGCGCTGGCGGAGGACGGGCACGTGTGGGTCTTCGTCAGCTCTCACGGCCTCAGCCGCCCCTCGTTTGTGTACCGCTCCGAGGAACCGCACTCGGTGAAGCGCTTCGACCTGGTGGATATCGACAACTTCTCCTACCCGCAGATCCATCGTCTGGAGGATGGAAGCTGGTTCTTCTTCCACACTCTCTACACCGGCGGCCGCAGGCTGCACTTCAAGACCAGCGATGATCTGTATGATTGGACCGAGCCGACGCGGACAGCGGGCATCGAGATGGGGCATTACCAGGTGACCAACGCCTGCGGCACGCGCGCGGCGACCGCCTTCAACTATCACCCGGATCCGAAAGGGCTCAACTGGCGCACCAATTTGTATTATATGGAGACAGCCGATGGGGGAGAGAGCTGGTGGAGCGCCTCCGGCGAGCAGGTCCAGACGCCGCTGAGCGATCCGCAGAACGCGGCGCTGGTGCATGACTTTGAGAGTGTCGAGCGCAACGTGTACATGAAGGATCTCGTCTTCGATGATGAGGGGCGGCCGGTAGTGCTGGTAGTGACGAGCGATGGGTATGAGTCCGGGCCTGAAAACGGTCCACGCCGATGGCTCGCCGCACACTGGACGGGTGATGAGTGGCGCCTCAAAGGGATCTGCACCTCCGACAGCAACTACGACACGGGGAGCCTGCACATCGACGGAGAGACGTGGACGCTGATCGGCCCGACACAGCAGGGGCCGCAGCCGTATAACCCCGGGGGCGAAGTGGCCCTGTGGCGGTCGGAAGATGGGGGCGAAAGCTGGGAGATGCTGCGGCAGCTTACGGAGGGCAGCGAGTACAACCACACGTATGTCCGCCGGCCGGTGAACGCGCATCCGGATTTCGCGGGCTTCTGGGCGGATGGCCATGCGCGGGAGCCGTCGGACTCGCGGCTGTACTTCTGCGACATAGATGGCTCACATGCCCGGCGCCTGCCGCCACAGATGCAGGGCGAGATGGTGGAGCCTGAGGCGATCGAGTGAGGGGGCCTGCCGCGCCGGCAGTGAAGCCGCGGACAGTGGACGGTGGAGAGATTACTCAGCAGGCTGGAGAGGTTCGGCCAGTTCGTCGGCGGGCGTCGCGGCAGGTTCGGGGGGAGATGGCTCGGCCGCATCCTGGGCGGCATCAGACCGGTGCAATGCCGCCTCGCACAGCGCCTCGCGAACCGCGCGGCGCCAGTGCTCGGCAACGTCCCACGGGGAATTGTACTCCTGGTTAACATCGGTATCGGTCGCAAGCAGTAGTTGCTGGTCGGCCGCCATCAGGGCGACGCCCTCTTCTACCTGCGCGAGTGTCAACTGGTTGGGCGTGAATGCCTTCGCGAGCACCTCGTTGAGCGTTTCGGCGGCGATGTTGACCCGCTGGCCGGGCGCCAGTTGCCCGCGCGGGTGGCTCAGCTGGATCGCGATCTCATCGCGGATAACAAGCTGCCCTGTCTCCGAGCCGTTATCGCCCACGCGGATCGACTGTCCGCGGGCAGTGACATCCATCAACCGGACGCCCTCCGCTTCGGCCGGATTTGCTGTGGCCAGTCGGCCGCTGACCGCAGCTTTGACAGCCGCCCGGAGGTCCTCGTGGGTCCATGCGAATCCCGCCGGATGCTCGAAGGAGACGGTGCGGCGGCTGTCACCTGAGCCCCAGGAGACCGTCGTGCTGTCGTCAATAACGAGCGCCACGGCGTCGAACTGTGCCTGCTGCCATCGGTGCCAGCCCTCGCGGGTGCTGATGTCAACGACGGTCACGTCCAGGCGCGCAGGATGGTCGGCTTCCAGGTTGCGGAGCAGATCGATGGTCTTCTGCTGGCACGGGGAGGCGGCGTCGAGGTAGGCGGTCAGGCTCACGTGCGAGCCATCGATGGCCGGTGTGGGAGGTACCTGGCGAGCCTCCTCGCGGCACCCAGCGATGAGAAGACCCAGCGAGAGCAGGGCGATGAAAAGCAGGTGGGCGCGGGCCGGCATCGAGCGGTCTTCTGGCACAGAGGCCTGTGGCACGCCGATCTCTCCCGATGTAGTGTGCAACCAGAGAATACAGGTCGAACGCCGCGACCGATTCGCCGGCCGCGGCGTTGTAGTTGATGTGCGGGTCCGCGACGACTTCGAGCGGCTCAGTTCGCGGTGATGCGCACGGTTCGGGTGTCCCCGTCCCAGTCAACCTTTGCGTTGAGCGCTTCGCCGACCTGGCGGATGCCCACCAGCAGGCGGCCGTCCACAGTCAGGCCCTCATCCTGCATGACGAACGTGCACATCGCACCTCGGCAGATAGTCACGCGCCTGGCATCGGCGTCATACTCCACCCTGGCTCCCAGGGCCTCGGCGGCGGCGCGAAGCGGGACGAAAACGTGACCCTCGCGCATTGTCGGCGGTGGGTCCGAATCGACTGTGTTCCCATTCGCCAACAGCGCGATGTCACTACCCTGAGCCCAGACTGTCGCAGCGACCAGCAGGGCCAGCAGCATCGTGAGTTCCCTGCGCATCTCAACCCCTCCTGTCCAGTTCTCAACCGCGTTCCTATGGTACTGTGCCAGGAGCGGTGCGTCAAGATGCGAGGGGGTGAGGGGGGCATCCTAATTCATCGGCAGCACACAGAACCGCAGGTGTGTGGCAACCGCGAGGGCGAAGCCGGTGAGGCGCAAGACAGGGAGGAGGTTGTCCTTCGGGCGCATCACGCAACCGGATCTGGATGTGGTCTCATGGCGTAGATCTGCCGGCGGGCTCTTCCAATGATAACAGGCAAGACCCAATTCCGCCGTCCGCGTGGGCGGCGTATTATGCTCGACGACGGACGCGTTTGGCAGTGAAGGCCCCTGTCGTCGATTACTCCTTCTCACGGGCGACGAGATTCGCTATGGCCAGATGCAGGGCCGCAATCTCCTCAGCAGCGACGGGCGGGACGGGGGTGGTGAGGCGAATGAGTACTCCCCAGTCTCGCGCGTCACTTGACAGGGCCTGCAATTCCTCCTCGGCGGCTCGGTCATGGGCGGGGATGCCGTACACGCCCGGCTCATCCTCTTCATCGCCATCTCGACTCTGGCGTCGGGACAGCAACTCGCCCATGGCGCGGTCGAGTCGATCGTGAACCGCGCCTTCACCGAGGAACCACGCCTTCGGGCGGCCGCACAGCTCGCTGATCGTCGCGAGCATGTCGTACCGCGGCTGGCTCTTACCTGACTCCCACGAACGCACTGTCCAGACGCTGACATCCAGCGCGTCGGAAAAGTCCTGAGCCGTGCGAAAGCCTGCCTCCCGGCGTGCCTGGCCGATGCGATTGCCCATTTCTCGCGCGCCCTGAGCCTGGCGGTCTTCTTTCTCCTGCTTTTCCGCCTGCTCTTCCATGGCCGGTCTCCTCTCGTAGGGGCGGCCCCCACCCATAACTAACGGCGCCCGATCTCACCGGAGCGTCCATATTCGTGGCTTTATTGTTCGTTATAATATCACACTGGCAATATTGCGCAATAGATGGAGGAATTCTACAGCGGAAAAGTTCCACCACACCTCGCATTTTGCTCACGTAAAAAGGAATCTCCACGGCGGCTTGAGCGTCCATGACTACGAGTATCGGCGACATCTGTCGTCCGAAATGCGGGGTCGGATTGGTTGAGGGTGAGATGCGTTATGGAATTGAGCAAACATCTGCGCGTTATGTTGACAGCAATGGCGTGCCTGGCGCTGGTGGCAGTTGTTTTCGCGGGGTTACAGGCGGCAGAGGGGCCGGGCACCGTTGAGGCGCCTGTGACTGAGCGCGCCGGCGAGACGCCGTGCACCGGTGCCTGTGCCACATGCCCGCATGCGGATTCGACTGAGTGCGATGCATCAGGGCATGTCGGAGATGTGCGTGAGGACGATGAGCAGAATGAGGCCAGTGTGGATGCGGAGCGCTGCATCGGATGTGCGCGATGTGTGAATATCGCTCCCGAAGCCTTCGCGATGGATTCGGAGACGAAGAAGGCGAAGGTCGTTGAGGGCGCGTCGCCCGAGGCTGTGCACCGGGGCGCACAGGCCTGTCCGGTCGATGCGATTGACGAGTGAACATCGCGCGAGGACGAGCGCGATTCGAAAGCGGCGGGGCCGATCGGCCCCGCCGCCGGCTTTTGCGGTACATTCAACCCGCGTGTCCAGTTTCCCCCCGCGTGTTTCGTGGTCACAGGGGACATGATCGGTCGATCTTTGTGACCGGATGCATTTTGTAAGAATGATCCGCCGGCTATCAATGGGCCTCGCGAGATCATCGTGTCCCATTCCTGTAATCGGCAGTAACCGCATTCTGGCTGTAGCGCCGATGTGCGTCGGCAACGGTTTTTGCTCGTTCGCGGGGAGATAGTTACCTCGGTTTACCGATGCATCATAAGAAGCATACCCAATTGGTCCAGTCGCTAAAGCTTGATGTGCAGGCGCCGTTAATGCTTATCGGAACAGCAAGCACCGATGAGCAAGGGAGATGTCAATCGTGTCGGAGGAATCACTGCGGGAGCCCGACCGAGAGGTCCAGCCGCGTTTGCATTACATCGGTGAGGAAGATCAATCCTCGGCGACACAGCTGCGCAGGGATATGGATGCTGCTTCGAAGCTCGCGGAAAGCCACACGTGGATGGTCGATCGGGTGCTGGAGCGGACCGCCGCGCGCTGGCCGGAGGCGATCGACGCGCAGTGGGTCCGCAGCCACGCGATGGTTGCGCTGTCGCACACCGCGGCACGGGTGGAAAGCCCGGAGGAGCTGCCCGAGGAGGGTGTCGGCGCGATCTGCGAGCGGTTGCGCACGCTGTTGCGAGGCACGGAGTGGTATCGCGATGCCATGCTGAAGCGCGCGCGGCCGCTCTGTGAGGGATGGCGCGGAGCGGTCCTGGCCGGTCGGGAGCCCACGGATCGGACCCTGTGCACGCGGTTGCGGCTGTCGGAGGCGGAGCTTATCGAGCGGTACGTGGAACTGGCCACGGTCTTCGCTGTCGAGCCGGCGGCCCTGCTGCCGCGCGGCCATGACGTACAAACGGGGCTGGCACTGGCCCTGGACGGTTTGCCGCAGGATCAGAAGCTTGTGATCTCGCTGTACTTCGACCAGCAGCTTACACTGCCCGAGATTGCGCGGGTGCTGAATGTACTGCCCGTGCGCGCTCAGGAACTGCTGGGGCGGGCTGCAGCGGCGATAGCAGGGGAAGCGGAGCTTGCGGACTGGCCGGCGGCGGCAATACGGACGTGAGGGAGAGGGGCCCGGCGAAGTTTTCGTCACGCGTGTAAAGGTGTTGAATTAGGCCACCGCGAACTATCACCTTAAGTCGGTGTGATAAAAGCTCTGACATGAGGTGATTGGATGCGGAAAGGCTTCACCCTGATTGAGTTGCTGGTTGTGATTGCGATTATCGCAATCCTGGCGGCTATCCTCTTCCCCGTTTTCGCACGGGCGCGGGAAAAGGCCCGCCAGACGCAGTGCCTTTCGAATACGAAGCAGCTGAACCTCGCCTTCCAGCAGTACATCCAGGACTACGACGAGAAGTTGCCTCGGTACGAATTTCATTCTCACAGTTGGTACTGGGAGATATGTATTTATCCATACGTGAAGAATCTTGGTGTGTACGCCTGCCCGTCACGGCGCGACACTCCGCACATCTACGACTCTGCCGGACGGCCACACCCTGAGATCGTACCACGTGGGATTACACCGCGCTCGTATGGCTACAACTCTGCTCTCTCCGGCGATAAACTGGCCCAGCACGAAGAAGTTTCCAGCATCTACCTCTTCCACGAGAGCTACAACCAGTATGCCTACTATCCCAGCTACTGTGGCACGGTTGAAGAGTACGCGGATCGTTTGAGCTTCAACAATGGGCAGAATGAAGCGCCGCACAATGGTGGCGCCAACTTCGCCTATCTGGACGGACACTCCAAGTGGCAGTCGGCGCAGGCGGCCTTCGGTCTGGGCAACGAGCCCTACACGCGATAGCTGCCCGGGACGCATACGGCAAAGAACATATGGACGCCGGCCTGGCTTCAGGCCGGCGTCTTCATATCATGTGCTTCGCAGACCAAGCAGCGCCTGCAGGCGATCCTCGACGGCGGCCATCGTGGCTGAGGAGACCGCCCCGAGGCGACTCTCGAGGAGCCGGCGATCGATGGAACGAATATCCTCGCACTTGATGAGCGACCGTTTCGCAACCCCGCCCTCCGGCGGCTCGATGGCCACCTGCAGCGGGATCCCACGGTCACGCGTGGTCATAGGCAGCACTACCACGAGGTTCGCCGGGCCCTCGTTGAAAAGCGTCGCCGAGAATACCAGCACCGGTCGGCGCCCGGCCTGTTCGTGGTCGCGCAGCGGGTCGAGGTCCGCGTCGTACACCTCACCTCGCGCGGGCGCAATCACTCGTCATCAAGCCCGTCGGCGAGTGTGCAGTCCCACTCCGAGCGCTCACGGAGGACTTCGTCCCAGGCCTCCGGGTCCTCGCGAACTGCGGCGTAAGCCTCGTTGGTTCGCCGCAGAAGGTCCTCGTGGCGAAGGCGCTCCACCGCCTCCGCCACTACCTCCGTCATGGACTGGCCGCGGCGCTCGCTCAATTCCCGCAGGGCGCTGTGCGTCTCCTCGCTGACACGGACCGTGGAGGGCATGGCGGTTGCTCCTATGTGTACGATATTGTGTACGGTATAGTAGACAAGTGAGGCAAAGAGTGCAAGGGTTTGCGCTCGACGGGTGTGGGCGAAGTTTGTAGGTAGCCTGCGTGAACGGCACACGGCGGCCTCACCCCCCCCAGCCCCCTCTCCCTGGAAACCGCAAACGACGCGGTTTCAGGCGGGAGAGGGGGTGCGCACAACTGTGAGCGCAGAGGCGATGCGTAGCGGTCCATAGATTACGAGAACTGCCTCCCCCTCCCGCCAGTCCCGCCTGCCGTTTAGGCGGGACCAGGGAGGGGGTGCCCGAGCGTCGTGTGCGAGGGTGGGGGAGGTTGTCGTCGGCATCTACCTACAAGATCGAGTCGGACCCCGCTCGACTGTCGTTTGCAGGACGAGCATCCTGCCCGTCAGTGCTGTCATCATCGTGCCGTTGAGGCGGCCGACACGACAAACGGCGACGGGCTGGAAGCCCGTCCTGCAGACGGTCGTACGACAGACGACGTGACGACCAACGGCCGGGCCAAACGACGTTACGAAGGCCCCCGTTCATCCGCGTCGAAATATCCTCGCCGCTACGACCATCCTGTGCCGTCCACTCAGGAGCGATCACTTGATGACCCAGCGCGAACGCTACCTCGCCATTATCCGCGGTGAAGAGGTTGACCGTATTCCGTACATGTTCGGAGGGCCGAGGGCCTCGACATTCGCAGCATGGTACAAACAGGGCCTGTCCGAACAGCAGCGCGCCAACTGGCATCAGTTCACCGGGGCGGATGGAGGCATGGGCATCGGCAAGTTCTTCACGGGGCCGTGGCCCGGGCGGGAAGAAGAGATCGTCGAGGAGCGCGGCAACAAGCGCATCTGGCGCGATGCGTGGGGCGCGCTGCGCGTGGACGCGATCGACCAGCCCACCGAGGGCTTCGCGACGCGACAGTATCTGGAGTATCCGGTAAAGGATCGCGCTGACTGGGAGGCGCTGAAGGAGCACTTCGATCCACACTCTCCCGCGCGGACTGAGCCGATCGCGGAGCACCAGGTGCCGACGTCGCTCAATCCGGACGGCTACCGGCATCATCCTGTGGGCGGGACACACTGGAGCGAACTCGTCGAGCGGACGAAGACCAGCGAGTACCCGGTGCGCACGTCCTTCAACGGCCCCTACTGGGCGATCCGCGACTTCTGCGGGATGGAGGGGCTGTCGATGCTCTTTTATGACGACCCCTCGCTGGTGCACGAGATGTTCGAGTACTGGACGTGGTTCATCATGGAGATGCTCGATGAGCCCTTCACGCAGATGCAGGTGGATGCGATCACGCTCAACGAGGACATGGCCTTCAAGAAGCAGGCGATGATGTCGCCGCCGCTGATGGAGCAGTTCCTGTTACCGCGCTACCTGGAGCTTTACGAGTTCTTCAAGGAGCGCGGGGTCGAGGCGGTGGTGATGGACAGTGACGGGTATAACGGGCAGATCCTGGATGTGCTCTACCCGGAGGCGCTGGACGGGATCGAGCCGGTGGAGATCGCAGCCGGCAATGACCCCGAGCAGATGCTCCGGGACCATCCTGGCCTGTTCATCCGCGGCGGCGTGGATAAGCGGGAACTCGCGAAGTCCCGCGAGCGCCTGCGGGCGGAGGTTGCCACGCGCTACCGCACGGCGTGGAAGCACGGGACCTTCATCCCGCACACCGACCACGGCGTGCCGCCGGACATCCCGCTGCGGAACTTCCTGTATTACGTGGAGCTTGCGCGGGGCTTCTGCAACGGAGAGGACCTGGACCGCTACGAGCCGCCGTGCGAGCTTGAGCGGCAGCTGGGGCCGATCGAGGAGATGTTCGACCACCGGTCGGCGATAGCCCGCGCCTACGGCGCAGACTAAGGGGAGCGGGGATGGGGGAGAGGGGAGAGGGAACGGCTCCGGCGTCGTTCCGTGGCACGGGTGGCCTCACCCGTGCGTCGTTGCCAACGAACAGCCACCGGGCGCGAGCGCCCGTTGCCCGGAGGGGAAACGACAATGGCAACGACATCGTCCGCCGTTGCCGTTGCTTGCGGGGTCCGTATCAAGGTTAAAGGATTGGTACTATCACGGCAACGAATGCGGGCCTTGCGGCCCGCGTCGGGCGAAGGCTCGCCCGACCTCCGAACGGCGACCCACTCGCTACGCTCGGGGTTGGGAGTTCGCGTGGCGCCAAATGACAGCGCCGCGCGAACTCCATGAGTTTCGAGCAGGCCTGC
>CAZAHB010000001.1:54315-65543 GCA_964484945.1 uncultured Armatimonadia bacterium | reverse complement strand
ACACCGCCCGGCGGCGCCGGCGCGAGGCCCGGGTCGCCCGCGAGCAGGCCGAAGTCGCCGGCCGCCTGGCCGAGCAGGCCGAGGCGGCGGCCGAGGAGGCGTCGGTGTCGCTGGGCAAGCACGTGGTGGACGCGCCCTCGGCGGGGGTCGTGGACAGCGTCAACGTGCGGGTCGGCGAGGTTGCCTCGCCGGGAAGTTCGCTGGTGACGATGGTGGCACCGGACGACCTGTGGGTCACAGTCTTCGTGCCCGAACCGGAGATGCCCATGGTCTCGGTGGGGCAGGAGGCGGTGGTGGACGTTGACGGATACGATGAGCAGTTCCCCGCGACCGTCACGTGGATTGCCGAGGAAGCCGAATTCACCCCGAAGTACGTGCTCACGGAGGCCGAGCGGACGAAGCTGGTCTATGAGTTGCGCGTGCGGCCGGATGACCCGGACGGCCGGCTCAAGCCCGGGATGCCCGCGGACGTCACGATCTTCACCGGTGGCGCAGGCGCTGGAGCGGACTGACCCCGATGGCTGAGACTTCGGTGCGGATCGAGGGGCTGTGTAAGCGCTTCGGAGAGATCACGGCCGTGGACGGGCTGGACCTGGAGGTGCAGCAGCGCGAGATCTTCGGCCTGATCGGCTCCGACGGCGCAGGTAAGACCACAACCATGCGCCTGATCTGCGGTCTGCTCGCGCCGGACGCGGGCGAGATCGAGGTCGCGGGGGTGAACGTGCGCCATGAGCCCGAGCAGGCGCGCCGGCGACTGGGCTACCTCCCGCAGGTGTTCGGGCTTCACGATGACCTCTCCATCGCTGAGAACATCCAGTACTTCGCCGACCTCTTCTGCCAGGACATGTCTCAGATGGAGGATGAGCTGGACGAACTGCTCGCGGCGACGGGCCTGACGGAGTTCACCGACCGCATGGCGGGCGACCTCTCGGGCGGCATGAAGCAGAAGTCGGCGCTGATCTGCGCGCTGATCCACCGACCGGAAGTGCTGCTGCTGGATGAGCCCACGCGCGGGGTCGATCCGGTCTCCCGTCGCGACCTGTGGCGAATTGTCTAGGGACGGCCCGCCGACGGCGTCACGGTGATCGTCGCCACACCGGACGCCGATGAGGCCGAGCGATGCAGCCGCCTGGGCGTGATCTCGCGGGGATCGATCGTCGACCAGGGCACGCCCCAGGAGCTGATCGAGCGGTATACGTCGCGCCTGGTGGAGGTCACTGTGGACAACCAGCGCGCGGCGCGCGAGACCCTTCGAGCGACGGATGGCGTTGTGGCCGTATCCGGGATTGGCGGCAGCCTCCGCGTGAGCCTGACCGAGGACGGACCGGGCGCCGAGGAGCTTGCGCGCGTGCTCGAGGACCACGGGCGCGATGTCACCGCGGCGCAGTCCGTCGAGCCGCGCCTGGAGGACGCGCTGCTGGTGCTGGAGGCGCGGGAGGGGAATGATGGCGATGTCTGAGAGCGATGGCGCCATCGTGGTCGAGGACCTCACAAAGCGCTTCGGCGACTTCGTGGCGGTCGATCACATCAGCTTCACCATCGAGGAGGGGGAGGTCTTCGGCTTCCTCGGGCCCAACGGTGCCGGCAAGTCCACCACGATCCGCATGCTCTCGGGGCTGCTGTTGCCCAGCGAAGGGCGCGCGACTGTCGCCGGCGCGGATGTGGCCACCGAAACGGAGACACTCCGCCGGCGCATCGGCTACATGCCCCAGCTTTTCTCGCTTTACTCGGATCTGACCGTGCAGGAGAACCTCGAGTTCTACGGTGGGCTCTATGACATCGGCCCATCGCGAATCGATGAACGGATCGGCGAGTTGACCGAGTTGCTCGACCTGTTCGATGTGCTCGATCAGCTCACCGAAACGCTCTCGACCGGCTGGCGCCAGCGCGCCGGCCTGGCCTGCGCCATCGTCCATCAGCCGCCGATCGTCTTCCTCGATGAGCCAACCTCCGGGGTCGATCAGAGCGCCCGGCAGCAGTTCTGGGACCTGATCTCCGACCTCGCCGCCGAGGGCACGACGGTTCTCGTCACAACGCACCTGATGGAGGAGGCCGAGCGGTGCACGCGGCTGGGGATGATCTCTCGGGGAGAGATCATCGCGATGGACACCCCGAACGCGCTGCTGGCAACGCTGGAGGGGCTGGTCTTCTCCGCGGAGCCTCAGCGACCGATGGATGCGCTGGACGCGCTGGGCGATCAGGACTGGGTGCAGGATGCCTCGCTTTCGGGCAACCGCGTCCGCGTGCGGGTAGCGGACGAAACCGAGGACCCGCAGGAACGGTTGAAGCGAGCGCTCGATGAAGAAGGAATCGGCGTGGACTCGATAGAGAGCACGCGCCCCTCACTCGAGGACGTCTTCGTGGCGCTGGTGGGCGACGCCGGGGAGGGAGACCTGCAGTGAAGTGCCCCGAGCCGCTGCGGAGGATGCTGGCTGTGGCACGCGCGGAGTGGGTTCACAATGTCCGCGATACCCGGAGTCTGGCGATCATCATCGCGCTGCCGATCTTCCTGCTGCTGCTCTATGGCTTCGCGATCGACTTCGAGCTTGAGGAGCTTGAGTTCGCGGTGCTCGACTGGGATCGCAGCGAGGAAAGCGCGGACCTGGTTCAAAGCATGGTCGCCAGCGACTACTTCACGCTGGAGGCGCTGGTGGACGAACCCGGTGAGATCGATCGCATGATCGCAGCGGGCGATATCCGCCTGGCGCTGGTGTTCCGTCCCGGCTTCGGCGACGATATCGCCGCGGGACGAACCGGGAAGGTGCAGGTGCTGCTTGACGGCTCGGATTCGACGACAGCGGGCGTGGCGCTGGGCTACCTGGAGGCGATCATGCGGCAGTACCAGGTAGACCTGACTACCGAGTGGGTGCGGCGGCGCGGAGTGCGAGGAGCAGGCGCACTGTCGCCGCTGGAGGTTCACACGCGGGCGCTGTATAACCCGGAGTTGAAGACCGTCACGTTCATCGTGCCGGGCCTGATAGCGATCATCATGACGATGCTGGCGGCTCTTCTCACCTCCGGGTGCATCGTGCGGGAGCGTGAATCCGGGAGCTTCGAGGGGCTCGCGGCCTCGCCGATCGCGCCGGTGGAGATTATTGTCGGCAAGCTGCTGCCCTACGCGATCATCGCCACCGGTGACGTGATCCTGTGCATCGCTACCGGCTGGGCGGTCTTCGGCGTCTTCCCGCTCGGCGACAAAGCGAGCCTGCTGGTCATGTCGGGCCTTTACCTTGTCGCATCGCTGGCGATCGGCCTGACCGTCTCCAGTATCGTGCGCAGCCACCAGGTCGCGACGCTGGTGGCGTTCCTCGCTACCATGCTCCCCACGATGCTGCTGACCGGGTTCGTCTTCCCGATCAGGTCGATGCCGAAGATTCTGCAGTACATCTCGCAGATCATTCCCGCCACGCACTTTCTGGTGGTCATTCGCGGCATCTACCTGAAGGGAACGGGCCTGGGGCCCTATCTGCGGGAGACAGTAGCACTGACGCTGATCGCGCTGGCGCTGGTGGCGCTGGCGGCGATGGCGTTTGATAAGTCATTGGAATAGGTCGCCGGTCGCCAGTTGCCAGTCGCCAGCAACGGCAGACACGGCGGATTGAAGCCTGGTTGTGAGGTAATTGGCCGGAGACCGGCGACCGGAGACTGCGATGAATCTACTCAGACTCAGATCAGTAATACACAAAGAATTCCGGCAAATGCGCCGGGATCCTGTGCTGATTCGCCTGCTTATCATCGCGCCGATCTTCCAGCTTATCATGTTCGGTTATGCCGCCACCACGGACGTGAAGAACGTGCCGGTGGTCATCGCCGACCAGTCCAACTCCGCCGAGAGCCGCGCAATCACCAACTCCATCCGCGCCAGCCGCTACTTCGACCTCGTCGGCCATGTCCGTGACTACCGGGACCTCAAAGATAAGCTTGACGCCGGCCATGCCCAGCTTGCGCTGCATCTGCCGCTGGACTTCGCCCGGGACCTGCGCCGCGGCGAGGCCGCGTCTCTGATGTTGTACATCGACGGCACCGACGCAGTTACCGCGAATACGGCTGCATCCTACATGGTACGGATGTTGCAGGAATTCGGCGCGGAGGTTGTGACAAAACGAATGAAGCGCACGGGAGTAGCCGGGAGTGTGCCGCAGGTGGAGATGGTCCCCAGGGTCTGGTACAACCCGGACCTGCGGTCCGCGAACTACATGGTTCCGGGCGTGTTCGGTCTGATCATCATGATCATAACCACGAGTTGGACGGCCCAGTCGATCGTGCGAGAGCGGCAACTGGGCACGCTCGAGCAGCTTCTGGTCACACCCGTGCAGGCCCTGGAAATCCTGGTCGGCAAGAGCGCCCCATACGGTGTCGCCGCGCTGGTGGCGGCCACCGAGATCATGCTGCTTGCGGTCTACTGGTTCGGCGTCCCCCTGCGCGGGAGTGTCGCCCTGCTCTTCGGCCTCGCGGCAGTCTTCATCGTGACGAATCTCGGCTTGGGCCTGTTGATCTCCACGATCTCCCGGACCCAGCAGCAGGCGATTCTCGCCACGTTCTTCGTGCTCATGCCCGCGGTGCTGCTGTCAGGGTTCATGTTCCCGGTCGCCAACATGCCCTGGATCATCCAGCAACTCAGTCTCCTGATCCCCTACCGGTATTTCCTCGAGATCTGTCGCGGGATATTCCTGCGCGGTGTTGGCCTGGAAGTGCTGTGGCCACAGGCAGTGGCGCTGACCGTCTTCGGGATCGGGCTGTTCACGGCGGGCGCGCTGTCGTTCAGGAAGAGACTGTAAAGGAGTCGGGAACCGGGAAACGGGAATGGGGAACCGGGAAACGGGAATGGGGAACCGGGAACGGCAGGTGCGATCGCAGGGAGGGCGAATACCTTTTCTGCTATGTGCACATCCGGACGGAGTCGCGAGGGCGCGTTCGTTGCAGCCGGGGTATCTGTATGCATCCTCGCAGGACTGATGCTGCTGGCGCCGCTTGCCTCCGCCGAATCCGTCGCCGAACGTTTCGTCGCAGATCCGGCGGCCGGGCAGGCCGCGCTGAGCCTCGCCCGCCAGACCTTTGAGGCATGCGTGTTGCGCCACGAGTCCGTCACGCCTCCCGCCGACCTTTCGCCACTTTTGCATGAACGCGCCGGGGTGTTTGTCAGCGCCATCCTCGGCGATGCGCCCCGCTGCTGCATGGGGACCCTCTACCCTATCCGCAGGACGCTCGCCGAGGAGATCGTGGCCGCTGCGCGCGCCGCGGCAAGCATGGACCTGCGCTTTCCGCCTGTCAGGCCCGAGGAACTGTCGAAGCTGCGGGTGATCGTGTCGATCCTGCGGCCACCGGAACCAATCTCCAGCCCGGCCGGTCTTAATCCCGCGACGGAAGGGCTTGCCGTGCGCGGGGCGAAGGGATGGGGCGTGGTTCTGCCGCGCGAGACGCCGCACCACGAGCTAATGGAGCGCTGGGCGCGAATCCGCGCCGGGGCCGATCCGCACGAGCATGTCGATTACTACCGAATTGAAGCGTACCGTGTCGTTGAGCCGGAGCCGCAAGCGAATTGAGGCACGTTCTGGAGGTGCCGAAGATGCGAAGCTGGCTGAGGGCGGGCATTGGCGTGGCAGTGATGATGATGGTGCTGCCGGGGATATCGATGGCGGCGGAGGAACACGAGGCGCCGAACGTGGAAGTCGAAGCATTCGTGCGCATCTGGCCGACAAGCCAGAAGATGCAGCTTCGCGCGTGGCTCTACAACACAAAGAAGGCGGTCCTCGAGGCCTATCGCGTGGATCTGCACGAGATCGCGCCGGATGCCTCCGCGATCCACGAGCGCGATGAAGACGACCATGACAGTGTCGCGTGGCGCGTCGAAAACCTCGATCTGTCCGGGCGCCGGGTGGCCCGGTGGACGGTCCAGGTCGAGAAGATGTACGAAGACTCGTGGATGGACCGCGACGTGGAGGCCCCGAAACTCGGGCCGGGCGTCTACGTGATCGCCATCAAGGGCGGCGGCGTGGAGGACCGAACGTGGGTGGCCGTGTCTGACCGAGGACTGCTCTCGAAGCGCTCCCCCGACGTGATCTTCGGATGGCTCGTGAACACACCGAACGGGAAGCCGGTCGAGGGCTCATGGGTGCATCTGTATGACGAGGACGGCCGCGTGTCAGCAAAGAAGACCGAGCGCGATGGGACCGTCTACTTCGATGTCGCCGATGTGACCGGCGACTACTGGCTGACCGCGACCGGCGGCGATCCGACATTCGTCACCCCATCCTCACCGGGAACCGTGCCGGCCTACAAGGCCTACGTGTACACTGACCGCCCGATCTACCGGCCCGGGCATCTCGTTCAGTTCCGCGGCACCGTGCGCGCCGCCGAGCGTGGCGTCTGGCGGATGCCCGAGGACGTGGACAGCGTCACCGTGGAGATCAGGTTCGGCAGCGATCCGGTCTATCGCGAGGAGCTTGAACTGAACGAGTGGGGCAGCTTCGCCGACTCGTTCCAGCTTGGCCCTGAACCGCCGCTGGGAGAGTACGACCTCGTCACGACCATCGGCTCCGGTGACAGGCGAACAGTCACATACAAGGAATTCTCCGTGCAGGCCTATCGCAAGCCTGAGTTCGAACCATCGGTCACGATCCCGAAGGACTACTATCTGCAGGGCGAGACGATCCCGGTCACGATCTCGGCGGACTACTTCTTCGGCAGCCCTGTCTCCGGCGGGAAGGTGGAGTACAACGTAAGCTTCAACGAATACGGCAGCCCCGTGCCGCAGCGAATCCGCGACGCCGCGGGCCTGGGCGCACCCGGCGCGATGGAGATCGAGGACAACTTCTCCGGTACGGCCATCCTCGACGACGAGGGCAAGTTCGTGCTGGAGGTGCCGACCACCTACGCGACTGTGGACCGGCGCCTGACCGTGAATGCGACCGTGAAGGAGCTTGCGCTGCGTCCGCGCGAGGCCTCGGCATCCACGCTGATCACGGCCGCGCAATTCCGTATGCGGGTGAGGACCACGCAGTATCGCTACCTCCTGGGCGAGGAGACCCCGACGATCAATATCCGCACGGAGGACTACGAGGGCAACCCGGTCTCCCGGCGCGTCGAAGTCGCGGTTATCGAGCCGATGAAGGACCGCGAGGGCCGCTACTACGACAAGCGCACCGAATACGACGTGGAGACCGACAGCGACGGTCGGGCGACCGTCACCTTCGAGCCCGAGCGCCCGAACCGCTACCAGGTCGAGGCGTGGGCGACCGATGCTGACAACAACCCGGTCTACGCCGATGATTACTTCTACGTTGAGGAGAAAGAAGAAAAGGAACGCGAGTGGCCGACGCTGACGATGGACGCCGACAAAGATCGCTATGAGCCGGGAGACGTGGCGAAGATCCACACGCAGACAGACCAGCTTGGCGCGTGGATGCTGATGACCATCGAGGGCGAGCGCTTCTTCGAGCACACCGTCCATCGGCTGCTGGACAACGAGTTCGACCTGAAGGTGCCCATCGAGGAACAATACAAGCCGGGCGTGGAAGTCAACGGCGCGGTGCTTCGCGAGGGCGAGCAGACCCGCGACTGGGTGGACCTGAATGTGCCGCATGATGACAGGAAGCTGGAGGTCATCGTGTCGCCGGACCAGGAGGAGTATGAGCCGGCGCAGACCGCGCGCTACGCGATCACCACGCGCGACTGGCGCGACCGGGGAGTGCCGGCGGAGGTGGGACTGGGCGTCGTGGACGAGGCGCTGTATGAGATCATGGAGGACCAGACGCCGAGCCCGTTCGCGGTATTCTGGGGCTCGAAGCGGACCCGCGTGACCACCGACTTCTCCCACGCGCACATGTACCCCGGCGGCGGCGCACAGATGGGTGGAGAGGCCCCGGCGATGGCGGCCCCGCCCGTGCGCGACGAGGCCAAGCGGATGATGGAGGCTGAGGCCGCGGCCGAGGAGACCGACGATGGCATCCGCATCCGCCGGCGCTTCGAGGACACCGCCCTGTGGCAGCCGTCGGTCATCACCGGGCCGGACGGGCGGGCGTCGGTGGAGTTCGAGATGCCCGACAACCTGACGACATGGCGCGCGATTGCGCGGGCCAGCGACCGCGAGACCCGCGCGGGTGAGGGCCGCGAGACCGCGACGGTCACGATGCCGCTGCTGGTGCGTCTGGTGCTGCCGCGCTTCTACGTGGAGGGCGACGAGGGCACCGCGGCGGCGATCGTCCACAATTACACCGGTGAGGGCAAGACCGTCAACGTGGCGCTGAGCGCCGATGGCGCGCAGGTCCACGGCGAACCGCGCCAGCAGGTTTCCATCCCCGCCGAGGGGATCACGCGGCTGACCTGGCGCATCACCGCCACCGATCCAGGAGAGGCGCGTTTCGTGGTCTCAGCAGACGGCGGCGAGGGCGCGCAGGACGCTATGCAGACGATCCTGCCGGTCGTCCCCAGCGGCGTGGAGAATGTGGACGCGTGGGCCGGATCAAGTAACGAGAGTGTCTCGCAGACGGTGACATTGCCCCGGGCCGCACTTGACGGCTCCGGAGAGATGGTGGTGACGCTCTCGCCCTCGCTGGCCGGGCCGATCTTCGAGGCGCTGGACTACCTCGTCCGCTACCCCTACGGTTGCGCCGAGCAGACGATGGACAGCTTCCTGCCGAGCGTTATCGTGGCGCGGACGCTCGAGCGGCTCAACGCGGATCGGCCGGAGCCGGAGATGCTCGACCGCTACGTGAACTTCGGCCTGCAGAAGCTGATCCGCTACCAGCACGATGACGGTGGCTGGCACTGGTGGGAGTTCGACGACTCCGACCCGTACATCTCCGCCTACATCGTCTACGGCCTGAAGGTCGCTCACGAAGCGGGCTACGTGGGCGCCGAGGCGCCGATGCGTCGCGGGGTGAGCTACCTCGTCAATCAGCTTGGCGAGGAGCGCTACGCCCGGGCGCGGGCCTACCTGCTCTGGGCCCTGGCCTACGCCGACGTGTGGAATAAGAGCAGTTGGGAGAAGGCCGCGGAGGCCTTCGAAGCCACGATAGATGAGCGCGAGAAGCTGGATGCGTTCAGCCTCGCGTCGCTGGGGCTGGCGCTGCACCGCGTGTCCCGGTCCGCGCCCGCCGGTGAGGCGCGCGACGGCCTGGCAGCGGGTGCGATGGAGATCGCTACGCAGCTTGAGGCGCGCGCGGTCCGCGAGGGCATCGGCGTGCACTGGGCGCCGGAGGGCCGCGCGAAGTACTCGTGGCTCAACAATGACGTCGAGGTCACCTCGCAGGTGATGCGGCTGATGCTGGCCGTCAGGCCCGACAGCGACACCATCGACGGCGCGGTCCGATGGCTGATGGCGATGCGCGAGGGGAAGTCGTGGCGCTCGACCAAGGACACCGCCTCGGCGGTCATCGCGTTGACCGAGTACCTGGAGCAGTCGGATGAGCTTGAGCCGAATTACACCGCGAACGTGTCGGTCGGTGGCGAGCGGGTCGGGCGGGTGCAGTTCGGCGCGGACGATATCTTCGCCGACCCGCACACGGTCACCGTCGAAGCAGACAGGCTGGCCGCGGGAGACAACGCGCTGGAGATCGGTAAGGACGGGGACGGGGTCATATACTGGTCGGCGCGAATGCACTACCTGCTGCCCGCCGAGGACGCGGTGCCGACGACCGATGACATCGAAGTGAAACGCGAGTATGAGCTTCCAGCGGAGAATCCGGTGGAAGCGGACACGCAGCAGCCGGGTGACGTGGTGCGGGTGACGCTGAACCTGAAGGTCAACGAGGACCTGCACTACGCGATGCTGGAGGAGCCGATCCCGGCCGGGTGTGAGATCATCGCGGGCGAGGAACGGCCGTGGGACAACCCGTGGGACCGCCGCGAGGTCTGGGACCGTCGGATTATCTTCTTCTTCGACTACCTCAGCGAGGGCGTCCACGAGATCAGCTACATCATGCGCGCAGAGGCGCCGGGCGAATACAAGATACTGCCCTCCACCGCGTCGCTGATGTACTTCCCGGAGGTGCGCGGATACAACAATCTCGTGCGGATGCGTGTGGCGGATGTGGATGGGGTGGAGTGATGCTGGGCGGGCGAGTGCAACGACGAACGGCGGCCTCATCCCCCCGGCCCCCCTCTCCCTGTGCGATAAACGGCATCGCCTGCGGGAGAGGGGGGAGAACACAACCGTTCGCGGCAACGCGAGACGTGTCGGCTAATGCTGAAGGTGAGACTGTCCCCTCCGGAACGGAGAGGGTACCCGAGCGTAAGAACTGCGCGAAGCGCACGGTCAATGCGAGGGCGGGGGAGGTTGCCGTTGGCCGGACGGCAACGGCGGCCTCACGGAGCCCTTTGGGGTCGAGCCTTCTCTGCGGGCCGGAGAGGAGGAGAACGCAGTCGTTAGCGTCAGGGCGAGGTGTTCCGGGCAAGGCGAAGGTTGACGCATGCCCCCTCCCGCCAGCGATGCGTTGTTTGCATCGCCAGGGAGGGGGTGCCCGACTGTCGTGTAGGAGGGCGGGGGAGGTTGCCGTTGGCCGGACGACAACGGCGGCAGGCTGGAAGCCTGCCCCATATGACACCGGGAGAGGTTGGCCGGCGGCGGCATTGGTCTTCGCGCTGGCACTCCTTTTCATGGCCATCGCCACCACCGCCCTTGGCAACGTCGATCCCTCCGAGAGGCCGCCACCGGCACTGGGGCGGACGGTTCCGGAGTTTACGTTGCAGCGCATCGACGGCGGGGCGCTGCGCTTCGAGGAGGTCGAGGACCAGGTGGTGGTCCTCAACCTTTTCGCGTTCTGGTGTGACACGTGGATCCATCAGCTTCCGCAGCTTCGCGAACTGGTTGCGTGCGAGGACGAGCTTGGTTTCCGCTTAATCGGTATCAGCATCGACGGGCGCTGGCCGGCGCAGCTTCGACAGATCTGCGGGGATGATCTTCCCTCCTGGCCGATTCTGCTCGACGGCAACCGCGTGCTGGCACGGGCGCTGGGGATTCGACACGCGCCCACGGTGCTGGTGTTGGACCGGTCGCGCACGGTCCTCTACGCCTGGGAGGGCTATCCGGGTAACCACAAAGTGCTGCGCGGAATACGCCGCGCGGCGAGCGAGACTGTTCCATGATGAGGAGACGAAAGATGAATGACGTGACAGTCGTCCGAGGCAGCACGGTCATTGACGGCACGGGCGCGGACCCGATTGAAGATGGGGCGGTACTGATCCGCGACGGCCGCACGGCGGCCGTCCCGGCCGCCGCTGGACTCGAA
>CAZAHB010000001.1:38068-54305 GCA_964484945.1 uncultured Armatimonadia bacterium | reverse complement strand
ACCCCCTCAAAAAAAGCAGATCCAAACTGTGGTGAGGGTGGGTGGGGGGGGGGGTCGCTCCGCGGCGCGCGGGCCGGCGGGCCGCCTGCACCGTCCGCCGCTGGACTCGAAGTCCCTGACGACGCGGAGGTCATCGACGCGAGCGGATACACGATCATGCCCGGACTCGTGGAGGGCCATGCGCATGTCGGCGGCACGACCTCCGCGCAGCAGGTCCTGCGCTTGAGCCTCCAGCGTGGCATCACGACCATCTGCAGCGTCTCGGCGAACGAGGCGGGGATCGCGCTGCGCGACGGGATCGAGGCGCGGCAGGTACGTGGCTGCGCGCGCATGATCGCCGGTTGCGTGGTAAGCCCGACCTTCGGGCACGTGCGCTTCCGCACCGCCGACGGCCCGTGGGAGGTGCGCAAGGCGGTCCGCGAGATGGTGGAGCTTGGCGCGGATTTCATCAAGACCGCCGCCTCAGGCGGGTTCTGGGGCGAGGATGAAGTCTGCTCGGTACGTAACTACACCCTCGAGGAGCTTGAGGCCCTGGTGGATGAGGCGCACGCGTGGCATCTGCCGGTGGTGGTGCACGCGCACACCCAGCCGGGCATTAACAACGCGGTTGCCGCCGGCGTGGACCAGATCCACCACGGCGCGTTTATCGATGAGGAGGGCGTGCGTGGCATACTCGATGCCGACCTGTGGTACATGCCGACACTGCGCGTGACCTGCGACAAGAACATCGCCGCGTGGCCGGACCGGCCATGGATGGAGGAGGAGATGACCGAATCGCAGCCCATCCATCGGGCGGGCGTGCGGCTCGCGAAGGAGCTTGGCGCGAAGATCGCGGTCGGCTCGGACTATCCGTCATCCAGGCACGTGTGGAAGATCGGCGACGCCTGCCTGTGGGAGTTGCAGGAGCTTGTCGAGGCGGGCCTGACGGAGATGGAGGCGATCGTGGCGTCGGTGAAGACCACGCCCGAGGCCTACCGTCTGGAAGACATAGGGCCGCTGGTGCCGGGCAACCGCGCGGACCTGATCATCGTGGACGGCGACCCGCTGGCGGACATCGGGGTCCTCTACGAGCAGGCGAATGTGAAGCTGACGATCAAGGACGGGGTAGTCGAGTCTGTGGACGAGGACTACGCGGGGCACTACGCCATCCGCGAGCCCCAGCCGGAGGACCGGCCGCAGTATGATCCGATGGAGGTGTAACGGCAGGGGGAAAGGGGAGCGGGGATAGGGGAGAGGGACGGCAAAGCAACAGCGTTGATGGCGTCCTGGAGGGGCCGCCTGGAGCGCCGCCGTCGTTGGCGGCGCGAGGAAGGTCCCACCCCGGCCCACGGAACACCAATCCCCGGTCGGAATGTCACCCACCGAACGCTACGGGGCCAAACGGCTGGACCTACGCCTCCTCCAGCACGCTCTTCGCCCGCACCACCAGCACAGTGCAGTCCGCGCGGCTGGCGATCTCCTCCGCCCAGCTTCCGAATATTGATTCCGCAATCGAGGGGCGCGGCTCGGCGCCCACGATCGCCATGTCGTGCTCGTTGGCCAACTCCAGCATGCGCTCGATCGGCTCGACGTCCTCCGGCGGCTCTTCAATGACCAGCTCGCCGAGGTCCTCGAAGCCCGCGTCGGCCAGGTTGGCTTCCAGGCGCTCTCGCGCCTCGTCCTCCTCTTCGTCCTCGCGGAGCAAGTGGATGAGAGTGACCGGCGCCTCGCGAGTCCGTGAGATCGCCCGCGCGAGCATCCCCGAAACCTCGAGATTCAGGCCCGTGTTGATCGGTAGCAGAATGCTTCGAAGCTGCTTTCGCCGGAACTTCGCGATGACCAGGTCGGCCTCGGTGTTCCGCGCCACCGAATACATGAGCCGATCGAAGCTGCGCTCTCCGTCGTCTTCCTCAACGTCATCGGCAGGCTCCGAGTATCCCACGAGGACCAGCGAGGCATCCTGATTCTCAGCGGCGGAGACCAGGCCCTCGTCCACGTCGCGCGCGACCTCCACGATGCCCTTGACCGCGACATCGCGCGCTGCCGCCTCGCGGATGGCGCCCAGCAGCTTCTCCCGCGCCTCGGCCATCTCACGGGAGCCGCGCGCCGACCCCAGATGCGCCTGCGGGGGAACAGGAAGGATGTGCGTGGCGATGACCTCATAGCCCGCCTGTGACGCGAGACACTGCGCCAGGTCCATCAGTTCGCCTGTCGTCTTCGGGTTGGCTATACCGACAAGCAGCGTTGGCTTGTCCGCCTGTCTGTCCTGGTCCGCGGTCATAATCGATCACATCCACTCATCCAGCGGTTGGGTTTCGTGTGCTCGGACGATCAATACGGACGCCGCGTCGACGCCGCTGAGTTCGTCAATGAGCCCGCACAGTCCATCGGACCCGGATGCGCTGCCGACTCCGACGATCACCAGGTCATAGAACTCGGCCTCGGATTCGGCCTCTTCCAGCGAATGGGAGGCAATTGTGCGAACGCTGGCCTTCACCAGATCCCCGACGCGGTCCTCCAGGCGCTCCTCGGTCTCCGCGATCTCCTCTTCGGACGCCCCCTCGCCGATCAACTCACCGACTGAGAGGTCACAGCCCCACTCGTTGGTAAGGCGGGCCGCAGCCATCAGGCCCAGTTCACCGTGATCGGTTTCGTCGATGATCGCCAGAAGATCATCCGGTGGTACCTGCGCCTGCTCGCGGAATACCATAATGTGCGCGTGCATGTACTGCTCCAGCGCGGACATCAGCGGCTTGCGCGCCTTTTCCGGCTCATCGGCCTCCGGCCAGCCCAGCAGCACCGACGACGCGCGCGAGGCCTGCTGGGCGGAGAGAAGCCCGTAGAAGACCGAGGTCGCCACCGGGACGTGGGAGCCGATCTCCGCTGTCCCGGTCTCGATGGAGGCGGCGACTGAGCCGAGGGCGGCGCTGCGCGATTCGATGGTGTCGTAGTACCCGGCGATCAGTTCCTCGTCATAGCGCTCCTGTTCGTCCACGGTGAAGACATTAACCGCCAGCACGCGCCCACGCCTGGGTGACATCAGTGCCGCCCCGATCTGCAGGCGAGCCTTCTCGCGCGCCGGGTTCCCCACCCCGACCATAATGACCGGCTTCTCCTGCGGGGGCGCGCCCCAGTCTTCGACCTGGTCCAGGGCCGGCTCCAGCACTCCCCGTCCCAGGGAGTAGGGCCACGCGCCCTCCAGTTCCGTGCGATCCTTTCCGAAGACGAAGTATTGAATCAGCGCGCCCGCGAAGACGCCGAGGCCCACCAGAATCGTCGTGCTGCCCATGAAGCCGAATGCGACCACCGCGCATGCCGCTGCCCCCAGGATCGGCAGCCACGGGAAACCGGGTGCGCGAAACAGCGGTCGGTAGGCCGGCTGTCTGGCGCCGCGGAGGATGATGCAGGCGATGCTGATCAGTGCGTAGAGGGTCAGGTGCAGAAAGCCCGAGACTTCGGCCAGCAGACCGAGACCGCCCATGAAGATGAAAGCGATGGCGAGCAGGCCGGTGACGATGATGGCGCGGTGTGGCACGCGGAAGCGCTCGTGGACCTCGTTGAGCCACTCCCAGACAAGCTCATCGCGGCCCATCGCGAAGCTGATGCGCGAGGCGGCCATGATGGAGGCGTTAGCGGATGAGATCGTGGCCATGATCGCTGCGATCAAGATCATCCAGCGTCCGAAGCCGCCCATCAGATCCTGGGAGATGTCGGCAACGAGCGTGGGGCCCTGGAGCGTGTCGGCCGGTCTGAGCATCCCGAGCAGAAGAATGATAATGCAGTAGAGGGCAGTGACGCCTATGACCGACCCGAGGACCGCACGGGGCACGTTCTTGCCGGGATCGCGGATCTCCTCGGCCACCGAAGCGATGCCGGCGAATCCCGCGTAGGTGACGAAGAGCGTGGCGGTTCCGGAGGCCACCGCGCCCCATCCGTATGGTGCGAAATCCCTGAATGGCATTGCGGGCGAGGCGCTGAAGGCTCCGCGGCCGATGAAGATGGCGAGAATCGCCAGCAGGCCCATGACGATGAAGTTCTGCGCCTGGCCGGCTGCGCGGGAGCCGGTCAGATTCAGCACGATCAACACCGCGGTCATCCCCGCGGCCATCACCCTGACGGGCACGTCTGCGATCGTGGCCATGTACTCGCCGAAGCCGACCATGTAAAAGGCGGATGCGAAGATGAGACCGAACCATGACGCCCAGCCGAGCAGCGCGCCCCACAGGGGACCGAGCGCCCGGGAGATGAAGTAGTAGCCGCCCCCGGACTTGGGCATCCCGGTAGCGATCTCAGCAACGCTGAGCGCGACCGCAAGTGCGATCAGCCCGCCCGCGAGAAAGGCGATGACCGCCGCCGGCCCGGTCTCGGCGAAGATCAGCCCGGGGAGCACGAAGATACCCGCGCCGATCATCGTGCCGGCACCGATCGTGAGCGCCTCGGTCAGCCCCAGCCCCTGGGCAAGTTCGACCTCGACGACCTCGCCCGGCATTGCCGAACTGGGTTGGTCGGTCAGCTCCTCAGCGTCATCGAGCGACGCGTCAGCCATCGTCCGCGCACACCACCCGCGTGACTTCTCGGCACGTCCCGACGGTACAATTCACCGCCCGGCCCTCATTGTCCTCGCTGCACGGAGCCTTTGTGTGCAGGTCTGTTGCCGGCAGGCGCGAAAGTACCCGTCGGACAGAGACCACCACGGGAGGATGAAAACCCCATGCGCATGGGTTACGGAACGCTCGCAACACTGCCGGTGCTGCGCGACGCGCGGAGCAAGCGTATTTCAAGCTACAACACCGACGGGCGCAACCACGACTGCTGGAGCTTCGATCCCGGAGAGAAGAAGACGCTGGGCGAAATTGAGGGCCCCGGCTGCATCAAACATGTCTGGATGACCATCGGCTCCCAGGAGCACGCATTCCCGCGCAAGATCGTCCTGCGCGCGTGGTGGGACGGCGAGGATGAGCCGTCGATCGAGGTGCCGATCGGCGACTTCTTCGGCATCGGTCACGGTATCCGCAAGAACTTCACCTCGCTGCCGCTGACCATGTCCCCGCAGGATGGCAAGGGCTTCAACTGCTACTTCCCCATGCCGTTCATGGAAGGGGCGCGCTTCGAGGTCGAATCTGAGTGCGACGAGGGCTTCGCGCTCTACTTCTACCTTGATCACGAACTCTATGAGCAGGAGCCTGATGAGGATCTCGCCTGTTTCCACGCCCAGTGGCGGCGCGAGAATCCGACCGATGGCTGGGAGCCGGACCCGGGGATATCCCGCGAGGAGATCAGCAGGCAGCGCCTGGATATCCAGAACCTCGACGGCAGGGGGAACTACGTGATCCTCGAGGCCGAGGGGCGCGGGCATTACGTCGGCTGCAATCTCAACATTGACTGCTTCGCGCGTGAGAAGAATGACTGGTATGGCGAGGGCGATGACATGATCTTCATCGACGGCGAGCCATTCCCGCCGTCGCTGCATGGGACCGGCACCGAGGATTACTTCAACACCGCCTACTGCCCGCGGCAGGAGTTCAACGCGCCCTACCACGGCCTGACGCTCTACTCGGGCACGGAGAAGTGGCCCTGGAAGGGGAAGAATTCGGTCTACCGCTTCCACATCGAGGACCCGGTGCACTTCCGCGAGTCGATCCTCGTGAGCATCGAGCACGGCCACGGGAACAACCTGACGAACGACTACTCCTCGACTGCCTACTGGTATCAGACCGAGCCACATATGACCTTCCCGGACCTGCTGCCGGTCGAAGAGCGCCTGCCCCGGCCCGATGAGCCGCAGTACGGACCTTTCGAGGAATAGAGCTACAGGATTCGGAGTCCAGGCGCCCTCGCCTGGACGCAGTTCAGTGGCGAGGCCGGCCCGGAAACGGTCCCGCGTCGTTGATTAGCGGGGGGCGGCGGGGTATACTCCCTGTAGGAGGGCAGCCATGCGCAAGCCCGATGACGCGAAGAAGAAGCGTGAAGAGAAGCAGCCCCCGAAGCGCAACGGCTTCGCCGATGCGGCGCGTGAACACGTACGTGGGCACATCGAGACGTTCCGGGAACTCGCGAACAGGTGAAGCTCCCGACCGTAGAGGACATCTGCGCCGCTCACGATGCGGTCATCGAAGAGTCCGGCGGGCTGGCCGGCATCCGCGACCTCGGCTCTATCGCCTCCGCGGTCGGGCGGATGAGCGCGGGGGCCGGGGGGACTGAGCTGTTCTCGACGCTCCATGAGAAGGTCGCGGCGCTACTTGAGGCGCTGGTGCAGAACCACGGGTTCGTGGACGGCAACAAGCGCACGGCGCTGGCCTCCGCGGCGGCCATGCTCGCGCTGAACGGATGGCGGCTGGATTACGAGGACGAGGATGCGGTCAAGTTCGTGATCGGCGTGGCGCTTCACGACATCGACTTCGATGGGATCGTGGCGTGGCTGCGGGAGCATTCGGAGGAGAGCGTGGATTGACAGCGCC
This sequence comes from uncultured Armatimonadia bacterium, assembly GCA_964484945.1. Taxonomy (GTDB): domain Bacteria; phylum Armatimonadota; class Zipacnadia; order Zipacnadales; family UBA5352; genus UBA5352. Next base: position 47,868 of record CAZAHB010000001.1, on the reverse strand, counting down.
CGGAGGGAGTGTCCGGACCACGGAACGGATGACGGAACTTCTCGGGCCGCCGATCGGTCGTAAGCATCGACGGATCGCCGGCAATCTGCTCGCGGGGAGTGATCGTTGTGAAGAAGCTCGCACACCTTTCGCTCGTGACGATTCTTGCCGCATCGCTGATGATCCTCGGCTGCGACGAGACCCGGCAGCCTGCCGCACAACCCGATGCCCCCGACACAGCCGCCGCAGGCGCGGAGGTGGATATCGCCATGGAGGACTTCGACCCTCAGGCCGCCTTCCGCCAGTGGTATGAGCCCGTTGAATACCAGGTGGATGCACAGATCCCTGGATACGAACTGCCGCTGGACCCGTCTCAGGTCGTGAATCTCGAGGACGTGCAGGGCCGCCTGCCCGATGGCGGCCGTGACATGCTCGCACGCCAGGGCTTTGTCATCACTGATTTCGGTGACGAGGAAGACATCACCGAGGTCTACGAGTGGGTCGATGACCACAACGTGCCACCCTTCGTGACCGTAGACACACTCCTGCACCTGTACCACCTCCAGTTCGATCAGACCCTGAAGGTCATCGAGGAGAACGAGTTCACGCCCGCGATGGCCGACTTCTCGCGCGAGATGATGCAGATCGCTCTGGAGCAGCACGAGGCGCTCTCCGGCGACCTGGAGCAAGCCGCGACGCACAACGCTGCCTACTTCGCGGTGGGGCTGAAGTGCCTCGAACCCGACGCCGAGGTGCCCGGCGCCGTCAGCGACATGGTGAGCGAGGAACTGTCGCTGATTGAGCAGAGCAAGGGCTTCGCGACGAGTCCGGTCTTCGGCTACGAGGAGGACTACTCGCAGTATGTCCCACGCGGGCACTACACCCGCTCGGCGACACTGAGGCGCTACTTCAAGGCGATGATGTGGTACGGGCGGCTGCCGATGCTGCTCAAGGGTGGCGAGAAGCCCGCGGCCCTCGTCGGCGAACAGCAGGCGCGCATTCAGACGCTGCAGGCGTGCCTGACAGCCGGCACGCTCTATCAGCCCGAGCGCTCGGAGCTTCTGGAGACGTGGCAGCGGATCTACTCGGTCACGGCCTTTTACGCCGGATTCGCCGACGACCTCACGCCGGAGGAGTACGCGGAAGCGATCGAAGAGGTCGCGGGGACGTCCTTTGCGTGGGCCGATCTGGCGTCCGAGGACACGATGCTCAAACTCAAGAGCGAACTGGCCACCTACCGCGCACCGAAGATCTACGGCGGGACGGGGCAGGTTGTGCTCGATCCTCCGTTCTCGGCCGACCAACTCGACGACCTGCTGACGAAGACGATGGGCATGCGCCTGATGGGCCAGCGCTTCATCCCCGACGGCTACATGATGCAGGAGCTTGGCTTCCCGAATGCCGGCGACTTCACCGGCGATGGGAAGCCATTCTCGATGGAGCGAACTGCCGGCGGGCCGCAGCGCGTCTTCCCGCGCGGGCTCGACGTGATGGCGGTGCTCGGTTCCGAACGAGCGCATGAGATCCTCGAGGAAGAGGGCGACACCGCGTACGAGAACTACGATGAGCAACTCGCCGCGCTCCGCGAGGAGTTCGGCGATGTCTCGCAGGAGGACTGGAACCGCAACCTCTACTGGAGCTGGCTGTATTCCCTCCGGGCACTGATCGACCCGGTGGGGGAGGGCTACCCGAACTTCATGCGGACCGATGCGTGGAAGGATCGGACGCTGTGGGCCGCATTGGCCTCGTGGGCGGAGCTGCGGCATGACACGATCCTCTACGCCAAGCAGCCCTACATGCCGGTTGCGGCAGCCGCTCCGGGCCCGACCGAACAGCCGCCTCCCGGTTTCGTCGAGCCGCGGCCAGAGTTCTACGCCCGGATGCTGGCGTTGTCGCGCATGACTCGCGAGGGGCTCGCGGAGATGGACGTGCTGGATGAGCAGTCGCTGGAGCGGCTGCAGAACCTGGAGGCGATCATCGAGCGCCTCCACGACATCTCGCTTACCGAGCTTCGGGGCGAGCCGATCAGTGAGGATGACGCCGACTACATCACGTACATCGCGGGCCGACTGAAGGGCACACTCATCGGGATGGAGGAAGAGGACGAGAAGTCAACGATCGTCGCGGACGTGCTGACGGACACCAATACACAGCAGGTCCTAGAAGAGGGCGTGGGCTACATCAAGCTCGCGCTGGTCGCCTACCAGATGCCGGACGGGCGGATCGCGGTGGGCGCCGGGCCGGTGCTGAGCCACTACGAGTTCAAGCACCCGATGGACGATCGGCTCACCGACGAGGCATGGCGGGAGAAGCTCCAGGAGGACCCGCCTGAGGTGGCGCCGTGGGTGGACGGGTTCTACGCTCCGAGGCAGTAGGCGTCACCCATCGGCAAGGTCGCGCGGGCCGGCCATCACTGTGGCCGGCCCGCGCCGTTGCCGTTCCCTTTTTACTTCGCCCCATGCCAGTCGGCGATCTTCTCGCCCACCGACCAGTACTCGCCGAAGAAGGACCAGACCGGGTCCGTCCGCTCATAGGCGATGCGCGTCCCATCCCCTTCCAGAAGGTCCTCCTCGATCCATGCCACCTGCGCCTCGCCCATGACCCAGTCATGGTTGCCCAGGTGCGCGACCTCGACGATCTCGCATTCGATGCTGACCGGGCACTCCTCGATCAGCGGGGACTGGATTTCCTGCGACTCCTGCACGGTCCAGCCGAGGTCCTCGAACTTGTTGGTATCGCGGCCGGAGACGCCGCCGCAGTAGTCGGCGCCGGGAAGCTGATCGCGGTGGGGGATATTCACGCCGAAGTCCCCGGTGCGCTTGATGAGTTCGTAGGAGTACTGCCCGACGCCCATCGCGAAGCCGATGACCCACGGGTGGGCGCAGCAGACGCTGGACGCGCCGATGGTGATGATGTTGGGCGTGCCATCTTCGGCCACGCAGCTTACAAGTATCAGCGGCCACGGGTAGAAGTGCCGGTTGCCGGGTCGCTCGATGAGTTTCTTTGGCATGATGTCGGTCCTCCTCAGAAGCGCAGGATTCCTGGAGACCTGAGACTAACGAGAGATGCTGATTGCCTCACATACCCAAGTATCCTCTGGCCCCCCCTTGCGAAGCAGAACAACGGTTGCAGTCTGCCGCACGGTAGCGCCGAAGGCATTTGTACCCTCGAATTCCTCCACCACCCGGTAACGGTTCTCGCCCAGCTTGGACACGCTGTCCTTTGAATCCCCGGAAAGCCAGCCCTCAAAGAAATCGGCGCTTGATGGATTCCACATGCGGTCTTCTATGAACATACGCGCCGCAGCTTGTGCCTCTGATCTTTCTGCAAATGTAATCTCAGAATGCGTTTCGCGATTGGGCCCAGCAATGGATGCCTCTGTGGGCTTGCGGACCAGACGTCCCTCCGCTATGGCGATCCGCTCCTCGCACGCGTCCATCCATCTTTGCGGGGTCATGCCTAGGCTTTCGGCCTTCTGGAAGGCATGAAGAGCTTCCTCATATTCCTGTGCTGCGTATTGCTTCTTCCCATAGCGGAGCCATGCGCGACCAATTCGGCGGCGTTCTCGTTCTCTGGTTTCAGGATCGGAAGCTGGGCTCTGTTCAGCGTTACCGGATCCCCCCGTCTGGTCTGCGCGCGCGGTGTCCGTCGCCGTATCTGCAGCCGCATGGTCAGATTCGGTCTCGTTGGCATTTGAGCCTGCGGGCTCACGTCCTCCCACGTCATCGACGCTACTCGGTTCCTCGGCCGCCTGGGGAGCCTCTGCTCCACGCCCACTTTCTGTTCCCGTATCTCCCGGTGGCGCTGTCTGCCGCACTTGCTTCGCGATTTGTGCCGCGTCTTCGCCATTTGGGAGTTCCTCGCCCGGATTGGTGAGCGCCACGCCGAGTGCCCCTACCACCATCATGACGGCAGAAATGCCGACAGCCCACCGCCCCGCCGCCCTCCGCTCGGTGCTTACGTCCGCGAACAAGTACACAAGTCCCCACAGAAGGCCGATGGGCCAGAGAACAATGGCGCAACCCAGGAGCAACGTCTTCTTCCACCACTCCATAGGCTTCGCGTTCTCCTGTACTCTCGATGCCCGTCGCTCCATTGGTGGCGGATCAGGTTGCAAGGAAAGAGGAGGTGGATCGTGGTGCGCCTCTGGATCCGCAGATAGCTTGCCCAATTCGGTGAACGCGCGCTCGTAGTCCGGCTCAATAGAGAGGGAGGTCCGCTGTGCTTGACGTGCCTCTTGAGATCGACCAAGTTTCCGCAGCACCGTTCCGAAGTTGCACCAGGCCCGAGCGTTGTCGGGGTCGAGGTCTACCGCCCTTCGGGCAGCCGGTAGGGCAGCCTCGAAGTCCTCCAATTCGAAGTACGCTGCCCCGAGAGCGGACCAGGCACTCGCTTCTTTGGGGTGGTGTTCGACCCACGATTCGAGAAGCTCGACGGCCTCCTTGAACTGTCCTTGGTCGATCAGCCCTTTCGCCTGACTGAGAGTCTCGTCTGCCTCGGCCATGTGGACTCTCTCCCCTCACTGCCGTTCGTTCAGCAGCCGCCTCGCCCACGTATTGAGCTGCCTTTCGAGGCTGCGCATCGCTTCTTCCTGCTGCGGGGTGGGCGCGTCATCCTCAGCGAGGCGCACCGTCGCGATCTCATGCGTGCTTCCCGAGGCCATGCGCACCGTCCGCGTCATGGAAAGTTCGACGCCGGGGATCTCCCTGCGCACGCGCTCGGCCAGTTCGTTGGCGAGGTCCTCGGCCGTGTCCTCGGAGAGTTCCTCGTCGGTGGCTTGCATCCACACCTCGGGCGCGAGATCCACCTCGACGGCGATCCGCGGCTCAGTCATCGATGCGCCCTCCATTCCCTCGTGGTGCACGCTCAGGACCGATTGAGTTCCCTCACTCCCCCATCCACATCTCGTACTCCTGGAAGTGCGGGTTTATCAGGATGCCCTGACTTTGCGAGCGCGTCACAGTGATGTTCTCCGCGATCTCGCGGGCCGCGTCCTCGCTGTCGCCCGCTATGTGCATGCTCCACAGTACACCCGTCTCCACCCCGGCCACCTGGTCGTAGCCATGGCGGTCGGTCAGAGCGGATGCAATGCCTTCACCGGAGGAATCGTCGGGGCTGGTCACGAGCACGTTCACGAGCCACTCGCCGTCCTGACCGGCGTTTGCGCCGCGGTCTTCGGCAAAGCGAAGCTCGTACACGTGCTTGTTGGGGTTGACGAAGAGGTTCGTCTCCTCGGCCATCTCCGTGGCGAGCGCTTCGGCCGCCTCGCGGTCATCGACGTCGAGGTCGATGCGGTAGTAGTCGGCACGATCCAGCGCGCTCAATTCGTCCTCGTAGCCGAGGCGCCGGCGGATGGCGTTGCCGGCGGTCAGTGCGGTTACGTCCGGGATCTTCAGGCTCACGACAAGTTCGACGCTTATCATCAGTTTGCTACCTCCTGCCCGAGGGTTCGCCGGCCGCCACAGAAAGCCCTTCATTCCCCTCGGGCAGGAGGTAGCGATAGCAGCGCTTACTCAGGCATCAAGCATCGACCGCCAGGGCGATCAGCAGCATCCCCCGCCCCGGGATTGAGAGCATCGCTCCATCCCCGACAAGCGAGAATGCGTCCGGATCCCCCACGAGCATCCGTGAGCCGGCCGCCTGCATTGTAAGGGGGAAGTGCACCTGCATGGGCTCGTCATTGCACGAGACCGCCAGCAGGTACCACACATCATCCATACCGCGCACGGTGAGCACGCGGGTTCGATTGGCTGCGCGGGACGGTCCGATGCGCCACGCCGGCCACCGGCGTGTGTCATCAGGGCCCACCGAGGTTATGAACGCGACGGCTGCATCCTCCACCACGGCTGTCGGCGACAACTCGCGCCGCAGTTCGTGATGCGGGTGGAAGATCTCGTCGTAGCAGAGGCTGTGACCGTCTGCGCGCCGCTCCCCATTGATGCGAATGCTGAAGCGCTCGCTATCATCCAGTTCGACGACGCCCAGCCGCCCACCGATGTTGAGCCACGGCGTGTTCACCCGCACATCCTCCGGGGCCGCGCCGACCCCCTGGATGTCACGGTGGCCGTCCTGCCAGTGAACCTCCTGATGATTGTCATTGAACACATCATTGGCCACATTCAGGCACATGCCCTCGTGCATCAACAGTTCGACAGGTGAGATAGCGCGGGCGTGAGAGCAGTACAGTGTCGTACGACCGTCCGGAAGCGCAGCGAAGGTGACTGTGTGGGTGATGCGGTCATCACATGTCGCCATGGTGCCGATAGTTGCCGCGCCGCCATCGTAGGTGTACTCCTCATGCTCGAGGACCCGGCGATTGCATTCGGTTCCACGCACGTAGAAGCGGCTGATCAGATTCCCCTGCCACTCCGCCATGTGGTCGCCCCCACGGGGTACCACAAGGCCCGGGGCCCCGCTGCGGTAGGCGTTCCAACTGAAGCTCGCAAAGCGATCCGATGAGCGGTGGAAGACCAGTCCGCAATCAGGCTCGCAGAAGGGCTCCTGCAGTTCCGCCTGGTCATATTCGGGGTCCTGGCTCGAAAGCTCCTCGTCAGCACCGTTGCGGCGGTGCCACCACAGTGCCAGCGCGATGTAATAGGGTGTGTCCACCTGTGAGCGATAGTAGACGGACGGGGCCGGGCGTTGTGGTGGAAGCTGGCCATTGGTTCGTTCGATGCACTCTCTCCAGTGCTCCATGCGGGAGGCGCAGAATGACCCATCGTCATTGCACTGCTGTTCGCGAACCAGTATCTCGGTCAACCGGTCTTCGCTCCACGCGGCCACGGGATCGTCGTATTCGTGGCGTATAAACGCGAGTACCGGCAGCATGTAGAGCTGGCCCCAGACGTAACGGGGGTAGTCATTGCCGGCCGGATACGCGAGGCGCCCGTCCCACAAGAGGAGGCGGCGCTGAACGTCCCAGACCTCGGGGACGTTGCGCAGCAGCAGGGGCGGCCGCTCAACGCCCGCGTCGTCGAAGGCGTAGGCCGCGCTGAACAGAGACAACAGCGCGCGGCCCACATAGCCGGGGTGGAAGAAGCCATGGTGTTCGAGGGCGAAGCTGGGGTGCAGGTTCGCGCCCGCGTGGAGGTCGCTCAGACGGTGGTTACCCACTTGGGAATGATCGTCGGCATCGGCCGGTACGGAGAGGGCGTTGGCCAGGTGAGTGAGCATCGACTCTTCCCAATTGCCCGCATGCGGGTGGTCCGGATCGTTGAGGATTGCGCGCCCGAGGATGTTGGCCCGCCACGCATTGCTCTCCGGGTATGACTGTCCGAATCGCTCGGTTGGCACCGGGGGCCGCCTGCGGTAGTAGCCGTGATCAACGTGTTCGAGATGGTAGGGTAGAAGAATATTGCAGTCGGCCTCGTACTCGACCAGTTCGCGGAAACGCGCGCGCTCCGATTCTGTCAGGGTGCCGTCGAGCACCTCGGCGGCGAGGGCCATTTGGTCGGCCATTTTCGGGGACATCCCCGTGCCGCCCCAGGCAAGCTCCTCGGGCACGTCACGCGGATGCGACCGGTGGGTGTGCAGGCAGTAACGGAACGCGGAGAGAGCGTGTCTGGTGCAGGAGGATTCGTCCAGCGCGCAGCTCTCGAGGTCAAGCACCCCGTCCCGTGTCGCCAGACCATGGAGGAATGCGTACAGGGCCGTCGCCTCGATTGCCAGGGCACCTGCGTTGGTTGGGCCGAACAACCCGATATCGTCGAGGCCGTCTGGATGGTGAAAGTGCGATGCGCCGAATTCCAGCCAGTTTGTGATTGATGCGGTGTAGCGATCCGATGGGGAGCGTGTCTCTCTGTCGACCATGTTTTTCCCCCACGAGCAGCGTGAGTTTTGACCGGTATCACGAACGAGTTGCTTCAGGCTGATCCCCGCGTATCGGCGTCAGCACACAAAAACAACGGAAAGTCGGCGTATGCACCTCCACTTCCCCCCGTCGTTTTCAAGCAGCAGCCTTCCTGGATCGGATCGTGAGCCGGTCTGTAAAGGTATAACGGTATTCGAAGCGAATGTGTTACTTCAGGTGATGTGACGTTTTGTAGTCTATTGACGCATCGAACCCCGAAGTCACACCAAATCGGAGGGTTAATCCTATGACAGGTGCAGAAGCCTTAATCGAGCAGTTGATCGTTCGCGATGTGCCCTTTATTTCGATGCTCTGCGGGAACGGGACCGAGCCAGTCATCGACGCCGCGCATGAAGCGGACCTGCCGCTGATCCACACCCGCAACGAGCAGGCGGCAAGCTACCTCGCCGATTCCTATGCGCGGCTCACGCGTCGTGTAGGCGTCTGTCTTGTTTCAAGCGGTATCGCCCATATCAATGCCATGGCCGGTTTGCTCAATGCTCACTACGACGCTTCACCAATGTTACTCATCACTGGTGCCAGTGAATCAAACACACTTGGACGCGGAGGGTTCCAGGACATCGATCACGTCGCGATGTGCGAGTCGTTTTGCAAACATGCCGAGCAGGTAGACAGGCCCGAACGCATCCCGCAGGCAGTCGCGGAATGCTTCCACGCCGCCACCACCGGCCGTCCGGGCCCGACACATCTCACGATCCCGCGCGACATCCTGCAGGGCGAGATACCCGATGAGCAGCCGATGCCACCGCTGGGGACCCGCGGAGAGGTCGAACACGCGGCCCAGCCGCTGGAGGACGACTTCGTTCGCGCCGCGCAGATGATCGGTGATGCGCAGAAGCCGGTGAGCGTGGCGGGTGGAGGCTGTTTCTATGCGGATGCCGGGGAAGCAGTGATGGCGCTGGCCGAGTCGGTCGGGATATCGGTCGTCACGCCCATCTGGGACCGCGGTGTGGTCAATGAGCCCCGAGAGCAGTTCATGGGCGTCATCGGAGCGGCCACGGGCGAACCGCCGCTGCTTGAGGAAGCGGATCTGCTCATCATCGCGGGCGCCGATATCGACTATCGCCTGCGCTACATGGACCGCCCGCCGCTTCGCGAGGACATGCAGACAATCCGCATCGATGTTGACCCCGGTCGGCTGTACCAGGGCATGGCCCCCGACCTGCCGCTGCTGGCTGACCCGAAGTCCGCTTTCGAGCGCATTCACGCGGCATATGACAGCACCTGCCGGACTGACGACGGCAATGCCCTGATCGTGCACGACGACTGGATGGCCCAGGCGCGGCAGATGCACGAGGAGTTCTACTCCACATGGGATGAGCGCCCGGATGCCCCGGATGGTGCGATGGTGGGCTGGGACGTGGCCGCCGCGGTAGCCGAGGTGATCGACGAGGACACCGTCTTCGCGATGGATGGCGGGAATATCGGCCAGTGGCTGCACATGACGCTGTGCCGCAACTCCTACCCGGAGGCGCTGCTCACCTGCGGTGCGTCCGGCGTCGTCGGCTACGGCATCCCCGGAGCGATGGGCGCGAAGATGGCCTTCCCCGACCGGAAGGTGTTGCTCGTGACCGGCGACGGCTCGCTGGGCTTCTGCATTCCCGAACTGCAGTCGGCTGTGCGCCACGAGATACCGTTCGTTGCGGTTGTGGCCGATGATGAGGCGTGGGGGATCGTCGTCACCGGCCAGCAGGAGCGCGGCGCAGCCTGTGTGGCGAGCGAACTGGGCGAGTGCGGCTGGGCGGAGACCGCGATGGGCCTGGGGGCGCGCGGCGTGCGGGTGAGCGAGCCCGATGCGATCGCACCGGCCATCGAAGAGGGCTTCGAGTCCGGCCAGCCGACGCTGATCGAGGTGCCGCTGGCGGTCATGTCGCCGGGGCAGTGCCGGCCGTGACCGGCAAGTGGCAAGTGGCAAGTGGCAAGTGGCAAGTGGCAAGTGGCAAGTGGCAAG
>CAZAHB010000001.1:0-37968 GCA_964484945.1 uncultured Armatimonadia bacterium | reverse complement strand
GCAAGTGGCAAGTGGCAAGTGGCAAGTGGCAAGTGGCAAGTGGCAAGTGGCAAGTGGCAAGTAACGGCAACAGCAGCCGATCATCCCGCGGGGAGGACCTGCCATGCACGTCTCATTTGTTGATGCGCTATCCGCACCATCCGGCAATCGCTGGTATCCGTCGAACCGCCCGCCGCTGGTGCGTAATTCGCTCTCACCGCTGCCGGTTGGCGCGGTGAAGCCCCGCGGATGGCTGCGCCACCAGCTCGAGCTGATGGCCGATGGCATGACGGGGCACCTGATGGAATTGAGCGACTTCCTGGCCGAGGACAATGGCTGGCTGACCGGCGAGGGCGAGGGCTGGGAGGAGCAGGCCTACTGGCTGCGCGGCTTCTACAACCTCGGCGTGCTGCTTGATGACGAGCGCATCCTGTCGGAGGCGCAGCGGTGGATCGAGGCCGTGATCGCATCGCAGGATGCGGACGGCTACTTCGGCTCAAAGTATCACAGGGCCCACGAGGTCCCGGGCGGGCCGGACGTGCCCGACCTGTGGCCGCACATGGTCATGCTCGATGCGCTGATCAGCCACTATGAGCACACCGGCGATGAGCGCGTGCCCCGGCTCATGAGCGAGTTCTTCGCATTCTGCCGTGACCTTGATGACGAGCAGTTCCTGCCTCCACTGGATTCTGGTGAGACGCACTGGAAGCTGCACGTGCAGCACAAGCGCGCCGGTGACATGATCCCGCACATCCATCGGCTCTACAACATGACCGGCGAGCGCTGGCTGCTGGATGTCGCGACGCGGTTCTTCCGGCATATCACCCCGCCCATCAGCGAGTGGCTCGATGACCACGTGGTACACTTCACCCAGCGGTTCAGCTACCCCGGCATCTACTCGGCGCAGACCGGCGAGGACTGGCTGCTGCGCCAGTCCGAGTTCTGGTATCGCCAGCACATGGCCACCTGGGGCCAGCAGCCGAGGGGCATCTTCGGCGCGGACGAGCGCGTCCGCCCGGGCAGGGTCGATCCGCGCCAGGCCATCGAGACCTGCGCGATGGCCGAGTTCGCGAAGAGCTTCGCGCTGCTGGGGCGGATCACCGGCGACACACTCTGGGCCGACCGCACCGAGGATGTGATCCTCAACCACTTCCCGGCCGCCAGCGATCCGTGGCTGAAGGGCCTGCACTACCTCACCGCCTCCAACCAGCCGCAGCTTGATGCGAGCGCGGAGCACGACTACTACAACAGGGGCCGGCAGATCGACTACTCGCCGCACATCTATCGCTGCTGCCAGCACAACGTTGCGCAGGGCTGGCCGCGGCACTGCCGGGATCTGTGGCAGGCCACCTGCGACAACGGTCTGGCCGCGTGGCTCTACGGCGCGAGCACCGCGACCGCGCGCGTGGGCGAGGCCGGGGAACTGATCGTCATCCGCGAGGACACCGACTATCCGTTCTCAGGACACGTGGCCCTGACCATCGAGTCCGAACACCGTATCGCTTTCCCCCTCTACCTGCGCAAGCCGCGCTGGTGTGAGGGGATGCTGCTGAGCATCAACGGAACCGAGATCGATCTGCCGGACGAACCGCGCGGCTACCTGCGCATCGAGCGGATGTGGCAGGCCGGAGACAGGGTGGAGATCGATTTCGCGATGGCGCTTGATGTCACTCAGTGGCCTCGCAACGGCGCGGTCACGGTCGATCGCGGGCCGCTGAGCTATTCCGTGCGCATCGACGAGCGCTGGGAGCAGTTCGGGGACAATGACGAGTGGCCGGAGTGGGAAGTCTTCCCCGAGAGCCCGTGGAACTATGCCCTGGTGTTGGGGCGCGACCACCCCGAGCGCCATTTGCGTGTCACGGAGAATGGCGAGGTCCCCGAGCAGCCGTGGACGGTCGAGGCCGCGCCCATCAGCATCGAGGCCACGGCCCGGCGCGTCCGGGACTGGCAGATCGGTGAGGACGAGACGGTGCAGGAGGTCCCGAAGCCGCCGATCGAAGCGGCTGAGGAGGACGAGACGATCACGCTCATCCCACTGGGCTGCGCCCGCCTGCGCATGTCGGTGCTGCCGGTGGTGGATGAGTAGAGCGGCGTATTCGTCATCGGAGAGGCGGCCCCTCGGAAGACGGCACCCATCTCGCCGCCTCGGCCGTTCTACGCACTCTTCCCCCACAACCGCAGGATCTCCGCGCGGTCCTTCTCACTCCCGTCGATCAGGTGTGGCGGGTACTCCGGAAGCGGGCCGGTGGTGCCCACATCTGAAGGCGCATCTCCGCTCAGCCGAAAGTATCCGTCTTCCATCGATCCGAAGCCCGGTTCGGCGATGGTCAGTTCCGCGCCGGTCCCGTAGCGTTCCGCGAAACTCTCGGGTGTGAAGCTTCCGTCATCGGTGCGGATAAGCTCGCCCGCGGGGAAGAAGACCTCCTGCTTGCGCACATCCGCAGCGTGGAAGAGCAGGTTGTAGCCGAACTCGGCGGACACGCTCTCGGGTGTGCAGCGGATGAAATGGATGAGCTTGTGGGGGATCGTGTAGTCGAGGTTCGCGATGATATTGTTGCGCAGGACAGGGCGGATCGCATCCGGGTTCAGCCGCACCACGACGCGTTCGCGCGAGTTCAACAGCGTGTTGCCCACGATCTCTGCGTCCGGCGACTGCACCTCAACCGCCGGGTACGTGTTTTCATAGCAAAGGTTCCCGACCACCCGGTTGCGCCCTTCCGCGCCCTCATCGGGATTGCCCAGCACGTAGATCCCGCCGCGATTACGCAGCGAGATATTGCGCTCGATGAGGTTGTGGTCGGAGTCATGTCCGATGATGATCCCCGGATTTCCGTCATCGTGGCAGATGTTCCCGCGCACCACATGGTGGTCGCCCGAGGTCAGATCAAAGGATTCCTCGGGGCAGTGGCCGATGACGTTGTTCTCGAACACGTTCCCATCGCCACACAGCCCCGTGCGTACTCCGTCCACTCTCGGCCCGGCGTGGCAGGTGATGCCGTCATTGCTCTTGCACCGCTCAATCGTGCATCCGGCGACGTGACACTCCGTGGTCCCGCTCGTAAGTAGAATGCCGCTGTTCACGTTCTCGTAGAGGAAACAGTCCAGTATTTGCACGCGGCGACAGGTCTCGCGGAGGATAAAGTTCGGGTTGCCGTAGTTCCCCACGAACAGTGACGCGCAGTTGCGGAAGACAACGTCCTCGCAGCCGCTGAGCACCACGTGTCGGCAGTTGCCCATCAGCAGCGCGAGATCCTCGAAGACCAGCCAGCGCGCCTCGCTGAGCCGCATGAGGTGATCGTTGACGGGCACCTCCAGGCGGCGTTGGGCCGGTGAGCGCCCGTCGGTGGTGATGACCGACAGCGTGAGCGTGTCCGGGTCGAAGTGGAAGTGCCCGCGCTCGGTCGGTATGGCATCATCGCGCGTGAGGCGGACGGGTATTGCGTCATCATATTCGTACACGCTGAAGAAGTCCTTCTGCCCGTGGAAGAGCCCCTCGGGAACGGTGGTGCGAAAGACGTCGCCCTCATGTCGCTGCCATCCGTCGAGGACCACCGTGCCGAGGATCTCCGGCTTGTTCCCCTCACCCCACGCGCCCACGGTAATCGGCGCCTCCTCGGTGCCGCTGCCCGTCGGTTCCAGGCGCCCGCGGAAGGTGCTGCCCCGGCGCAACAGCGCCCGGTCACCCGGCTCCAGCGTCACCTGGGCGAGGCGCTCCAGTGATGCCCACGCCTCCTGCGGCGAGGTGCCGGCGGCGTCATCGGAGCCTGTCTCACTGTCGAGGTAGTAGTCGGTCGCTGGCGCCATCGGTGCAGCCAGCAGCAGCATGGCCGCGATGTAGCCCCACGTTCGCCATCTGTGCATCCCAATCACCCTTCAGCGACGTTGATGAACTCCGGCGGGATGCGCTCGCACAGGTAGACTTCGCCGGCGCGTCGGAACAGGATTCCCGCCTCGGTTGCGCCCGCCGCGTCGATAGCCAGCACCACCGGCTTCGCGTCGCGCCGTCGGCCGACCTCGCGGGCGTCCTCCACGGTTCGGCTCAGGTGCACCATCTGCCGGCCCATCGGCCGCAGGCCCTCGCGGAGGATCGCATCCACACTGCGGCGCGGTGTCCCATGGTAGAGCACCGGCGGGGGTTCACACGGCTCGCCGGGATTCGCGACCTCGAACGAGTGCCCGTAGACGGCGCGGATCGTCTCACCCACGACCTCGAACCGCCCCCTGGGGTCGCGCTCGACGACCGCCAGCACCGTCTCGCGGTCCACGCTGAGCGCATCCGCCAGCGCCTCCAGCGAGACGAAGCCAAGCGCGTCCGGCTCAAGCCCGCCATCCTCTGGATGATGGCGCAGCAGGTAGGACATCCGCTTTGACAGACGCACCCTCGTGTTCCGGTCCATCCCACGCATTCCTCGCGCCGGGTTTGACTTAATGCGAAATTAACCTGCTCTGAAACTCTGCTTAACGCTGCTGCGTTACACTCCATGACACAGCAAGTTCGATCAGGGTGAAGCTCGCCGCAGGGGGGTTTTGTCGAGTCGCACAACCTTGTCATGTGAGCACCGCCCGTCTCTGGCTGAGGCGGGCGGCTTCTTTTGTACACCCGCACATGCGAGTCGTTGTCTGCAGTTGGCGGGGCGTTGGCCGTTGGCTGGCGGGCTCACAGCTGATCGCTCGTCGCTCATTCCGCCACCAGCAGCACCGGCTTCCACACTCCGCCGGCGCCCGAGCGGTCCTCGACCTCCACGACCACCGTGTTCTGCTCGCCGAACGTCGCCACGTCCGTGAACTCCATCGCGAAGGGCGTGGTCCAGTCGTCGGGGTTCACGAACGGGTGCTCACCGACGAGTTCCCCGTTCACCCATACCGTCGCGCCCTCATCCACCGCGCCGAAGAGCAGATACACGTTCCGCCCGCGCAGGTCCTCCGGGACCGCGAAGTCCGTGCGATACCACGCCAGACCGTCGTACTCGTCCCCGCCATCTTCGGCTGCCCACGCCTCGCCGACCGGTTGCTTCTCCCACGGTGCGTCCACGCGGACATCGAGCCAGTCAGCGGCGTCGAGGGCCGGGTCGTACCATCCCTGCTCGCGTCCGATCTCCTGCGGGTCCCAGCGCAGCTTCCACTGCATCGGAAGCTGCGCGATGACCTCGCGGCCCTCAAGCTCCTCCGTGGGCCAGACCTCCCAGTAGCGTTTCTCCAGCCATGGGAGCAGCACCAGGTTCGCCACGTTCGTGTCTTCCAGGCCCTCGCGATACTCGTTCAGGCGGGCCATGGCGTTGATCTGCTCGGCGACACCCTCCGAACCGTCGGCTTCCGCGAAAACGCGCGCGACCTCCGCGGTCAGTCGCGCGTGCTCGAGGCCCTTGCGCAGGAACTCGACGCGCTCGGCGAAGACCCCGGAGCCTTCGGCGGCCTCCGCAGCTTCGCCCAGCAGCCGCTCGCCCTCCGCGAACATCTCCGGCGTCCACAGTTCGTGCAGGCGCGGAATGTACCCGTGCCAGCCCTCGTTTGCGATTTCGGGGGAGATCGTCTCGGACTGCTTCTGCCAGTAGTCGAAATACGAACGGACCTGCGTGGCCGCCGGCCCGAAGCTATCGTAGTACTCGTCGAGGACCTGGTGCGGGTCGGCCTCGGGTCGGGCGTGCAGCCGGCCGAGCATGTAGAGGTTCGGCCCCTGCGTCGCCCACATTCCGGTCAGCGAATCGAAGTCGGTGCCGACCATCCCGTTGCGGGCACAGAAGCTGAACTCGCGGCCGAACTGCTCGGCGAAGATGTAGGGCATCGTATGGCCCCAGAGGAAGTAGTTGGGGCGCAGCAGCAGTCTCGCGCCCGCCTCGTTCCAGCCCTGCCACTCCGCGCGGCGGTCCTGCAGCACCTCGGCGGTCTCGGGGAAGCGCACGCGCGGGACGTAGCCGATGATGATGTCCTCGTTGAGCTTTGTCTCCACCGGCGGCTTGCGGTAGTTGCCGTAGGCGTAGCCCATCACGATCGCGTCTGGATCATGCTCGCGCGCAAGCTCCTGCACCGCGAGGTAGAACTTCGCGTAGCGGTCGGACAGCGAGCCCAGTCCCGGGTTCCAGCGGAACTCGTTTTTGCTCAGTGCCTCGAAGTTCTCGTGGGATTGCTGTACGCGGTCGTCGAAGTCCTCCTGGCCGGGGTCGGGAACATCCCACGCCAGGCACTTTTCGCAGATGCACAGGCCCGCGGTGTCATTCTCGCAGCAATTCACGTTCGCGGCCAGATCGGGGTGCCGCTTCCGGTATCCGCGCCAGTTCTGGATGATCCGCCGGGGCAGGGACGGTTCCGCGACGGACATCGACACGTACTTCGGGTGCGCCAGCGGCTCGCGCCTGCCGTTCGGCAGCAGGTTGAAGTATTCCGGATAGTCCTCGCCGTAGCGCTCCCACCAGTTCGTGAACGCATGGCCGTAGCGGAAGCGCATCGTGTTACCCATGCGCATCCGACGCAGCCAGACGCGCTCGTCGTGCTGCGCGCGCCTGTAGTACTCCGTCTCCGTGGTGCCCTCGGCCGAGCGCTTTGCGAAGTTCGCCATCGCGGAGCGCAGGTTCCGCTGGAGCATCCGCGGATGACCATTGCGCGGGGTCTCGGGGATGGCGATCGTCTCCGCCTCGGGCACGTGCGTCCCCAACTTTCCCGGCCACAGCCAGCGGACGCCGAGGTCCTCCTCCAGCAGTTCGTAGGTGGCCCACAGGCTCCCCGCCCAGACCGGCGAATACAGTTCGTACCCGCCAGTGTCGCGCCCGGCCAGGTAGAGGTCACCATCGATCGCGCGAATGATCCAGCCCTCGGGGGGTAGCTCCTCGAGGGCGATGCCGGCCTCGGCGGCGGCCTTCGTGGCGCCGATGAAGACCTTCGGGCCCTCCACGGCGGTCCCGTTGGCCTCGGTGAGGATCTCCAGCGTTGCGCCGGAGGCGCGCTCCACGTGGTGCTGGAGTTCCTCCGCGGCATAGCGGACCACATGCTCCGGCGCGTCCGGGACGACGATCGTGGCCGCGGGCTCACCCTCGCGGACGAGCGTGACGTCAGCGGCGGCTGGGATAACTATGAGGCAGGCAGTGAGGGCTGCGACGATGCGGTTCATGGCTGGCACCTCCGGCAGGGAATTGCGAGCAGGAACAATTTCACCGGGACGCGGGGCGCTTCCTCCATATGGGGGATTCGCTGCGCGAACTCACTCGTGCCCGGACGGGCGAACGCCGCCGTCCCTGTCACGAGATTCCCCAGACGAAGACAAGCCGTTCTCCCGAACCGTGACGTCCTTCGCGGATTTCCCTCCCGCCAGCGGTGTCGTTTACCTTTACTTCGCTTCGCGAAGTGCGGGAGGGGGTGCCCGATCCCGGCCGTGGGCGGGGGAGGTTGTCGTTCGGCAGTCGCGCTTCCGTCATGCAGGGCTCACGCGGACTTTCGCGAAGTAGCGTGCAGCAACGAGCATGCGCGGGAGGCGGGAGCGATGATGGGTATCGATTACGAGATCAATCTGCAGAAGATTCGCAGCGGCTTCGACGGCGAGACGTGCTGGGTGCACGCACGGGGTGGCGCGATCCCCGGCGCGGGGGAGGACGGCAACCCGGCGGTCGTGGTCACGATGCAGAAGCTGCTGCTGACGGGCAGCGACGTGTTCTACACGATTCACGACATGCGCAGCGATGACATGGGGGAGAGCTGGACCGGCCCCACGCCCCACGAGGGCCTCGGGCGCTGGGATGAGGGGGATGGCGTCATCGGCGCGGTCTGCGACTTCACCCCGAAGTGGCATGCAGAGACGCAGACGCTGCTGGGGACCGGGCACACCGTCTACTACACCGGCGACGCCGGCCCGATGCACCCTCGGCCCAGGGAGGCGGCGTACTCCGTCTACGACCAGGACGCGCGCGAGTGGTCGCAGGCGAAGTTCCTGGAGATGCCCGATGAGGAGCGCTTCCGCACCGCCGGTTCGGGCTGCGCGCAGCGCTTCGATCTCGAGGACGGGACGATCCTGCTGCCGCTGAGCTACCGCCCGGACTACGAGTCGAATCACGCGGAGACGATCGTGTCGCTGTGCAGCTTTGACGGGCAGACAATGAAGCTGCTGGACCTGGGCAACTCGCTGGCCTGCGAGGACCCGCGCGGATTCGGCGAGCCGCAACTGACCCGCTTCAATGGGCGCTTCTTCCTGTCGCTGCGCAACGATGTGCGCGGGTACGTGACCTCCGGCGATGACGGCCTGCACTTCGATGAGCCGCTCCCGTGGCGCTTCGATGATGGTGAGGAGCTTGGTAACTACAACACCCAGCAGCACTGGCTGACACACTCGGACGGGCTCTTCCTGGTGTACACGCGCCGCGGTCTGGAGAACGATCACGTCTTCCGCCATCGCGCGCCGCTGATGGTGGCGCAGGTGGATCCGGAGCGGATGTGCGTGATGCGCGACACCGAGCGCGAGGCCGTCCCCGAGCGGGGGGCGCGGCTGGGGAACTTCGGCGTGTGCAATGTCACCGAGGACGAAAGCTGGATCGTGGCGGCGGAGTGGATGCAGCCGGTCGGTTGCGAGGAGCACGGGTCGGACAATACGGTGTGGGCGGCCCGCGTCAGGTGGGCGCAGCCGAATGAGGCCTTCCGCGCATGACACATCGAGGAGGCGTCACATGAAGTACCTCTCGACACTCGTCCCTGCCATGCTGGTGCTCACCCTGCTTGCCGCCACAGGCGCGGATGCGATCGAGGAGGGGCAGGCCCTTCCTGTTCAGGATCCGGGCTTCGAGAACGGCGCTGCGTCGTGGGAGATTCCGGCCGGCAGCGAGTTTGCGTCCGTGACCACCGAGCACGCGGCCTCGGGGCAAGCCTCGCTTCTGATCGAAGACGCCTCCGGCGATGGTGGCTCGGATGTGCAGTCGGCGCCGATCGAGGTGCCCACGGCCGGCCTTTACAGGCTGCGCGGACAGGTCTACCCGATCTCGGGAAACGGACTGGGCGTTTACGTCCGCCAGTTCACCGCCGAGGGTGAGTGGTCTGACGCCTCCGGACATATCGTGGGCCTCGGGGGAGGCGATCGCCTGTGGCGTCCGTTCTCGGGGCTCGTCTTCGTGCCGGAGAGCACTGCGACCATACGCATCTGGGTACACAGCTACCGCGCTTCGAAAGTAACGGGCTGTCTGGACGATCTGGAGATAACCTTTGTACGGGGAATCGATGAAGCCATGAAGCAGGATCTGACGACGATCAAACAGCGACTTATCGAGCGCGAACTGCCGTCGCGGGCGTCCGAAGAGAAGATCACGGGGCTGATCTCCGCGCTGAATGAGGATGGCTCCTGGCCCGATATCAACTATGAGCACGACAGCCGCGCCGCCTGGGAACCGTCGAGGCACATGGGGCGGGTTCTGAACGTCGCCCGGGCGTGGGCCAGCCCGGAGCATGCGCTCTACCACGACGAGAGCGTGCGTGAGGCTATGTTGCGGGCATATGATTTCTGGATGGAGATCGACCCCATTGCTCCCAACTGGTGGCACAATGAGATCGGTGTGCCCCGCCAGCTTTACCGCGCGATGCTGTTTGTCGAGGATGAACTGACCGATGAGCAGATGGCCGCGGGGATCGAGGTCCTCAAGCGCGCGCAACTGGGTATGACCGGGCAGAACCTCGTCTGGGTGGCCGAGGTGACGATCGCGCGTGGATGCCTGAGTGATGATCCGCTGCTGGTCATGGCGGCCTTTGAGGCGATCGAGGACGAGATTGAAATCACCACCGGGGAGGGCATCCAGCCGGATTTCAGCTTCTATCAACACGGCGATCAGCTCTACTCGGGCGGGTACGGCCGGGGCTTTTCCGTGGACTGCTCGAGATTCGCGGCACTGGCAGAGGGCACCGAGTTCGCGTTCAGTGATGAGAAGCTTCAGATTCTGTCGAGCTACCTCCTCGATGGTCAGCAGTGGATGATCCGCGGCACTACATTCGATTACTCCGCGTGCGGGCGCGAAGTCTCGCGCAAGGGCGGCGGGACCGGCGGCCGCAGTCTCAGGGCGGCCTGCCACGCGATGCTGCAGCTTGACCGGCCCCGTGCCGACGAGTTCGAGCGCTTCCTGGAGCGACTCAACGCCGGGGCGGAGGTCCCTGCCGAGCTACAGCTTTCCGGCAACCGAAGCTTCTGGCGCTCCGAGTTCATGACCCACCACCGCCCGGAGTGGTACATGTCCGTGCGCATGACCTCGCCGCTGGTGGTGCAGAGCGAGACGTGCAACAGCGAGAACCTGCACGGGCAGCTTCTGTCCGACGGTGTCACGTACATTATGCGTGACGGTCTGGAGTATCG
Source organism: uncultured Armatimonadia bacterium (assembly GCA_964484945.1). Classification (GTDB taxonomy): domain Bacteria; phylum Armatimonadota; class Zipacnadia; order Zipacnadales; family UBA5352; genus UBA5352. The sequence continues at coordinate 27,680 of CAZAHB010000001.1, read as the reverse complement.
GCAGATCTTCCCGGTCTGGGACTGGCGTCGGCTGCCGGGCATCACCGCTGAGATGACGGAGGAGCCGCCCGGCATCGGCAACGGGATCCGTGGAGAGCGGTCGTTCGTTGGGGGCGTATCGGACGGAGAACACGGAGCGGCCGTGATGGACTTCGCCCGCGGGGACCTGATCGCACGCAAGGCGTGGGTCTTTCTGGACGACTCCGCAGTCTGCCTCGGCGCAGGGGTCACCTGCAGCAGCGACCATCCGGTGGTGACCACGGTCAATCAGTGCCACGCCCGCGGCCCGGTCACGGTCTGTGATGCGGAGGGCGCCCATCAGCTTGAGGGCAGTGAAACTCCGGAAACTGTCTCATGGGTCTACCACGACGGCTTCGCCTACCTGCTGACCGATGCGGCGCAGGTCACTGTAAGCGACGAGGAGCAGACCGGAAGCTGGTGGGAGATCAACCGGCAGTACTCCGACGAGGAACTCTCGAAGCCGGTCTTCAGCCTCGGCATCGAGCACGGGGCCGGTCCCGAGAACGCCTCCTATGCCTACTCCGTGGTTTCGGTCGATGACGCGGAGGATGCGGCGCAAATCGCAAAGGAGCCACCGGTTCGGGTGCTCGCGAACGCTCGCGGCCTGCAGGCAGCCGGTAGCGCAGACGGAACCGTCGCGGCGGCCGCGTTCTACGAGCCCGAAGAGCTTGAGCTTGCCGACGGGATGACGGTCTCGGTCAACGAGCCATGTCTGCTCATGCTGCGAAGGTCGGATGACGAGATAGCCCTGACCGCGGCCAATCCCGAGAATGAGGCGCTGGCACTGGATGTGACGCTTTCGGAGCGGCTGGAGGGTGAGGGCTGCACCTGGGATGAAGAGGCCGGTGTCAGCACCGTGCACTTCGACCTGCCCGGCGGGGACTACGCAGGCCAGAGTGTGACGCGCAGGCTTGAGCGTCCGTAGGGAGCCGCATTCGGGCGACGGACCTGTCGGGCTCAGGCTCGCCGCAGCAATGGCCCCGGCAGGTCCCCGGGCCCTTCGGGGCGAACGCTTTACCACTATGCTTCACGAAGACCCGGATCCACTCATACTCATTGGCCTGCACGTTCCCGCGACCGAGGCGGTCGTGGTGCGGCGGGCATTCGCCTGGGCGAACACTGTTCACTCCGGGCAGGTCCGCAAGGATGGCTCGCGGATGATCGACCACGTCGTGAGCGTTGCGCGAAACGTGCAGCGCTTCGATGAGACCGATGATCACGAGCTTCTGGTGGCGGCCCTGCTTCACGATGTCGTTGAGAACACCAATGTCCCGCTGAGCGAAGTCGAAGATCGGTTTGGTGAGCGCGTCGCGCGCCTGGTCGATGCGGTTACAAACCGTGATCACGAGTCGGCGGCCGATTCGGCGTATCGGGCGCGTGACGCGGGCCGTGGTGCACTGCTGCTTCGGCTGTGCGATCGCCTCGACGGTATCCGCCGCAGCCCCGGGCGACCCGATGACAAAGCGCGGGAGTTCCTCCAGAGCAGCCGCGAGATCCATCTGCCGCTGGCAGAGCAGAACTTCCCGGCGGTGGGCGAGGCCATGAGCGGCGCGCTCGAGGAGGCCGAGGCGGCGCTTGACTGCCGTTAGCTCGTCGTCGCGGTTACCCGCCCAGTTTGCGACTGCCGTTGCCGCGCCCTTGCCCGTCCAGCTTGCGACTTCCCCCTGCCGTTTGCTCGTCGCTCGTCGCTCGTCGCCGCCGTCATCCGTTCAGCTTGCGACTTGTGGCTTGCGACTTGTGACTGCCGTTCCCCCTGCCGTTAGCTCGTCGCTCGCTGCCCGCCGCTCGTCGCCGCCTTTATCCGTTCAGCTTGCGACTTGTGACGTGCGACTTCTGGCTGCCGTTCCCCCTGCCGTTCCCTCGTCGCTCGCTGCCCGCCGCTCGTCGCTGCCTTTATCCGTTCAGCTTGCGACTTGTGACTTGCGACTTCTGGCTGCCGTTCCCCCTGCCGTTTGCTCGTCGCTCGCTGCCCGTCGCTCGTCGCCGCCGTCATCCGTTCAGCTTGCGACTTGCGACTTGTGACCGCCGTTCCCTCAGGTCTCCTCCAGGAACGAGGAAAGCACCTCGCGGAGCGAATCGGCCGAGGTGCCCGGTTCCGGCTTTTGGCCGGACGGCCTGGGGATACTCGGAGCTGCGAAGTCGCTCATCTGCTGGATTCCCGCCATGTCGGCGACGACGTTCTGGACTTGCTCCTGGAGGTCGTCGAAGACATCGCGGATTGACTGTTCGGCGTCGATAGTCGTGAAATCGTGCTCGTCCGCCAGACGCTTGAACTGCTCGAGCACCGAACTCTGGTGCTCTACGAACGCGTCGTAGAGTGTCTCCTTGCGCAAATAGTCCATTCCCGACTCCCAGTAGTCGAAGCCGCCGCTGGAGAGTACGCGGGGGATGAGGTTCTCGATAGAGATTTTCAGGTAGAGCACAATGTCCGGTGTTGGCGCGAAGTCGTACAGCCGCTCAATCCAGTCCGTCTCCATACCGCGAACGGCCGCTCGCGCCTGCAGGGAGTACACGTAGCGGTCGGTCAGCACGACGTAGCCGGCGCGCATGGCCGGGATAAGCTCCATCTCCAGCCGGTCGGCGAAGTCCGTGGCGTAGTAGAGTGCCTGGGTGCGGCGGCCCATGGTATGGCCGCTCTTGGCCTCTTGGATGTGGTTTCCCGCCAGTCGGCCGCGGCTCAGGCCGGTGTCGTAGACAGCCAGTCCCGAGCTTTCGAGCCAGGTGCGCAGCAGTTGCGTCTGGGTGGAGCGACCGACCCCGTCAGTGCCCTCCAGGACGATGAGTTTGCCCGGAAGGTCCTCGTCGGGGATGTTGGGTATCGGAACGGGTCCCATGCGCGGATCCATGGTTACTCTCCACCCTTCTTGCGGTAGGTGAACACATCGTCGGGGCGCTGAAGAAGATCCTCCAGGTGCGGTTTAACGATTCTCCGGACCTGCTGCTGCTGCTCGGAGATCGGCAGCGTGCCGTCGATGACCTGGAGGTCGAACTCATCGACCATTCGGTCGTATTGCTCGAGAATGCGGCCCTGGAACAGCTTGAAGCTCTCGTACGGATCTTCCGACAGTCCCAGATCCATGCCGGCCTCGTACCACTTAAGCTCCGGCCGGCCGGTCAGGATACGATCCAGCGCCACCTCCAGCGGGACTCGGAAGTAGAAAGCAACTGTTGGTTCGTAGGCAAAGGAGTAGACGTCCCGCACCCACTCGGGATCGACGCCTCGCGCGACATCTCTGCCGAAGGCGGTGTAGGCGTAGCGGTCGGCGAGTACCGCGGCGCCTGCCTTCAGCGGCGGGACGATGTTCCGCTCGGTGCGATCCGCGAAGTCTGTTGCGTGGATAAGGCTGAAGGTCAGTGGTGTGAGCAAACGCTTATTCTTACCGCGCCTGGTGGTGCGCTTCACCAGCGCGGAGGAGTTCCACTCCGAGAAAAACGTGCTGTAGCCGATAGAAAGCAGCCACTTGTGCAACAGTTCGATTTGCGTGCTCTTGCCCGAGCCGTCGATGCCCTCGACGACAAAGAGTTTGCCCGGGTAGGCGTCTCCGGATCTGAACATGAAGTAATCCCTCCAGATGAATGTGGTGTTGTGGCTAAGAAACGGGAGTGAGCGCGTGTGTGATTGTGTCGGCCACGGGTGAAATTCAGCAAAAGCTTGCAGTTTGGGTTTTCTCAGAGCACTAATTGCACATTCGCTTCCTGCATTCCTTCTTTCTGGCCTGCCTCCGCGTCTATTCCGGCGGTCCCTGGGAGCGGTCCCAGTGGAAGTGGTCTGCGAAGAAACTGCTCGTTGGATCGTTGATTCGTTGCAGGTGCCCCTCGGTCAGCCAGTCAAGGTGCTCATCCCATCGCGGCCCGAAGTGTTCGGCAAGCTTCTCGTCGGTGAGGCGGTAATCCAGTCGCTGGGGGTCCCGGAACTGTACGCGCTCGACCCGTGAGCCCTCGGCGGACGCATGCGCCTCGACAAACTGCGGCCACTCGGCGACCGCCCACTCTCGCTCGGTCGGCCGTTCCAGGGGCTCTTCGCCCTCGGGTCGGATGACGGCCCCTGCCAGCGCGACCCAGGCGGTGGGCACGCCCTCGTGAGGTCCCACAACTTCGATACGCAGCCTGTGCTCGCCCGCGTCAAGTTCGTGCGTCCCGAGCGAACCGAGCAGCCACCCCGTATTCGGGCGGGGCAGGTTGCAGTCCCATGGACCGCCCGCGGGCTGTCCGTCGAGCAGCGCCCGGCAGATCCCGCGATTCCCGTGCTTGTGCAGGGCGACGAGCACCTCGCCGGTAGCAGGCTCCTCCAGCGTGAATGGCATCTCAAGCCAGCAGCCCGGTTCATTGCTCTCGAAGACCATGAATTCCCCGCCCGGGTGTTCGCGAAGTGCCACATCCTCGGGGTGGCGGACGAGGTCGCCATCCGGAGCGGGGAACGTCAGCCAGTCCTCGGGGACAGTCATGTCCAGGCTCCTGCCCCGGATGACCCGCAGCGCGACCTGGTCATCGGCCCGTGGCGAGAGTATGCTTCGCCTCAGCCACGACAGGTCGCCGTCGGGATGGAGCAGTCGGGCCGTCACGAGCGGGGCCTCATTGGTTGCGTGAATGACGTTCTCGCGCAGAGCCACATCCGCGTTGAAGCGGCGCTGCCGGGCGCCCTCGGGCGTCATTCGCTGGTGCCTCATGCCAAACTCGACCACGGACGATGGACTGATCAGCAGATTTCGATCGGCGCGCACCGGGCCCCACGCCCAGTTGATGCTCAGCGCCGGTCCCTCGTCGGGGACCACCAGGTTATCGTGTATGCTGACGGTGTCGCGCTCATCGCCGTGGACGACCATCGCGTCGTTAATGAGCAGACCGAAGCGCTTGACCTCGACGATAATGTTCCCGTAAATCTCATGGCCTGCGGCGTACATCGGGGGATCGGGATGATGCCCGTCGTGGGAGACCAGTCCGCCGCCGCGGTTTGAGTGGATGAGGTTATAGCGGACGATGCAGTCGGTGGGCGATTTCAGGTCGATGCCATCCTCGGAGTTCCCGTAAAGCTCGTTCCACTCGATCAGGAGGCCGTCACAGCCTCGGCGGGGCTGAATTGCGTCCGCTCCGGTGTGGTGAATACGGTTGAGCCGGAAGACATTTCCCTCGCCGCACTTCGACGGACAGATGGTTGACTGCCGATTCTCGGGGCTGTTCGAGTCCGCCCTGTCGAGGTTGCAGCAGTAGTAGATTTCGCAGTCCTCGATCACGTTGTACGAAGTCGTGTAGTGGAATTTCGCGATCGGCAGATGGGGTTCGCGACCTGTCACTTCAGGATCGGTCCGCGCGACGTACACCTGGTCGAAGGTCGCGCCGGGCGCATCCGAAATGATCTCGACCATGGTCCGGCCGGCATCGAGGTGAAGTCGCACGGGTGGGGCCCATGAGACGTTCGTATCCAGTTCCACGGGCAGGCGCTCGCCGCCCTCCGGCTGCAGCCAGACATTCGCGCCCTCCGGCGCAGCCGCGAGAAAGCCGATGACCACCTCCCCCGGCGCCTCGACGCGCACCGGCATCGGCTGGCGCCAGGTGTCGTCCCCGGCCGGGGGGTGTGAGAGGTAGCGCGCGATGTGCGGTGCGGCGAAAGTGTTCTGGCGCATGAGCGGGTCGAGGGCATCCCACGGCTCCGATGCGGTCTCGTACGTGCCATCTCCCCCGCGCGACAGCACCACGGGGCGACGCCAGTTCCCGTCCGGCCGAGCGATGTGGAACGGGAGCGCCTCCGCCTCGTAGACGTTCGGCGTATCCTCGCCCGGCACAAGCGACCCGTTACCGAACATCCACACGCCCGTCCCGTTCGCATCGTGCATGTCCAGTCGGCGCAGGATATTGTGATCGCCTTCTATCGCCGCACAGCACATCTTTGCGCCCGGTGGCAGGCCCCAGCGATTCGCGTCGATCTCGAGGTCTTCGACCACGATCCAGTCCTGCGCGAGGGAGATGACCCCGTCGATTGACAGCGGGCTGTCGGAGCGGCAGGAGGTCGCGCGCACGACTGCCCCGGGCTCTCCGCGGTAGACGATCGGACGTGCCTTTGCACCTGAGTGGGCGGGCTCAATGCGCCCGTCTGTGTACTCGCCGGGCAGCAGGGTGACGCCCTCACCGGCCTGCAGCGTCTGGTTGGCCTTCGCCAGTGTGCGCCAGGCGGTCTCACGTGAAAGCCCATCGGCGTTATCATCGCCGCCTGCCGGATCGATGAAGTACATGCGCTCCACATTCGCCGGTGGTGTAATGGGCTGCGGCTGCGAATCCAGCGCAAATGCGCCGGACGCCGTGGCAACTGCAAGCAGAATCGACATCACGCGTTTCATGTGAGAGGCCCCAGTGAGGTAGCAATTTGGATATCCAGATGTCGGTTCGCCGCACCGGTAGTGGTTCCCTTGCGGCGCTGGGTTCGATGGACAGACAACTGAGGTGCGCGGAATCTATTTGAATGTCCTCGCTGCATAACCGGGGCGGTCACGGGAGATGGGAGACCGCCAGGCCGTATGCAAATGACCGGGGCCGCAGTCATCGCCCGCCAGGAGCCTGTGCGCACTGCGGACACTGCTACCTCGAAGCCGCTTGTTGCACGATGCCGAGGCCTGTCGTCGTGTAGGTGATCCGATGTCCGCTGACGTCGTCGAAGCTCTCCCACGTCGCCTCCTGGTTGTAGTTCCGGGCGGTTCCCGTGATAGTGTCGCCGTCGACCTCAAGTTGCAGGTCCAGCATATTGCTATCGCCCTCCGTTGTCAGTTCGAGGCCGATCGCCGTGAGTACGTCGCCATCGCGTGTATAGGTCCCGTACCAGCTATAAAGGTATCCGTCCTCGTCGTCGCCCGATAATGCAATCGACCCCGTTGCTTTCTCCTCATCGATGAATAGAAGCACATACATAAGGTGGTAGGCGGCAATGCCGCGGAAATTGAACTCTAGATCGTCCAGCGCCCAGGTGCCGGTGGGGTCGCTGGCATCGGGGCAGACGTATCCGTTCTCAGCACGCCCGTATCGGTGGAAGACCTCGTAGGATTCGTTCATGTAAAGCAGTTGGGCTCCCTCGATTTCGACCGATGTCTGTGGGTCGGCGTCGAGCCACCACCGGCCCTCGTCAGCGTTGTATGTCCACGTACCGCTCCATCGCTGCTCGCTGGCCTCGTGGCAGTACCTGTAGAAGCCGGTGTATGTGCCATCAGCGTTGAAGATGTAGCCATGATACTCGTACAGATGCCCAAACGGGTCCATGCACGGATCATCAGGGCCGAAGGGCTGCTCGTCATCGGGACTGGTGCCGGCCGACATAAGCCACCATTCGCCCAGTAACTCGGCATTCGCGTCGGAGACCTCAATGTCCACACTCTGGGAAGCGGTGGCTTTGGTCTTCCCGTCGTCGATGGTGCAGGTAATGGTGCAGGTGCCCTCGACGGCCGGAGCGTCCCAGGTGACGGTTGGACCATCCATGGGGCCGTCAAACTGACCGTCGCTGGCTATCCATTGGTAGGTGAGCGTGTCGCCATCAGCGTCATGGGCGGTGCATGTGATCTCGGACCGGCCGCGCGTGGCGACTGCGTTGGGGGCCGCAACGAGCGAGTCAATGAGCGGTGCGGCATTCGCAGGCGCTTCCACCGTAACGTTGACCTGGGCCGTTGCAGTGGCCTTGTCCTTGCCGTCGCTCACGGAGCAGGTGATGGTGCAGACCTGGGGGGTTGCGGGCGCAGTGAAGGTTGCATTAGCGTCGTTGCCGGCAATCTCCCCGGCGCCGCAACTCCACTGGTAGGTGAGCGCGTCCCCGTCCTGGTCGGTCGCGGTGCAGGTGGTCTGGCTCTCGGCGCCCGTCTGGACTGTGTCGGGATTGGCCGTGAGGCTGTTGATTCGGGGAGCGCTGTTGCCACCGCCTCCTCCGCTACATCCCGTCCACGTCAACGACAATGCGAGCATCGCGGCGAAAAAGATGACTTTCCGGGCATCTCTCATGTCTTCTACACCTGCCTTCCAGATTTGTTGAGGTAGTAGACGTCGGTTGCAGGCACAGCAGAACACACCCTCGGCCACCTGCCACCTACTCAGATTATCTATCTTATGCATAGTAAAAGCAAGAGATTGACGTAAGGGCAATACTGATAAAAAGCACACGATAATAAGTCTTTGCCATTCGAATGCGGCCGACGTCGTGGCAATTGCAAACCAGAACCGATATCGCGCGTTTCATGGGCACCTCCACTGCAGCACGGCTTGCGGCTTCTGATATTCGGTTCGCCTCACTGGCAGTTTAGTGCTGGTGTCTCGAGGACGGCCACATGCAGGAACAGACGGATGGCCTCCTGCGGACGGCCCATGCTATTTCGAAGTCAATGAAAGACCACCCAAATGCGGGGAAGATATGAAGGGCGGCGCTCAAGAATCATTGGGCCGGGGCGGCAGCTTGCCGTCCCCGGCCCCGTGCGCATCGCAGAAGTTGAGCGGAGCTATTGGTGCCGACGGGCAGATCCACTAACGGAGCGAAGAATGTCGCCTGTGGAATCAAGCTCAGCGCAGCTTGCTGTCCGTCTTCTCGCCTGACTTCGATGTCCTGTGGACGCTCACAGTGTGCGAGATCCTGGTTCCAGTCACCGCAGTGTAGCCATAGTCGCCGCCAGCGGTGTTGTAGGCATCTCCAGAGATGCTGTCTCCATCGAGTGTCAGATTAAGATCAATGGTGTCCTCGGCCCCGAGATATGCCTCCTCCATATCGACCGCAGTGAGACTGTTCCCGTCGCGGGTGTAGGTCCCATTGTACTCATAGTCATGCCCGTCGCTTCCGTCGCCACTGAGTTTGATGCTGCCAGTGGTTCTGTCGATCACGAGTGTCGCGTTGCTCAAGGTCCAATGCCCGTCGCCGTAAGCGAACGTCAGGTCCTCCAACTCCCATGTGCCGGTGGGATCATCGTCGGGAGCCGCCGGACAGTTGTAACGGTTCTCTGAGCGTTCGTACCAGTGGATGGAACCGTCTGGGGCGTACCCCACCAGCATATCGCCATTGATCTCGACGATCGACTCACCCCCCTGATTGAACGCTACTCTCCACCGGTTCTCGGCCGCTTCATAGGTCCAGGTGGCGCCAATATCGAGTTCTTCGGTATCCTCGCAGTACTTGTAGCGATCGAGGAATGTGCCGTCTGAGTTGAATGTAATGTGGATGTACTCGTAATGCTTGCCCGTGTAGGGATCTACGTACTGATCGAGGGGGCCGAAAGGCTCACTCGAGCTTTCACCAGGGTTCTGGAAAGCCATCAGCCACCAGTCGCCGAGCACCTCAGTTCCCGCTTCGATGACCGCGATATCTACTTGTGCTGAGGCAGTTGCCTTCGCCTTTCCGTCGCTGACCGTACAGGTGACGGTGCAGGTACCGGCCGTGGCGGGAGCATGCCAGACAACTTCGGCGCCACCTGTCGCTCCATCGAATTCTCCGGCACTGGCGCCCCACTGATACGTCAGGGCATCACCATCGTCATCATGTGCGGTGCAGGTGATATCAGACCACAGGTTGACTTCAATGGTGTCGGGTTCAGCAACGAGTGTGTCAATGACAGGGGCAGCATTCGGCGGCGCTTCCACCGTAACGTTGACCTGGGCCGTCGCAGTGGCCTTGTCCTTGCCGTCGCTCACGGAGCAGGTGATGGTGCAGACCTGGGGGGTTGCGGGCGCAGTGAAGGTTGCATTAGCGTCGTTGCCGGCAATCTCCCCGGCGCCGCAACTCCACTGGTAGGTGAGCGCGTCCCCGTCCTGGTCGGTCGCGGTGCAGGTGATCTGGCTCTCGGCGCCTGTCTGGACTGTGTCGGGATTGGCCGCAATACCGGTGATCTGCGGAGCGTGGTTGCTGTCCCCCCCACCGCCGCTACATCCCGTGTGAACTATTGCCAGTGCGAAAAGGCCCGTCATCGCCATAAGCTGTCTCATGAGCTTTCCCATACGATGTCCGCCTTTCCGATGTCTCAGGCCATTGTGAGATCCATCCTCCACCCTCTGCTCTAAACACTCGTCATTACTGCCACTGCCGGGCTACTATCACCACCTTCACAATATATCATTTCTAAGTTCATTTTGTAGACCTCGAACGTAATTATACATCAGTTTTGGGTTATGTGGACAGATATTCGCTGTGTGAATGCAGATAATGGATCGACGAAGCCATCCGGGCTGGAGGAATCGAGCGGTTGGTTGGTCAATCACACAAAGAGGTCCAGCAATGCATACGAGGTGATTCGATGAAACTCCGCGGCTCGTTTCTCATAGCGATAGTTACAGCGACACTCGCAGCCACATGCCATCTCGCGATCGCCCAGTCCGTCACGCTGGTCACGGGCGGGGAGGCGCTTTACACGATTGAGCTTCCCGCCGAACCAGACCCGATGGAGCAGCAGGCCGCCGACGAACTGGAGACCTATCTTGCGAAGATTGCCGGCAACACGAACGGGGAACAGGCGCTCCCCAGGGCGGACGAGACCCCGGTAAGCGTTGAGATAGGACGCGCGGCCAACAGTTCGATGCTGCAGGAACGCGCGGCCGCAGACCCCAGCGGATTCTTCATCGAAGTCGCCGACGACACCGTGCGCCTGGCCGGAACAACCCCCACCGCAACCTGTTATGCGGTGTATGACCTTCTCGAACAACTCGGCTGCCGATGGTTCATGCCCGGCGAGATCGGCGAGGTCGTGCCGCGGCTCAACCAGGTGCAACTGCAGTCCGGGAGCCGCGTTGAGATCCCTGATTTCACCGGCCGCGTCCTGCAGAGCCTCCCGGAGGGCGAGGCCACCGACCTGTGGGCGCTGCGCAACAAGCTCGGTGGGGAGCGTTTTCCTGCCTCGCATTCATGGAACCGCTACATTCCGCCGGAGAAGTACTTCGAGGCACACCCCGAGTACTTCGCCGAGGTTGATGGAAAGCGCGTGCCCAGTCAGCTTTGTACGTCCAACCCGATCGTAGCGGCCCTGGTCGCACAGGCGATCATTGATGAACACGACGCGAATCCGGAAAAGACCTGGTTCGGCATCGGGCCGAATGACGGTGGCGGATTCTGCGAATGTGAGAGCTGCCGGCAGCAGGATACCGAGCGCGTTAACCCCTTCACCGGCGAAGTCTCGATCACCGATCGCTTTCTGCGTTTCGCCAATGCAGTCGCCGGGCAGGTCCACGAGGTGTATCCGGATATCAGGTTCGCGTTCTACGCCTACCATGACTACACGCTCCCGCCCGAAGAGGTCATGCCCGATCCGAGCATCGTCCCTGCCATCGCGCCGATCAGCCTCTGCCGGCTGCACGGGATGGGCAACTCACTGTGCCCCGAGCGAAACTTCCACCAGCACCTGATCAGCGAATGGACGAAGGTCTGCCCGGAGGTCTACCACCGCGGCTATTCCTACAATCTCGCCGGGCCGAATCTGCCGATGAACTACGTCAGCCGCTGGGCCTTCGAGATCCCGTACTGTGAGCGCAACGGCATCACCGGCTTCCGGGTGGAGACCCAGATGTCGTGGGCGAACTACGGGCCACTTGGCTGGGTGATGGCACAACTGATGTGGGACTCCAAACAGGACATTGAAACAGTCACGGAGGATTTCTACAACCGGTTTTACGGCCCTGCCGCGAAACCGATGCAGCTTTACTGGATGTACATGGATCGGCAGCGCCGCAACGCCCCCTATCACACTGGAAATGCAGTAAACGCCCCCGATATCTACTCAGGGGACGATATGGACTATCTGGCTCAGCGCCTGCGTGATGCCACTCGGGTGAGCGAGAACGACACGCCCTACAACGAGCGGGTCCACATCGCCACACAAAGCTGGGAGTACCTGCACGCATTCCTGCGCATGAGAGAGCTTGCCGCAGAAACCGCCTGGCACGGAGCGCATGAGGCACTCGAGGAGATGCGTGAGAGGGGCAAGTGGCTCACCTCCTACGATCCGCCCCTGCTGCATCCGCGGGGAGGCGTGGCGAGGCTGGAGCGCTTCTGGGCGCCGGAGATTCAGCAGGGATACGAGCGCGTCCGTGGTGGTAACGAGAAGATCACCGGTCTCGGCGACAGGTGGGCGACCTGGCTGGATCCCAACGACGTCGGCGACGACCTCCGGCTGTATTCGCGCCGGGTCGATGACGGCGAATGGGAGTCGCTGCGGACGTACTCGGAGAGCTGGTCAGATCAGGGCCTGCGCTACTACCGGGGCCCGATGTGGTATCGCCAGGAAGTGGAGATATCGCCTGACTGGGGCGGTCGGCGGATCATGCTGTGGTTTGGCGGTGTGGATGAGCGCGCGAAAATATGGGTGAACGACATCTACATCGGCGAGGTGGAGACGAACGGCTGGCAGCCGGTGGAGCTTGAGATCACCCACGCGGTCCGCTTCGGTCGCGCGAACCTGATTGCGGTGAAGGTCGTCAATGAGGAGACGAATGAACTGGGGACCGGAGGCATCACGCGCCCGGTGATGATCTGGTCGCCCGCGCGCGAGCCACAGCAAGCAGAAGAATGAGGCGGGCATTCGGGATCGACATTCCCCCCGTGGGGCCGGTGCTTCCGGCCCCACCTGCATCTGTGATACAATCCCAACCCGAGCACGGACGTCCAAGAGTGAGGAGTGCGACGTTGGATCAGGTAGTGCACGCCCTGGAACAGATCGCGCGCGAGAGACTTGAGAACTGGCCCGGACAATGGCAGGGCTATCACTGGCCGGGTTACACGTGGGAGCACACGTTGCGAGTGCGGAATCTCGCACTACAGCTTGCCCGTGACGCGGGTGCAGACGCCGAGATTGTCGAGGTCGCGGCCATCCTGCATGACATCGAAAAGCCCGCCGGGGACGATCACGCACGTCTCGGCGCTGAGACCGCGCGCAAGCTCCTTGCGGACTGCGACTTGCCGGAAGGTAAATGTGAACGAGTGGTCGATGCCATCGCCACACACGCCGGGGAGAACACCCCCGAGCATCCGATCGAGAATCTGGTTCTTGGCGATGCGGACTTCATCGACGCGAACTTTGGCCTCGCAGGCACATGGCGCTTTATCACCATCCGGGCCGGCCATGGCGCGAGCGTCGAGGAAACCATCCTCGGCTTTCCGGAGTGGCTCGCGAAGAAGGACGAGATGGTCGAGCGACTGATCACCGATGAGGGCGCGGCCGTCGCCCACGACCGCCACGAGTGGATGCACCAGTTCTGCGCGGCGGCCATCGAGGCGCTGCACGACGACACGGTCGGCTGGGGCCTGCTGGCGATGATCGAGCACATCAACGCACACCACGAGCGCGGCAGCATCTTCGAGCAGCTTCCGGACCTGCGGGAGATTGCCGAAGAGTTCGCCGACGGCGCCATCACCGCATGCGAGCGCCTCGAGGCGGAGGTTGAGGGAGATGCATAGCGGATGCCTTCACATACAACGGAGGGGGCAGCCATGACCGCATCCGGACCTGAACCTGACGAGCGACCCGCCGCCGACGCTGCGGACACACCTGAAAAGTCGCGGGGGTATGCGTGCAGTTGGCGTGAACTCGCGGTTGTTTTCGTTCTCGTCGCGCTCCTGTGGGCGGGCTACCTCGCGCGCACAGACTTCCACGTCTTTCCTCTTGAGGATGTCAAATGCGAAATCGTCGCAGCCCGCCAGTTGGCCGAGGGCGAGGGACATACCAGCAGGGTGGCGACCCCCACCATGCTGGTCTTTCTCGCGAGGCATGGAGATGTTGAGCCGCCGTGGCCGAACGCCCTGCGCGCGCCACTGCCCGCGATGCTGATCGCTGGCCTGACCCGCGTGACCAGCGAACCGACGGCCGTCGCTCTCTCATCAGGTATCTTCTTTCTCCTCGCGGTCCCGCTGATCTACCTGATTGCCTGCCGACTGAGTGGCAGAGCAGCCGGCGTCCTCGCTGCGGCAGCCTTCGTCGTCGCACCGTCTGGACTCTACCTGGGGTCCACAGGCATGACGGAGAGCAGCAGCATCTTCGCCCTGGCCGGAATCGTGATTCTGCTGATGCGGTCGGTCTCCTGGCCGATGGCATTGGCGGCAGGTGCCCTCGCGGGCGTGGGATACCTCGGGCGCTCGACGATGGTGATGTGGGCGATGGTCATTGTTGTCTACATCGTGTGGAGGTCTGTTGATGATGGGTGGTGGCGAGGGCTGCTGCGGGCGGTGGCGTTCTGCGCGCCGCTGGCACTGTCGGTGTGGTGGTGGGGGGCACAGATGGAGGCCCTTTCCGGTAAGTTCGGTTACAACGCCCAGGGTGACATCGCCATTCGCCGCGACACCGGCCTCTATCCCGGCCGCACATCCTCGGCGGCCCTGGAAAGCTGGAAGCCCGCTGAGTTCATCAGGCATCATCCAGCGGTGATGGCGAGCAAGTACGCGCGGATTGCCGAGGCGACCTGGCCGGACTTCGTGACGATGGGCGGTCTGGCTCTGTTGGTGGGATTGGTCGTTGCGGAGTTCATCGTGGTCGCTTCCGGGGGTAAACCCGGGGGAGTGCGATGGTTGATCTACGGGCTGATCGGCCTGCAGCTTCTACTGGTCCCTCTGGCCTCGTTCGGACACGGCGGGGTATCAGTGAACCGCTATCTCGACCCTCTGGGGCCACTGGCGGCCACAATCGGAGCGGCCTTCGCGATCGAACTGGTGCGTCGCTATACCGGGTCGGTGCGGCGGGCGGCAGTGCCACTGGGATTGGTGGTGGCCCTGATCGCCGCCCCGACGGTTTGCGACGTTGCGGTCGGTCCCTATCACCAGTCAGCGCTTCAACAGTGGGACCGCATTGCGGAAACATTCGCATCCGTGGCCGACGAGGGCGACATCGTCGCCACAACGTATGGCCCGGCGTTGGCGTGGGCAACCGGTCTTTATGCTGTCGAGATACCCACAAACCCGAAGGATTTCCGCCGTATGCACCGGGAGCTTCTGGCCGTGGACTGGGTGCACCTGAAGCACCGTGCCGGGAATGCTGCCTGGACGCATGCCTGGGAGCCGATCATGCAGGGGGAGAAGCAGCTGTCGGGCTTTGAGATGCACGCCCGACTCGACGACGGCAGCGTGATCCTGCGGCGAACCGGCGACGGATAGCTGCTACGCCCGCCGAAGCTCCGCCTCGACCACCCGCTCCACCGCCGCGAGGGCACGCTCCGCCTGCAGCTTCCGGCGCTCGTTCCTGTTCATCTTTTGATCCGTATCCGGTCGGGGGAGCAGGCCGAAGTTCGAGTTCATCGGCTGGAAGTTCTTCGGATCGGCGGTCGTGATATGCCGCGCCATCGCCCCGATCACCGACTGCCGCGGCATCGAAATCGGCTCATCACCCCGGATCAGCCGCGCGGCGTTGATCCCCGCCATCAGCCCCGAGGCCGTGCTCTCCACGTAGCCCTCCACGCCCGTGATCTGCCCCGCGAACAGCAGGTCGTCGCGCTGCTGGTGCTGCCAGGTGTCGCGAAGCTGCGTGGGGGCGTTGATGTACGTGTTGCGATGCACCGCCCCGTAGCGCAGGAACTCCGCGTTCTCCAGCCCGGGTATCAGCCGGAAGACGTAACGCTGCTCGGGGTAGGTGAGCGAGGTCTGAAAGCCCACGAGGTTCCACATGGTCTGCTCGCGGTTCTCCGCGCGAAGCTGCACCACCGCCCAGGGCATCCTGCCCGTGCGCGGGTCGGTGAGGCCCTTCGGCTTCATCGGGCCGTAACGCGGGCCGTCGATCCCGCGCGAGGCGATGATCTCGATCGGCAGACAGCCCTCGAAGAGAGCGTCCGGGTCGTAGTCGGCATGCATCGTGGTTTCCGCGTTGATAAGCTCCTCGTGCCACGCCTCATAGTACTCGCGCTCGAAAGGGCAGTTGAGGTAGTCCGCGTCACCCCTGTCATACCGCGACTGACGGAAGACGATGTCGTAGTCGATGGTATCGGCCGCGACGATAGGGGAGAGCGCGTCGTAGAAGTAGAGGCGCTTGCGGCCGGTCAATTCCTGAATGGCGAGAGACAGCGCGTTCGAGGTCAGCGGGCCGGAGGCGATGATCGCCGGACCGTCCGGGATGGCGGTGACCTCCTCGCGCCGCACTTCGATCAATGGGTGCCCGGATATGGCCTCGGTGACCGCCTCGGCGAATTGAGTGCGGTCCACGGCCAGCGCCTGTCCGGCCGGGACCGAGGTCTCTTCGGCGCAGCGCAATATCAGCGATCCGAGCACGTGCAACTCCTGCTTGAGCACCCCGTGCGCGGAGGTGGTGCGCATGGACTTGAGCGAGTTTGAGCAGACCAACTCCGCGAAAAGGTCGGTCTCATGCGCGGGCGTCATCTTCGTCGGGCGCATCTCGTACACGATGACAGGCACATCGCGCTGCGCGATCTGCCACGCGGCCTCCGAGCCTGCAAGCCCCGCGCCGACGACGCTAACAGGCCCCAATCAGAACCCCACCCTCGCGGGTCGGGCGGCGCAGATGCCCGAGGGATTCTCTCCGGTGATAAAGCGGAAGCGCTCGCCGACCTCCACCTCGCCGAGGCGCTCTTTATTGATCGCCATGTAGACGTTGTAGTGGTTCTCCAACTCGTCTTCAACCCGCAGGAAACACGATTCCCCGTTGGGGAGGACGTTCACCACGGTGCCGACTGCAGCCCTGTCCTTCACGAGCACACAGGCCGCGGACGGATTGGCGCCCTGCTTCAGTGGTGGTTTCGGCGTGAAGAAGACGCGATCCCCCCGTTTCGGTCGCTCCTCGGAGGCCAGCAGGCGCGGGTCGAAGTAGAACTTCTCGTCTTCATGGATAATGAACCCGAAGTCCTTGCCCCCTTCGGCATAGATGCGATTCACGATACCCTTCAGGACGGTTGCGTATGACGATTGGGATGCTTTTGCGTCGCTATTCTGGGTCAAGGTCGGACTCCTTCTGAATGTCAGTAACCGTCCTGTTATTGTAACACAGATAGGGAGGGAGTGCAGGGGGGCGCTACCGGGCGACCTCCCCCGCCCTCCTACTGACCATGCGCTTCGCGCAGGTCTTACAGTCGGGCACCCCCTCCCTGGAGATACACGACATCTCTGGCGGGAGGGGGAAGTAGTCTTCGCAATCTATCAGCCGCAACGTGTAGCCCTTGCGCTCATAATTGTGTGCTCCCCCCTTGTATGGTCGTCGCAAGGTCCTTCATAGATATCGTTTTGGTTCGTGCCACGGTTGTAGCCGTTGGCACATACCGCGTGCGTCGGCGGCGGCAGGGGACGACGTCGATCCGCTGTCAGCGACATGTCGCTGAGATGGTGCAGCGCAAAGATGCCCGAGGGATACCGTTGCGCCCCGTCCCTTCTTCCCACCATCAGGCCACACGCTCCCTGGCACGAGATATCGCCAAGCTCGACACACAGCCTGGCAGCGTCAAAGCACGCTTCACCTCCCTGCTTTGCGACCTGCTTTTGCCCTCATTGAGGCCGTCTGATCATGACTGGGCCAGCACCACTCTTCTGGACGTGCTGTCAAGCTACGCTGATCCTCGGAAAATCGCCGCTAAGACGCTGAAAGCATTTATTGCAGGCGCCACGAAGATCGGCGGTGCCAGAGCCTCCCAGGCAGCTTTGACAAAGCTTCATGCTGCTGCGGTCGAGGCTGTTGGCTGCTACGGAGAAGATGGGCTATGCTACGAAACCCACGCCTTCAGACTCCTTGACGCCATCAAAGAAATCAAACACATCCAGGAGCGGCGCGCGGCGATAAAGCAGCACCTGGAAAAGCTCCTCGACCAGGTCCGCACAGAAGCCGACATCGAGCACGGATTGACGGTCACCGGTGTGGGAGTGGCCAGTCTGGATACCTTCATGGCCATCTACGGCCCGCCCGACCAGTGGCCCACCTTCAAAGCGATGAAGTGCATAGCCGGCGCCGTGCCTGCTGTGGACGAAAGCGGCAGTAGCGACGGCCAACAGCGAATGAGCAAACTCGGAGAGCCAGTGCTGCAAACGACCATCTTCCAGGTCGGCAACACCGCTCGAATGTACGATGCCTGCTTTGCAGCGATATACTACGACCAGATGAAGCTCTTGATGCCGCGTTTGGTGTTACGGTAGGTTTTGGGCCTGGAGGCCCCGGTCATGAACACGTCGAACGTACGGCTGGCGACGTCAACTCCCACGACTGACTTCGCTGACATTGGTATCTCTCCTGATTTTCCCGTCGGCCCGACCTTGTGGGCATGCGGTCTCTGGGACCTGCCAACCGTTTGGGCTCGATGGGAGTGTAGGGAGGCGACGCCGAGCTCTCTTCGCGGTCTCTATGGACCAGTGGGGAATCGGTCTGTCGCCTCCCCGGCTTCGCCCTGGAGGTGCTCCTAAAGTCCTCCCGCCACCTCCATCAAACACCGATTGTCATCATACAAGGCGGGAAGCGATGTCGTTTATCGCAGCGGGGTGAGGCCCGGCCTGCCGACACGTTGTGGGTCAACCCTTAGATTCTGATACGCACCCCTTCATCTGGGCTCTGGATCAACGTTCAGCGATTGTAATTTGTCGCGGTAACGAATGCGCCCTTGCGGTCCGTGTGGGGCGAGGGTTCGCCCCAGATTCGAACGATGCCCAGGCGCGCCGTTGCCGTCCGGAGCGATGGAGAGACTGGGATGTTGTCGCCTACCGCCGTCGTCTGTCGCGCAAAGTGCCACAGGCCGTTCGCGCGTTATCATTCACATTCTATAGTGGGGCCCACTCTCCCGCGCAGGCCAACTCTCATCTCCCGTCGAATATCAACTTGACCGTCGCACTCGCTGCACGTCCCACCGGAGGCCACCGATGAGATCATTCAGCACCGCGCTTGCTCTGCTGGTCGCGTGCGGAATCTCCCTCGCGCAGCAGCCTGTAACCGTGACGATCACCACCGACCCGGTACCGGCCGAGGTCAATATGCTCACCAATCCCGGCTTCGAGGAGGGCGTGACCGACGACGGCGCGCCCGTTGGCTGGCGGCTTAACACCGCCTCGCCGGGTAACTTCGTTTTCGAGCCGATCGGTGATGCGCGCACCGGGGAGACCTGCTGGCGCGTGCATACCGATTCGCCGGCGATGTCCGGGTACATCCAGCAGAACGTGTCCGTCGAAGATGACACCGAGTACCGGGCATGGACGTGGCTGAGGCTGCGGGGCGGGCGCTACATGATGCTGCTGCGGGGGCTCGTGCAGCCGCCCGGCGCGGCCTCTTACCGCTTTGACGAGCGAACCGACATCATCTCCACGAAGAACCACTGGCTGGCGCCGCTGTATCTGAAGCCCGAGCACCTGCAGGGGCCGCCGCCGGATGAGTGGATCCTGATGCCGATGACGATCACCGCGCCCGCGGGCCTCGGGTCCGTGCAGGTGTGGATGGGATCGTACTTCACCGCTTCGGAGATGCACTTCGATGACGCATACTTCGGTCCGGCGCGGTGCGAGCTGTCACTGAGCGCAGAAAGCGATTCTCCGATTCGCGATGTGATCGTCCGCGACGTCACCGGCGGGCGACCGATCTTTCGCGACGATTCTCCCGGCGGCGTGACGGAGTACGAGACGACCGTTCCGGAGATGCTGATCGCGGATGCGTACACCGTGACCGTGAGAACCGACGCCGGGGAGTTCTCGGAGTTTGT
Source organism: uncultured Armatimonadia bacterium (assembly GCA_964484945.1). GTDB lineage: Bacteria > Armatimonadota > Zipacnadia > Zipacnadales > UBA5352 > UBA5352. The sequence goes on along the minus strand of CAZAHB010000001.1, from coordinate 8,069 downwards.
GGTGGCGAACCAGTAGGCGTAGCACAGGGGGGAACGACGCTCCAGGCGAGGGCACATGGAGTCCGGGCGACTTGTCGAACAGGAATCCGCACAGGAGAGATAGCGCAATGTCCCTGAAACCCGCCAGTCTGACCATCATCGGCGTACTACTCATGGCCCTCCCGGCCATGGCCCTTGACCTGAGGTGCGGCACGCTCGACATCACCATCGACGAGGCGACCGGGCAGATCACAGATGCCGCGATCCCCGGCCTCGATGACGATTTCCCCCTCGCGGGCGGCCTGCTGCTGACTGAAGGCGCGGAGCAACACGAGGTTCCGCTGACGGGCGGTCGCATGGTGGCGGACGAGCTTCGCTGGACGCCCGAGGGGCTGGAGGTGAGCGCCGCGATCACCTGCAATGCCGGCTGGTTCGCGTGGAATGTCACGTTGCGCAACACCAGCGACACGCAGCGGCTGCTGGCACTGTCGCTGCCGGTCGAGGTGCCCGGCGAGGGCGCGATCTCAGTTTACGACGGCTATCTGCCCACCGAGGCGCTGACGGAGGCCTTCGACGGGCCGAAGTACCGCACGCCCATCCCGCTGGCCGCCGCGTGGAGCGACGCCGGCGGCGCCGCGACGGGCATCAACCCGCGCCAGCTTCTCTCCTATGTCGCGACGAGCGGTGCGCCGCTGGAGGCTGGTGGGGCCCGTGTTGCCACACGCACGCACATCGTCCTCGACCCGGAGCAGGAGCTTTCGGTGGAGCTGTTTCTGTGCGGCATGACCGGCCGATGGGGGAGAGGTGAGGCGCTGCACTACTGGTACGCGAGCGCCCCGGAACTGTTCGAGCCCACGCCCGGGATCGACGACCGTATCCTCGACGCCAGCGGGCAGTACCTGGCGTGGAAGCGCAATCCCTACGCAGATGAGGACTACCAGATCAGCGAACACGCGCGGCGCACGCACACCGGCTGGGACTGGTGCATCAACCCGTTCAAGCGCGCCGGCGATATCGTCGTGCGCGAGGAGTGGTACGATTACACGCCCGCGAACCCGGACCTCCTCGCCGAAGAAGACCAGGTTACCTGGGAGGAGTACCGCGCGCGCCGCAAGGAGCGCTTCGAAACCGGCGAGCGCCTCGGTGTGGCGATGCTGCTGTACACGCCCTCGCAGATCTGGCTGGAGGAACAGCTTGCGCGAAGCCAGTTCGAGGACGCGCTGACCGAGGATCCATCGGTGCAGACGCGCTACCCGAAGGGCTACGTCAAGGCCCACGACAGCGTAGTGCGCGTGTTCCCGTACAACACAAGCTGGGGCGAGCAGAGCAGGCGCGATCTCGCGCAGGTGGCCGAGGAGCTTGATCTCTACGGATTCAGTTTCGACACAGCGGGTGGCCTGGCGAAATACCGGGGGCCGGGTGTAGACGGGCTGGCGGAGCGCGGCTGGGATGAAGAGGGGGTGTTCGTGCGCGAAGCTGTGGCGATCCGGCGGCTGATGGAGTTCGTCAACACGCTTCGGCATGAGGATGGCACGAAGCTCGGCGTGGTGCCGAACATCCGCCACTCCTCCGACTACAACTCATGCATGGGAGCCGACGCCGCGCTGTTCGAGGGCGAGCCGTGGAAGGGGATGCGGGGTCGCGAGTGGGCGCTGCGCGACGCCATCGGAACCAAGCCCGCCTGCTGGTGGGAGCACTACGCGCTCGACAGCTTCGTGGACTACAGGAACATGACGCGCGACGAAATCTCCGCTGCCTACCAGGGCCTGGCGGACTTCATGTGCATCGAGAGCCTGCGCATGGGCTTCTGGCCGACGGCGGCCTTCGCGCGGGGCTTTCAGTCGATGACGCAGCGCTACCTGCCGCGCATCGAGGCGTGCATCGACGCCGGATGGCAGCCTGTCACCGCCGCGGAGAGCGAGGACTTCACGTGGGTCACGCGCTACGGATCGGGCCTCGATACCCACCTGGCGATCGGCAATGAGACCGCCGGGCCTGCGGAAGGAACGCTCAGGATAGCGAATCAGTGGATCGACACGGGTGGCGAGATCCCGGTCTTCACAATGTATGACGGATCGGAACTGCGCACGCGGATGACGCTGCGCGAGATGCCCGAGACAACCGAGGTCGCCGACGGTCAGGCCCGCAGCGCGCTCGCGAACGTCTGGCTGGCGGTCGAGGGCGTGCAGGTGCCCCGGCGGTCGGCGGATGTCGTGACCGCCGTCGCGGCCTTCGATTTCACCGCGCCCGACTACGCGGCGACCGCATCGTGGACGGGTGACCGCGTCTCCCGTCGGCTGCGTCTCGATGTGCGCTGTGGGCCGACGCCGCTGGGCGATGGAATCGTGCGCGTTCCTGCGGGGATGCAGGTGATCGGCCTGAAGGTGGACGGGCAGGCGCAGGCGATCGAGGTGGAGGACGGTACGCTGGCTGTCGATGTGCCCGAGGGCGTGTGCGAGACGCAGGTGGTCGTGGCGATGACCTCTGCGACCATCACCGTCCCGCAGGACAAGCTCCTCGAGGTTGACTTCCTCTTCGAGGACCAGCCGGCCGGCTACATCGTGATCCCGGGGGAGCCCACCGAGGCCGAAAAGATCGCGGCCGAGCGGATCGTCCACTACTTCCAGTGGTTCCTGAATTCCGAGCGGGGCGTCGAGCAGCCGGCGGAGTTTCCTGTGGTGCGCGGCGAGATCCCCCGGGATGACTCGCTGATGATCGTCATCAACCGCGAGCGCACCGAGACGCCGCAGGTTCGGTTGCCGGCCATGCGCCACCTGAGCATCTCCGCGCCCCACGCGGACGGGCTCGAGGCGGCGGTGGATGAGCTGTTGAACGTGCTGGACGCGACGTACGTGGCGCCGCCGACGTTCGTCTGGCGCCGGGCAACGAACGAGGTGGGGCTGATCGGGGAGTGGCTGCCCGATCCGGTGGAGTGACGGCAGTTACCAGTTCCCAGCGGTCGGCGTTGTCGCTACTCCCCCAGCACCTCTGCAACCCTCCTGGCCGTCTCCTCGCGTGCGTCTTCGAGGTGCTTGATGTCCGCCTCGATGTCCTCCATGTCCTCGCCGAGGTCGCACCGAAGCTGCGCCACCACCTTCAGCACCTCGTCGGGATTCGTTGAGCCGAGGCTCTTCTGAGCGCGCACAACCGCCTGCGGATCCACGATCTCCGCAACTTCCTCGGCAGAGATCTCCTGCCCGTGCTCGGTCATGATCTGCGCCACGCGTTCGTGGTCGTCGAGGGTCGCGCCCTCATCCACCAGCGTCCCCACCAGCGATCCCACAAGCTCGTGGCAGTCGCGGAAGGGCATGTCGCGCTCTTGCACCAGCCAGTTCGCCAGCTCGGTCGCGGACGCGAATTCCGCACCCGCCAGGGTCGCCATGCGATCGAGCTTCAGCGTCATGCTCTCCCACATCGGCACCATGACGCGAAGCGTCGCGAGCGTATGCTTGCAGGCCTCCCAGGCCGGCGGCTTATCATTCTGGAAGTCACGGTTGTAGCCGCTCGGGAGCGCCTTCAGCAGCGTCAGAAGCTCCACCAGGCGGCCGTGCACCGCGCCGGTACGCGCTCGCGTCAGCTCACCCGCACACGGATTCTTCTTCTGCGGCATAATCGAACTGCCCGTCGCGAATGCGTCATCGACCTCCAGCATTCCGAAGGCGGGGGAGGAGAAGATCACCGTCTCCTCGGCCATCCGGGAGAGGTTCGTCATGAGGGCGCTCAGCGCCGATAGCGCCTCGATCGCGAAGTCACGCGACTGCACCGCGTCCAGCGCGTTGAGCACCACGCCGTCGAAGCCGAGAAGTTCCGCGGTCAGTTCGCGGTCGGTCGGGAAGGAGGTCCCCGCCAGCGCGGCCGCGCCCAGCGGGCACTGGTTCGTGCGCAGGAACGCCTCCGCGAGGCGCTGCTCGTCGCGCTCGAGGCCCGCCGCGTGCGCGGCCAGCCAGAATCCGACCGTGATCGGCTGCGCGTGCTGAGTATGCGTGAAGCCGGGCATGGTGTCCTCTGCGTGGTTGGCCGCAAGCCCCAGCAGCACGCCGCGAAGCTCCGCCACGCCCTCACGGATATCCAGCAGGTAGCGGCGCAGGCGCATGCGAAAGTCGGTGACCACCTGGTCGTTGCGCGAGCGCGCGGTGTGCAGCCGTCCGCCGGCCTCGGGTCCGGCCCCCTCGCGGAGGAAGCTCTCCACATTCATGTGGACGTCCTCCAACTCTGGATTGAGTTCGAGTTCGCCCGCCTCGAACTTCTCGCGCGCGGTCTCCAGCCAGCGGAGGATCTCCGCGAGGTGCTCCCGGGAGAGGATGTCGCACTCGTGCAGCATCAGCGCATGGGCCTGCGAGCCCCAGATGTCCTCGGCGATCATGTGCGAATCGGCATCGGTGGACTCGCTGAAGTCCAGCATGGCGGTATCAACGTCCGAGGAGAAGCGGCCTCCCCAGAGCTTTTCGGAACCGGTGGAATCGGTCATTGCGATGCACTCCTGACTGGCAAACTGGTCCCTTCAGTCGTGCGGGCGGGGGCGCCCGCACTGGTACTTGATTCGGGAAGCATGCAGGGACGCCGCACGCGGCCGTGCGCCCCATTGTTGCTCCGTACCGATATACAGGAAAGCCTGCCCCACAGTCCATGTGGCGCAGGCTTCCGGCCTGCGATCGCTCTATACAGCAGCAGCGGACGGCTTTAGCCGGTCGCCATCCACATCTCTTCCTTGAAGTGCCAGTACTGCGTATCGTTCAGGTATTCCTCAGTGGTCGCGAGCAACTCCAGATGCCCGCGCTCCTGCCCGAGCAGGAATTTGTAAAGCTCCTGCTCGTTCTCGTGATCGGTATCGGCGATCTGGCTTTTGTAGAACTCGATCGCGGCGCGTTCTTTGGCCATCCCCGCGGCGTAGGCCTCGTTGAGGGCCTCTGACGCCTCTGGCTCGCCCGTGGCCTCTTCGCGGGCGGCGTCAAAGATCATCGCCGCCGCCTTCTTGACATCACTCTGCTCGATGTCAAGTTCGGTCAGGGCAGGGCATGCTTCGGCCACTTCGGCCTTCTCGAAGACGTCCTGCAGGAGCTTCTTGTGCTCGACTTCCCAGTCGGCAAGCGCCTCGAACGTATTCGTTGCCAGCGGGTTGTCGGCTTCCTCCGCTGCGTCGCGGTAGAAGCGCTCCGAATCCTCTTCCATCGAGATCGCCGTCTTCATCACGTCACAGACATCTGCCACGTCCATCATCCTCCTCAGTAATCTGGTCCTTCCAGACACGGGAATCAGCGGCGCGGCAGGTCATGGCAGCCACGCCGGTGAAACCCCTCACATCCGCGTAGTTCACAATACACCAACCGGCCGCGCAGGGCAACTCGACGTCTCCCGCCGCCGGTCACTACAGACTTCGCGCCCGCAGAGGTACTTCCTGCCCGACTGGTGATTGATACTCATGATTGATCTTGAGCGTAACACGGTCTGCCTCGCAGACAACCTGCCACTGCTGCGGGAATTACCCGATGAATCCATCCCGCTGGTCTACATCGACCCGCCCTTCAATACGGGCAAGACCCAGTCGCGCACGTCAATCACGGTCGAGCGCGATGAAGACGGGGACCGTACGGGCTTCGGCGGCAGGCGCTATCGCACCCGCGAGGTGATCTCACGCGCCTGGGAGGACGAGTTCGACGACTACCTGGGCTTTCTGGAACCGCGATTGGTTGAGGCGCATCGCGTGCTGGCGGCGGACGGGTCGCTCTACTTCCACATCGACTACCGCGAGGTCCACTATGTGAAGGTGCTCCTCGACGCGATCTTCGGGCGCGAGAGCTTCATCAACGAGATCATCTGGGCCTACGACTACGGTGGGCGCAGCAAGAAGCGCTGGCCGGCCAAACATGACAATATCCTCCTTTACGCGAAGGACCCCGATGATTACGTGTTCAACCGCGAGGAAGTCGATCGCATTCCCTACATGGCGCCGGGACTTGTGAGCGAGGAGAAGCGCGAAAAGGGCAAGTTCCCCACCGACACCTGGTGGCACACGATCGTCTCGCCCACCGGCAGCGAGAAGACCGGCTACCCGACGCAGAAGCCCCTCGGCATTCTGAAGCGGGTCGTGGCGGCGTCATCGAAGCCGGGCGACCTCGTGCTGGACTTCTTCGCCGGCAGCGGGACCACGGGGGCGGCGGCGCTGGAGCTTGGGCGGAGGTTCTGCCTCGTGGACAACAACCCGGAGGCGTTTGAGGTCATGCGCGAACGCTTTGCCGGGGAACAGCCACAGCTGGGCGTCGAGGTCGAGTTCGTGGAGTGGTGAGGCCGGGCGGCATCGTTGCCGTTCGTGGCGCAGGCTCCACGCAGCGGTCGTTCCCCGGACGAGGGGGGAAGACCGGCATACGACAGGCGACCGTCGGTTATCCGCAGTACGCGTCAATCGCCTCGGTCACCACGCGGCACAGGTCGATGTCCCCGTCCGGGGGAACCTGGTCGGCGCTGCCAACCACGAGGCGGTTGCCCTGCTGTCGTCGTTTCGTGCCGCGGGTGCCCTCGCCCGTGGGCCGTTGTGGTGGCGAGGCCGGATCGCTTCGCTCGGAGTTTGCTCCACCGGCAAGCCACAACTCGTCGAGCAACCGCGTGGCCTGCTCGCGAATCTCCGCCGCGCCCCACGGCTGCGCGAACATCGCGCCCGGGATCCCGCCCCAGATGATCGTGTCATGCTCGCCGCAGAGGTCGCGAAGCTCCTCAATCGCCACGTCGCCGACGGGTTCGGGCGTGATCGACTCCACGCCGTCAAAGCCCACTTCCGCCAGCTTCGGCAGCAGCCCCCGCACCGCGCCGTCGAGGTGCGTTACCGCGTACTTCCCCGCAGCATGCAGGCCCTCCAGCCGACCCGCGTAGCGGGAACGCATGTAGCGGTCAAACAGCCCCGTGTAGGTGTTGCTGTCAAGGTTGTCGCAGACGTGGATCAGCTCCGCCGGGCCCTCGTAGATCGCCTGCCACGCCCCGTCGTTGGCCTGCTTGATAAGCACCATGGTGTCCTCGACCGCGGCGGGCTCATCGGCCAGCAGGTAGCTCGTGCCGGTGACGCCGCACCAGTCGGTCATCAGCGCCGGGAGCGGGCTGCGCGGCGCGGGGGAGATGGGCAGCCCGTCCTCGCCGACCTTCTCGGATGCCCGCTCGAAGATCTCCGGAGCGGGCGTGAACTCGGTCCGGCGGTAGATGTCCTGCACCACGCGCAGGTCCTCGGCGGTCGAGGCCGGGTAATCGGTCACCGCCCAGCAGTGCGGCCCGTCGAGGAACCGGCGCCGCTCGGTGATCTCGCCAGCGGGCGTGCGCCAGGTGGTCACCCGCTCGCCGTCACGGTCCTCGCGATGTACTTCGACACCCTCGCGGCGGGCCGAGTACACGCTCCCGCCCTGCGTGTAGTAGAGGCAGACGCCGAGGTCGCGGTGAAGCTGCTCGTATCCGCCCTCGGCGGCGTAGCGCTCATCGAGGCGGCCGGTGTCGCGCATGGCCGCGAACCAGTAGCTGAGGTCGGCGACCCACGCGGGGTGGTCGGGCCGGATGCCGCGGAAGGGGGCCAGGATGCGTTCGCGTTGAGTGAAGCTCATGATGGGCGCCAGTTCGCTGCGATCGAAGGCGCGACCTTCGCAGGTATGCGGACGGTTCACGTCGAACGGGCGCCCCGGAGGTGCGTGCCATGGTCCGGGCAATCCCGATGCTGGTGGTGCTGATGATGACGGTGCATGCGAACGCGCAGGAGCCGGTCGAGATCGGTGGTCGGCTCGAACTGATGGTGGACGATTACCTCATCGAGAGTATCTCCGGTGAGGCCGAGCTTGAGATGCATCGGCCCGTTCGGCGGGAGATCGTCTTCCGCTCGGACGCGGAGTGGGAGGGCAACGCCAGCGCGTTCTGCTCGGTCTTCCAGGACGGCGACATCTACCGGATGTACTACCGCGGCCTGCACTACCGTCATTCCGGCGAACCCGCGCAGGCGCTCGACGACCATCCGTGGATGCTCTGCTACGCCGAGAGCGACGACGGCGTGCACTGGCGCCGCCCGAGTCTGGGTATCCACGAGTTCCGCGGCTCCACGGGCAACAACATCGTCCTCACGCCCC